>JBCCFB010000097.1:0-20428 GCA_039029995.1 Planctomycetota bacterium
CTGGTGGAACACGGGACTCTCGATGCGAGCTTTTCCGACCGTGGCGGCAAAGTCCTCTGCTCGACGATCAACCGTGATGCGCCCGTTGCCATCGAAGGACTCGAACTAGGAGATGAGTTGCTTGAGTTCGAGGGCATTCCGATTGAGAACGCAAATCAGTTTACAAATCTGATCTGTACATTGCCGGAAGACTGGCCCGCTCACTTGAAGATCCGCAAACAGAGCGGAGTCGAGATGGATATTCATGTCCGTCTATTTGGTCTGCCCTATGCGCGGCCGGGTGCCGGCGGTGGTCAGCCTCGCCCCGGCGACGAACCGCCGTCCGAGGAGGAGAGGCAGGCTCGGGAACTCCAGCAGGCGATGATCGAACTGTTGTCCGCCGAACCGGGAGTCGTCCGGGACGAGCAGATCAATCATCAGTATGCTGCCCGTGTCATAGGTGACTGGGTCAGCAATTGTCACAACCTGACCGGCGGGAATGCTGATGAAGAGACTGGAAAGACTTTCCTGAGACTGACGGATGATGTCTTTCAAGGTGAAGTCAAGGTTGGGACCCAGGAGACGTGGCTGGCGTCTGACGGCAGGTTTCGTGTCTTGATAAGGCGTGATGGAGAGAACGAAGACGACTACCGTTTCGACGGTGAAACCTATTCACGCTGGATTGATGGCGCTCAGGTTGACCTGTCTGTACCCGAGGCGAGGCTGGAATTGCCCGTTGTTGCGGCCAAGGGCATGCTTTCGGTTGTCACTCATGACCCGTATGAAGCGTTCGGAGATATCTTGATTGACGGCGGAGATAAAGCCGGCGGACAGAACGCATGGCGGCTTTCGAGATCAGGCCGTGACGGAGAACAGTTTTACTTCTGGCTGCGAATGTACGGTGAAGACGGACTGCCTGCTCCGCAATTGATCAAGGCTTGTGCTGATAAAGACTGTGAGCGTCGCAATGGCGGTGTGTTGTTCGAACAATGGCAACCAGTTGAAGGGGCAAGCCGATGGCTGATACCAATGAGCCGCGCCTACGTTCTTGGCATCGACGAACATCCGGCGGTGCGATTTGAAACCACGTCCGTGGAAACGGTCGATGAAATTGAAGACGCAATGTTCTTTTTCGGACTCGAATAGGTCGCTGCAGAGATGTTCAGGATACACAAACTCGTTAACAGAATACGGTCTGCAATACTCATCGGGGCGATCCTCGTCGTCTCATGTTCGTTCCCGGCGATCAGTTGCGGCCAGACTGCAGGGGTATTTGACGCCGCGATTGAGCAGAGCCAGTCGAAAGTCGTCAAGATTTTCGGAGCCGGCGCAGGACGCGTAGAAGGCTATGCCACCGGGATTGTTGCATCTGAAGAAGGGCATATTCTGACGATGCAGGGTGTGTTTCTCGACGGCGGAAATGTTCGAGTCCTGCTGCATGACGGTAGAGAGTTTGACGCAGCGATTCTCAAACGCAACCGGGAGACTCAACTGGCGTTGTTGAAGATCCAGGCAGAGACGCCGGAGCACTTCGAAATTTCGGCTGAAGAGGTCGGGGAAAAAGGTGACTGGGTCATCGCTCTTACAAACGCGTTCAAAGTCGCTGATAAAGACGAACCGCTTTCTGTGATGCTCGGTGTGATTGCTCTCCGGACCAGTATGGATGCGAGACTGAACCGGCGGGACGTTGCCTATCGCGGCGACCTCGTGCTGATCGATGCAATTACCAGCAATCCCGGTGCCGGGGGAGGTGCTGTTGTTCTGACCGATGGCAGGCTTGTTGGTATGGTCGGCAAGATCATCAACAGCTCGGATACAAACACAAGGTTGAACTACGCAGTTCCCGGCAGCGAACTGGCCGCATTCATGGAAGGCGATTCGCGCGAAAGTGCCGTAGCCGAGGAGGACTCCACAGGTCCACCTGAGCTTGGCATCGTGATCTTCCGCCACGGTGGCAGAAATTCACCTGCCTACATTGATCGGGTCCGCCGGGGCGGCCCGGCAGCCGAAGCAGGATTACGTTCCGACGACATGATAATAACGCTCGGCGGTGAAAAAGTAGGCACCGTCCGGGAGTTCGACGAAGTGCTGGAGTCTCTTCGCGTTGACAACGAGGTCATTGTTGTCGTCAAACGCGGTGTGGACGTTATCCGCGTGCCGCTCACGCTTTCGGCTGACGATCCGGCCGAACCGGATACTGATTCCACGGACGAAGGCACAGACACTGAGTCGCTGGAACCGGACGAATCCGATGATTCCACGTCCGTCATTTTGATGTCTCGCGATGTGTACACGAGCCTTGCAGCAGGGAGCGTTCAGGACGATGAGGAAGCCGATTCCCGGCAGACGCTTGAAGCGATGATGCTGACGACCCGCGCCCTGCGTGGCGCGGTAGAAAGAGTAAGACCTTCGTTGGTGACAATAGAGTCGTTTGGTGGTGTCAGCGCCGTCCAGGGGAGGATCGGGGGAATCCGGTCGCAAGGTGAAGGCAATACAACCGGGGTGTTGATATCGAGCGATGGCCTCGTTGTCACCAGCACATTCAACTTCATTCAAAGGCCGCCGGTAATTACGGTAGTCACCCACGACGGTCAGCGGCGGGTCGCAAAAATGCTGGGCAGAGATGACACAAGAAAAATCTGCCTGCTGAAAATAGAAGATGTCTCTGACATGCAGGTGCCTGAGTTTATAGATCCGGAAGAACTGCAGATCGGTCAATGGGCTATCAGCGCGGGTGTTGGTTACGGCGATACCAACCCCGCGGTTTCGATGGGAATTATCAGTGCGACCAACCGCGTCGGCGGCCGTGCGGTGCAAACCGATGCGAACATCAGCCCGGCCAACTACGGGGGACCACTACTCGATATCGAAGGTCGATTGATCGGGATCTGTGTACCCATGAACCCGCAGTCTCAAGCCGTAGGCGCGGGAGTTGAATGGTATGACTCGGGAATCGGTTTTGCGGTCCCGTTGCACGGACTCGATCATGTCATTGACCGCTTGAAGAACGGTGAGGAAGTCGAACCTGCCTTCCTCGGAATCCTCGCCGTTCCAAATCGCTCCGGTGACGGTTTGTTCATCGAGCAGATAGTTGAAGGTAGTGCTGCTGAAGAGGCAGGCCTGAATCGTGGTGACAGGATTACCGGTCTGAACGGTGAAGAAGTCGGCGACATCATGAAGCTGAAGACGATGCTCAATCGTTTTGAAGCAGGTCGCGAGATTGAATTGACCTTTATTCCAGCCGACGAAGAAGATGAAAAAACAGTCAGTATTGTGCTTGGCAGTGCACAGCAATCCGGAGAAGCTCCATCTCCACTGGAACCGCCAAGAATCCGTTAACTCTCCAGAAACGGAGACGTAGGTTGAGCGGAAACGAAAACGGCAAGCGCGGTCCGGCCAACCGGCTTTCAAGGTTCAGCCTCGGCTCGCTGTTGATTCTGGTAACAGCGGGTGCGATCTGGATGGCGGTAATTTCCAACCGCGCTCATCGACTCCGCGAGGTGCGAGACGCCTTGCTAAGTTCAGGGGCGGATCTGGGTTATGACTATGAGTATGATGGCCTGAGTCGAGTTGTAGATGCCCGTCCGCCCGTGCCCCGGTGGATTCGTGACTGGATCGGTGAAGAGTATTTTGTCGACATCGTTAATGTCAGTTTTCAAAGCGTGGAAAACGCCACCAGCGCTGACCTTGAGCCGATTAGAGACCTGAAATCCGTCCGTCGCATCGACATCGATTACACATCTATCGATGACATTTCTGCGATCGCCGGCCAGACCGGGCTTCAATGGCTGGACCTGGAGGAATCCGGAGTAGACAGCGGGGATCTTGTTCACCTCGAAAGCCTGAACAGTCTTTCCAGGCTGATTTTGACGCGGAACGCGATTAGCGACGAAGGGCTCGAGGTTGTCGCGGATATGTCCGAACTAGTCGATCTCCGTTTGAATGAAACTCAAGTCACAGATGAGAGTCTGGTCCATTTTCAAAATCTCAAGAAGTTGAGAGAACTCGATCTGGAGCAGACGAATGTGACGGCGGACGGAGTGCGCTGGCTGCAGGCGAAAATTCCCGGTTGTGAAATCAACTGGGATGGTGCTCAATAAGACCGCTCCGTTGTCGAATCGTGTGATGCGGGCGGGCCGCCGATCGTTTACATTGAAGAGCCCAAAATCTAAGTGGATAAAGATCTCAAATAATCGGGAACAGGTATGTCGGTCAGCACAATAGAGAAAAGTTTTGATCTGGAAGCAGTCCAGCAGGCGATCCGCGAGTTTGGATTTGACGGGTGGTTGCTTTATGACTTTCGCGGTCTCAATGTGCTGGCTCAGCGTGTGCTGCTGATTCCACCTGAAGCCGGTTATTCGCGCCGACTGTTCTATTTTGTTCCGGCCGAGGGCGAGCCGCAGAAGCTGTGTCACCGGATCGAGCCGGGTTCGCTTGATCATCTTCCGGGCGAGAAACAGATCTACCTCCGCTGGCAGGAACTGCACGAAGGGCTGAAGTCTCTTATCGGCGGTGCGAAGAACATCGCGATGGAGTATTCGCCCAACAATGCCAATCCCTATGTTTCGCGCGTCGATGCGGGCACCGTTGAACTGGTTCGTTCATTCGGCGCCGGGGTTGCCAGTAGTGGAAATCTGATCCAGTACTTCGAAGCACGCTGGACGGACGAGGAATGGGAGTTGCATCAGCAGGCGGACCGGCTGAATCAAGCCGCTTTTGAAGCCGCATGGAAGTACATTGCCGAAAACGTTCGTTCTGGAAACACGATTCACGAATCCGATGTTCAGGATCATGTGATGCAGTTCTACGCTGACAATAACATGACCACGTATCATCCACCGATCGTCGGGATCGGCCCCCACAGCGGAGATCCGCATTATGCACCTGAGCGTGGGTCTGACTCAGAGGTCAAAGAAGGTGAATTCGTCCTGCTCGACATGTGGGCGAAGATGGATGTGCCCGGTGGAGTCTACAGCGATGTGACAAAGGTCGGCTTCATCGGTCAGGCAGTGCCGGAAAAGTATACTGAGATTTTCAACATCGTTGCTGCAGCTCGAGATGCGGGAATCGAATGCGCGAAATCCGCGTTTGCTGAAGGGCGAGCTCTCCAGGGTTGGGAAGTTGATCAGGCAACGCGTGACGTAATCGACCAGGCGGGTTATGGCGAATACTTTATCCACAGGACCGGGCACAATATCGGTCAGGAGACTCACGGCAACGGTGCCCACATGGATAATCTGGAAACCAAAGAGGAGCGTCTCGTAATGCCGAGGACCTGTTTCTCAATAGAGCCGGGAATCTACCTGGAAGAGTTTGGAGTTCGCAGCGAGATCGACGTCTTCGTTGATGCAGATTCCAACGTCCACGTTACAGGTGGCATTCAGACTGAAGTTCTTCCCGTGCTCGCCAGGTACTAACGCGCAGACTTATCTACGGATCGCCTTAAGAATTCAGCTCGAAAATCGGGTCAGGCTGAGTCGGTTCGGCTGATGTCTAACCGCCGCCGAAAAGAACGAAGCCGGCCAGAAGACCGATGGCTGCGCCGATGATTGCCGTTGTAACGGACACAACAAACATCACGCGGCTGGAAACCATAGGAACTTCCTGTGGCAGATGTCCCGCGGCGCTGAATTTCTCGCTGACCGTTTTCGGATGTTTTTCAGCTGATATCGCTCCGGGAAGTACAACACTGCTGCTCGAGGAAAACGAGCCCGTGTCAACGCCGGGATCTCCCATACCGATTGTGCCCTGCAAGTGACCGCTATGCGAAGTGTCGCTCATCTCGTTCATTGCAAGTTCAGCAATGTCGAGGTTGGGGTCGGTATCCTGATTGTCAATCGATGCGATCGGGGCCGGCTGCCAGCGCTGTTTGCCGATTTCGTCGCTCATTAACGGACTGTTGTCGCTCGCCCACGGGGCAAGTCTTTCAGCCACTTCCGACGCAGATTGGATGCGTTCGCTGGTTTCCTTCTCCATCATGTCGCCGATTAGATCAACGAAGTCATCGCTGACCTCCTCGTTGAACCGGCGGGGATGCCATGGAGTCTCCTGGAGATGTCGACGCGCTTTGCTTTTCGGAGTGCCTCCCGGGAAAGGGACCTTTCCGGTAATCGCATAGTACAAAGTGCAACCTAGTGAATAGATGTCGCTGACTTCGGTGACATCCATCGGTGTTCGGATCTGTTCGGGCGAAAGGTAGTCGGCAGTTCCGACGATCTTGCCGATTCGGGGATCATTCGGATCGTTCAGATGAAACGCGAGACCAAGGTCGGAAAGTTTTGCAACTCCATCCTGAGTCACGAGGATGTTGCCAGGTTTAATGTCACGGTGAATCAGATTCTTCTGATGAGCGTGAGCCAGACCTTCGGCAGACTGTTTGATAATGTTGGCTGCCTGCTGAACGGATAGCTTTCCTTTGGTCCTGACCAGCCTGCGCAGGTCAGTTCCAGGTACATATTCGACGACGAGATAATGAACGCGGCCGTCTCTACCGGCGTCAAACGCTCTCACGAGGTTCGGGTGGTCCAGCTTTGCCTGGGCACGAATCTCACGTTCGAAATTCCGGATTGATTCCTCGGTGGACTTGTGAAGCGGCAGTACTTTGATTGCTGATTCACGACCGAGAACATTGTGGATGCCCTTGAAGACCTGACCCATTCCGCCCTGCCCGATCCACGCGGTAATCACGTAAGGACCGAGGGTCAGTTTGGTACGTCCAGTCAGAAGCTGATCCGCCTGATACGGAGTTAGAAACTCCATGCGCACCATCTGCGCCGCGAGCTTTTTGTCGCTGATTTCCGCTGCTGTTTTTGCACCGGTTTCTTTGGCGACGGCTGCCATTGCCGCGTTGATTTGCTCTCTGGTTACCAGTTTGCTGGTTTCGGCAGCAGAGCTGAAGCCTGGTTTGTTCGTACTATGAGGCATTGCCGACGTGATCGGGCGATGAAATCTGACGAGGGCATTCGGAGGAAGCGGCCCGCAAAATGGAATGAACGGCTGGCTTCCCTCATGCGCTTATCATAGCGGGCAATCGGGCAATTCCGCCAATTGTTTCTACCGTCCAGCTTTATGATATCTCAAAACGCGGGAGATTCCACCAATTCGGGGGCTCACAACCCGCTACGACTTCCGTTTTGAGTGTCGGATGTAGGAATTGAAGCGATCGACAATGCAATGCGATTCCGGATTTAAATGACTCGTCAGACGCGTATTTACGGTCGCCGGTGACCGGGCATCCTTCGGCAGCCAGTTGCGCGCGGATCTGATGCTTGCGTCCAGTCACCAGATCAATCTCGATAAGCCTCGAATCTCCGGATTTTTTGATAGTTCGGTAATTCAGTTCAGCACGCTTTGCCTGCTCAGCAAACTGAGCGGGAACGTTGCCCTCTGCAACGGCAAACATCCGTTTACGTGAGTCGTTCTTGTAAATCATATGACGCAGCGTGCCGTGCTCAGGAAACCGGCTTTGATGCGGAACTATCGCCAGATAGGTTTTGCGAATCGAACCGTTTCGAAACTGCTCTGAAATTCGCGACGCCGCTTTGGACGTCCGGGCGAAAATGACAGTTCCCGTCACGAACGAATCAAGCCGGCTGACCACACCGAGATAGACATTACCCGGTTTGTTATACTTCCGCCGAATGTAATCCTTAGCCTGTTCGAGAAGGCTGGGCTCACCAGCTGCTGCACCCATCGTTGCCAGCGGCGCCGGCTTATTGAGGACAAGCAGATGATTGTCTTCCAGAAGGATTCCAAGTGCTTGCGACATCAGGAAGCTCAGGTAGCCGAATTGAATGAAAAACAGATTGGTGTTCCGCTGATTCTAGCCAGCCAGTCGCCACGTCGTCACATGCTGCTGACAGAAGCAGGATACCGGTTTACCGTAAACGCGCCACCGGACAGTGTCGAGGCCGCTGTCAGTATTGAGGGCGGGCCGGAGAAGATCGTGGGAGCTCTTTCCTATGCCAAGGCCGATCACATCGCCGGCAAGACAGAGCACGGACTGGTGCTCGCCGCAGATACCATCGCGTGGTGCGACGATCGCGTTCTCGGGAAACCGGAGAGTCGCGAGCACGCCCGTGAGATCCTCGAATGTATGAGTGGCCGCGAGCATCTGGTTCTTACCGGAGTCACACTGTGGCTGCGACCTGAAAACTTCTTTCAGACACACGTAGAGACCACGATCCTGGTCATGAAGAAACTGGATCCGGTGTGGTTAGAGGGCTACCTCGAATCGGGACAGTGGCGCGGCAAAGCAGGCGCCTTCGGCTACCAGGATGGTATCGACTGGGTCCGCATTACCGAAGGAAGCGAGAGCAATGTGGTCGGACTGCCCGTCGAAAAACTTGATGGTTGGATCGAAGCATTGATGAACAGGCAGAATTGATTCGTTGACCCGCACGAATAGTTGACCAGCGCAAAAAGATTGACCAGCGCAAAAAGATTGACCAGCGCAAAAAAAAGTGGCCCGTCTCAGGGCCACTGGATTCTCAGTTTATTCAGGACGGCATCTAGTTGAGAAAACGGTCAACCAGCTCGGCCCGATATAGTTCAAGCGGAAACTCAAAATAAGTCGGCAATGCATGTAGCCTTCTGCGCCGCGATTCTACTTTGCCTTCTGCAACACGGGGTCCGCCAGCAAGACGCGTAAGCCGGCGCCTGTTGCGCCGCATTTCGTCGCCGACGGAAGACAGCTCGTTTTGTAACGAATTAATCTGTCCGCCATAGTCCAATTGCAACTGTGCAATCCGGTTGTTGATGGCAACGAGCTGGTTTGAAATCGAATTGGCAGACGAAATAAGATTCGAACGTTCGAACCGTAACGCCGCCAGTTGATTTGCCAGAAACAGCTCGTCGCTGAACAGGTGTATCTCGGGGTTTGCCCGGACGTACAACAGGCGCGAAGACACGATCGTAATGTCATTGACAATTGCGTTCAGCCGGCCGGTGATATTGGCGAGTTCGCGCTCAAGGGGAGCGCCAAGCGCTCGCTCCGCCGCGATTTGCTCCTGTTGTTCGGATCGCAACTGCTCAATCTGTGGAGTTAACTGGCTGGTTCGGAATTCCAGCGACTGGTTATCGTTTATCAATCCGTCCGCTTCGGCACGGTCTTCTACCAGAATCCTCTGTTCTTCATCGGCAAGAAACGTATTGGTTTCATCGATAAGGAGCTGATGCTGTTCGAGTACACGCTCCCGTTGTTCGTTGAAGAGAGTGACATCGTCCGGATCGAGATCCCGAAGGAAATCTCGTAAAACAGTTTCAAGTGAATCAGGATTTACCGAATCATTGACGGGCCCCTGCATGTAGCCGATGAGTTTCCCACACCGCGATATGGCACTGTCACGTATTGAGGGAACGATAGCCGGATCGTCAATCGCCGAACGAAGTGACTTGACGGCTACGAGTGCTTCTTCGTAGTTGTCCTTGACGGCTTCCAGCCAGATCCGCAGAACAGCTGCTTCGACGTTTGCCGGTTGGGCATCGTTCAGCAGTCTCACCATCGAAAGAGCATCATCATATTGATAGTGCTGCATGCGATTGACGGTGTACGACAACATCGCTTCGGGGCTGCTTAAGATCGCGCTTTGAGCCGCAATAAACTCGCGCGCAGCCTCATCCCTGTTACCTGACGAACGGTCCCAGGTGGTTACGAGCATCAGCTCAATCAAGTTCCTGACCTGATCGTTGGCTGACGGTGGCGCCTGCACTGCAGCGGGCGCCGGCGGTACGCCGTTTCGATTTAATCCGGCAGGTTGTCCGGCAGGCAGTGCCGGATTGACGCCGGATGAAGCGACGGTGGTTTGTTGAACGGTGGTTTGTTGAACGGTGGTTTGTTGAACGGTGGTTTCGACCGTCGCATTTTGAATAGCGAAACAGCGGTCAATCATTGGCAGGAATATAAGCCCGACACAGGCAATGCCGGTGATTCCGTAAAAACGCATGATTGTCACCAAATCAGATTAGTTGCCCCTGACTGCAATCATTATGTCGTAGTTACTGTGCAGGGCAAACAAATAATGACCACGTTGGAAGTTCTACCGGTGCCTTAATTTAAGGAAACCGGGTGATTTCGGCATTTGATAGCAACAATCAACATTGACCCGAAATCGAGATTTCGAGGACATTGACGAATCAGGCACGAAGATTCGTTTGTGGATCTCGAGCTCTATGGCTTTTGAAAGACAGGTGCAAGGATGCCAACGTTTAAGCAGTCGTCGCTCTCATTTTCCACCCATGTAGTCAACAGGATGGTGCTGTTCGGGGTGCTTGGACTGATTCCTTCATTAGGTGCGTTTGCACAGCAGGTGGAACCGGCCCAGTTTCAGGATCCGGCGGATATTCGCGCTATGGCCTCGCCACTTGCGCCGGTGCCTGACGACACAGAACTCAATGGACTGCGCGGCATCGGCGAAGACCGGCGCTCAATCCTTGAAAGTGCAGATACCGCCGGCGGGACACTGACTCAGATGCAACATTCCGGTGCAGCCTCCAACGCGCCGGTAATCACCAACGCGCCGATCACCAACGCGCCGATCACTAACGCGCCGATCACTAACGCGCCGATCACCAACGCGCCAATAACTAACTCACCGATTACACGCACTCCGATCACAAATGCGCCGGCTGTCTC
Source organism: Planctomycetota bacterium (assembly GCA_039029995.1). GTDB lineage: Bacteria > Planctomycetota > Planctomycetia > Pirellulales > Pirellulaceae > Mariniblastus. Next base: position 10,613 of record JBCCFB010000097.1, read on the forward strand.
TTCGGGGCAGAACCCGCAGCGAACTTTTGCTTCGCCACGACAGTTTGAAAATCCAGCCAGTGGAAGCCCTGCACGTGTTCCCGTCTCCGATACGACAACACTTCCACCGATCAGTCTGAGTGATGCACAGATGCCGCGGGGCCCGGAACCGTCAAACAGTGCTCGAAGGTATGAAGCGTCGGCCTATCAGAACAGTCCTGCTCAATACCAGCCATTGAACAATACGCCGGTCGTCCAGAGTGGAGGAATCGGCTACCAGGATGATTCCGGGCGCGTTCAGCCCGCAGCCTACCAGCAGTCGGGACTAACAATGCAAGCTCCCCGTGGCCAGACTGCTCAGGCACCGATTCAGACGGGGCGGGGAAACACTCAACCGGCAACTTCATCAGAGTTACAGCTCGAACTTGCCAGGTCGATTCTGGATACATTCAGTATCGATGCCGTCACCGAGCCGCTTCCGGGACGTCCTGTACAGCTGGTTGACTTCCTTCAGGTAACGCCGCTGCAGCAGAGGCAGCAGATGATCAACCAGTATTGGGAGACATACTACGACTGGGCCAACTTCAGAAATGCAACAGAGTATTTGCGTGCACTGCAGACCATTCAGGCACCACAGGACCAGTCTCAACGGGTACTGCTCAACGCGGCCCGATCCAACGCCGGCAACGAAGTGCTCGAAAGTGAAATTCAGCTGGTCAAATCCCAGTCCATTCTTCAGGAATTTCTGACTCCCGGGGCTCCCGCATCGTCAGGCAGTATTCTGCCGTTACCATCGGATACGCCGCTGATTCAGCGATTCGAAACGCACTACGAATGGTACTCATCTCGCGGACGGGTTCCTCAGCGACTTCTCGGGTTTGATCTTGTGCTTCCCAAAGCACTTCAGCTGATCTCCGACCGTGCTGAAACAGTGCGGACAGCTAGAGCCGCATGGAATCAATCCAAAACGGCTCGAGGTGGAGTTCCTCAGATGCTGGAGGCCGCGCGACTCTGGAAAGAGACTCAGCAGGAGCTGATCAAATCCGTTGTCAGTTACAACCGTGCCCTGGCTGATTACAGCCTCGCTATTTCTCCAATCAACAGTTCGTCGGACCAGGTGATTGCGATGTTGATCTCAAAACCGGAGCCTGAAATTCCGGCGGCTACCCCGCAGCAGCGAACTGCCGGAAACCGGATCAATACGAGCTCAGTTTTGCAAAACCAGAATTCAGGAAGAGGGCAAGCCGGTGGTTTCGGCGGCCAGCAGGTTCGCAATCCTGTTCAAAACACAAATTTTCAAAACAGTGGCTTGCCCGCGCGCAACGCGTCAACAAGCCTTGATCCTCAAGGAGTGAGCCCACTTGCCGGTGGCAATCCCCTGGCTCCGGTCAGGCAGAGCGGTCAGCAGAACTCCGGCGGGTTTGCGCCTCCGGCGGACGTCCGTTCAAACATCGGAAATGCCGGTGCCGCAGGTGCAGATACATCTCCTGCTTCAGCATCAGGATTCACTCAGGATGACTTAACGACTCGTCGCGGGACTCTTCCGAGAGACGAAACCAGTGGCGGTCTTGTGCCCGGTGCCGGTGGTGGTGGATTCGGCGCGCCGGTAAATCGCTCAGCACAAAACCCTCTTGGCCCTGCTCCTTCACAGCGGTCATTCGAACCAGGCGGAACAGACTTCGGCGGGGGAGTCTCAAGCGGGGGTGATTCAGGTTCATCAGGCGGAGGAATACCCTCCCCTCCTCCATCGCGCTCCGGTTCAGGAGGAAGCTTTGGAGGTGGATTCGGTGGGTAGACACCTGTCCGAGTAATCACATTTAGTCAGGAACAGGTGCCGCTACCGGACTTTGGCCGCTCGTTCGGCGTTCATGCTGTCGGGCATGCCATAGTTCAAGCCCTGATCCTGAATGTTCCGGCAAATCGGAGAGCTGCTGCACCCGACTCCGGAAAACTATGATTCCGGGACTCCGAAATTCAGTCTGAGGACCGTCGTTTGTTTTGTGCTGCATTCGCGGTTTTGCTGAGGCTCCTGACTCAGAACTCCGGATTCCGCGGCGAGGGGCTTTTTGATGGCGACCGGGTTCGCGATGTTTGCAGTATCCAGAGTCATGCAAACGAGTACGTCAGTTACCGCAATTCTTGCGACCTTGGTCCTGCTGCCGGTGCACGTACTGAAACCCGGTATGTGGACGGCTCTCGTCATTTCATTTTGCGTTGCAGCCTGGTACTGGACGGTGCTGTCTGCTGCCTTGCCCGTTACTTTGGTCCCGAAAATACCACCACGAGCCAGCTCCCGTCGGGGGCACGCTAGACCTGACGGACTTTTTTCCACTGCTTCATTAGCCGTTTTTCCGAGACGGTCAAACTGGTGCCGAGCGTCTGCGCAAATAGTGATACTCTGAGTTCCTCGATCATCCAGCGGAACTGTTCAAGCTCAGGATCGACGATGGCGTGGTCGGCATGACGTAGTACTTGTTCGTCGTGCATGTTTTGAAAACTTGCAACCGTGTCCCGCAGCTCACGTTCCTTATCCGGTGACAGCCCCGGCAGTTTTTCGATGCGGACGGCCATCGCTTCAAAGTACCGCGGGTAATGCTCCAGCCAGCGCCACGTCGTGCTACCAAGAAAACCATCACTTGTCAGGCGTCTGGTTTGTTCACGGATGGCGCCTTTTGCCGAGCTGTATTTGCCTGACATTGATTCGAGTCTCAATGTCGCTTGATGGACTGCATCGGTCCACTTCGGCAACCAGCGCGCGACTTCCTGAGCGGCGATGGAAATTCGTTCGACCGCGTTGGATTGCCGCTCGTCAAATGCTTCCCGGCTACGCGGAATCTTCTGACGGTCAACGAATGCAATTCTGATAATCAGGTCACCGAGGTGACGCCGAAGATCCTTCGCAGGGATAAACCTCGCCAGGTGGATTGAGTGGCCGTCGAGATCCGGAAGATGGCTCGTCTGCGCCTTGACCGATTTACGGTTGGCAATTGAAAAGAGTCTGACCAGTCCACATCGGGTAAGTTGATCCGACGCCGGGCGGGAGTCGGTCAGCCGGAGCCCTACCGCGCTTTCCTGATCGACGATTGCAGGATACGCCGGCAGTTGAGTCTGGCCTCGTTGAATCGTGACTTCACCGGGCAGCTCATCCCAGTCCCAGTCTTTCAGGCCATCAGCTTTCCATGAATTGTCTTCGACTTCGACAACATTATCCGCGTGCTCGGCACCCAGCTGTGATCGCAGCTCAGCCATCGTCCTGCCTTCGGCGACGACTTCACCTTCATTGTCGAGAACACGCATGTTGATGCGCAGATGGTTTTCAATCTTCTCTTCGTCAAAGCTCCGCGCCGTCAATGGTTCGCCGGCGATTCGGCTGAGTTCAGCTGCGACGGCTTCGTTGAACGAGCCGACGCCGACGTCCAGCGCCTCGACAACGCGGCAGGCCGTTTGCGGCGCCGGCACCAGAGCGCGTCGCTGCGCTTTGGGAAGCGATTTAATCATCGCGGTGATTCTTGCCTCCATCAGTCCGGGGATCAGCCAGCCGGCCTGCATATCATCTATCTGTGAAATGCCTTCGACGGGCAGTTCAACGGTTGCCCCGTCTCCACCAGTGCCGGGCTCGAAAGCATACTTGACCGGCAAGTGCATCGAGCCGACTTGAACTTCATCGGGAAATAGATCTTCTGTTGACTGTTCCTGTCCGTCATTGACCAGGTCAGCCCTGCTCATCTTGAGGGATTCATTGACCGAAGAATCCTGTTTGATCATCCGTCTCAGGGTTGCCGGGTCTGATGCCGCGTCAGGAAGGTTCTCCTCATAGAATCGCATCAGCAGATAGCGATCAATAACGAGATTCCGGTCGCGGGTTTTGGCGGCCTCGGACTTGAGCTGTTCCAGCAATTCGAGGTTGTGGCGATAAAAATCATAGTTGCCGGTCAACTCGACCTCTTCGCTTGCCAGTGCTTCTTCAATGAAGATGCGGCGCGAATACTCAGGATCAATCCTTGCGTACCCGACCCTGCGCGCGGCAACCACAGGCAGGCCGAACAACGTGACTTTTTCGTTAGCCATGATCGTCTGTTGTTTTCGACTCCAGCCCGGATCGGAATAGTGTTTGCGGATCAGATGCTCAGCCAGTTTTTCTATCCACTGCGGCTGTACGCCTCCGATTGTTCTTCCGTAACGCCGTGAGGTTTCAACGATTTCTCCGGCAACAATCCATCTTGGTTTAGATTCGAAAACACCGCTGCCCGGCCAGAGGTGGAATTTGATCCCTCCACTTCCCGTGTATTCATACCGGTCACCCAGTAAAGCGACTCCTGAAAGCAGTCCACTGAGAAGACTGCGATGAATGGAGTCATAATCGTCTTTCCTCTTGCCGGGTTTGAGGCCTGCGTCGGACGCCATCGCCTTGAGTTGCCGATGAATGTCCTGCCACTGCCGCATCATCGAATAAGAAATAAAATTCTGCTGGCAGGCGAGTTTCAATTTGCTGCGCGACAGACTCTCTTTGAGATCGTGAAAGAAGTCCCAGACATTAAGCAGTGATAGAAAGTCTGATTTTTCGTTCTTGAATTTCTCATGCTGTGCATCTGCCGCGTTCCGCTTTTCAGCCGGACGTTGTCTCGGATCCTGAAGTTCAAGGGCGGAAGTGATGATGAGGATTTCCGATAAACAGTTTTCCTCATCCGCTTGGAAAATCATCCGGCCGATTCTCGGATCGACCGGAAGCCTTGCCAGCCTGCGTCCTGAATCCGTCAGCCGCCTGTAATCATCGACAGCGCCGATTTCAAACAACGTTTTGTAACCGTCCCGAATGGCTTCTGAATGAGGCGGATCAATGAATGGAAAAGTCCCGATGTCACCCAGGCGAAGTGCCAGAGTCTGAAGTATAACCGAGGCGAGGTTGGTCCGGCGGATCTCCGGTGTCGTAAATTCGGTGCGCTGTTGGTAGTCTTCCTCGCTGAACAGTCGAACACAGATCCCGGGGCCGACGCGGCCGCACCGTCCGGATCGCTGGTTGGCCGATGCTCTGGAAACCGGTTCAATCGGAAGACGTTGAACTTTCGAACGCGGCGCGTACCGACTGATCCGTGCCGTTCCGGTGTCTACAACCGCACGGATTCCCGGCACGGTGATCGAAGACTCGGCGACATTGGTGGCGAGGATAATGTGCCGGTTTTTGTGGGGCTGAAAAATGAGGTTCTGCTGCGCCGTGCTCAGGCGGGCATACAGTGGCAGTACATCAGTTGCTCCACCCGGGAAATTCACACCGCGCAGTTTCTTGTGAATAGCACGGATGTCATTTTCCGTCGGAAGAAAGACAAGAATGTCGCCTGACTCTTCGGCGGTAATCTCGCGGCAGGCGTCCAGCACCGCCTGCTCGATGTCCTGTTGCTTGTCCTGATCACCTTCAATCGGGCGGTAACGGATTTCAACCGGGTACGTGCGGCCCTCGACATGAATGACAGGAACAGGCGTGTCCTGAACCGCCGAAAAATGCTCGGCAAATTTTTCGGTGTCAATCGTGGCGGATGTAATTACGAGCCGGAGTTCAGGCCGTTTTTGAATGATGCGATAGAGACATCCCAGCAGGAAGTCGATGTTCAGCGACCGCTCGTGTGCTTCGTCAACGATGATCAGATCATATTGATCAAGGAAGCGGTCCGACCTCGTCTCGGCCAGCAGGATTCCATCGGTCATCAGCTTGATGTAGGTGTCGTCGCCCGTTTGATCTGCAAACCTGATCTTGTATCCGACGCTCCCGGGACGCTTGAGTTGTGAACCGATCCGGGCGGCAACACCTCGCGCCGCAATCCGGCGAGGCTGTGTATGTCCGATGAGGCCCGAAACTCCATACCCCATCTCAAGCGCCATCAGAGGTAACTGCGTTGATTTTCCGCTTCCGGTTTCGCCGCTGATAACCACAACCTGGTTTTCACGAATGGTGCTGCAGATTTCCTCTTTTCGACTGAATATCGGCAACGACTGATCGTAGTGGGGTGTCGGCCTGTTGCCTGCTCTCCGCGTGCACAGGTCAACCGATGCATCCAGCCGCGCCGTCAGTTCCTCAAGTTGTTGTTCAGGCGGTTTGGCCTTTGCCTTCTTCGAAGGCGGATCCTGTGAAAGCAGCTTCTGTACCCGCTTCAGATCATTGCGCAGGCGGAAGCGGTCTCGCTGCATCGCGTGCTGAATCCGGGAGCGGAGTTGATCAAATGAACCGGTCACCTGAAATTAAGCGCAGGGAAAGATCGCGGAAAAGTTGGAGCTACGGAGTTTGTCGCCGCAGGTTACAACAGCAATGCCGGTCTGGCTATGACCTTTCCCGCGACAAAGTGATAAGGATCCTTACACAATATCGAGAACCGGATCCTCTACAGGCAGACAACGTCTAGCGACGCGGGTTCACCTGTTCCAGACTCCGCGAGATTCGCTGGCGTACTCGCTGTTCATCAGGAGACAAGCCGGCATGGAACAGCAGTTCGCTGCGGTCTGAATTCGAACTGCCAGAGTAGTTTGAGTGGATCCTTGCCGCAATCGGTTTGATGCCACCGGATTCGCCGGCCAGGTTGACGATAACAGAATGCCCTTGTCCCGGCGGCAAAGCGAACGGGCGGGACTGCATCGTCCTTTCACCGGTGAGTTGAAAATTCTCGTCCGGGTAGGGAGTCACCCCCTCAGGAAGTTCAAGCGTTAGCACAACGTCATGATCGGCTTCGTTGCCCCAGTTGTCTACAAGGATCTCCATGCCAACGGGAGTTCCAACCGGAAGCGTGTGTGGATTGTCTTTTATCTGAACCCCGAGACTCGTTCTGCTTACGACACTGGTAGTGAAGGCCGATTCGGTTTCGGGAGCCGCCGGCGTCGTTACACTGACCAGGCTTTCATGATCTCCGCGTCCAGAGACGCGAACACGAAAACGAATGATCTCACTAAAGCCTGTTTTGAGTACCGGCAGCTGCCACTTGATCGTTCCCGCCATCATGTCAACATCTGCCTCACGGTCGAGAATTGTCGTAGCCATTCCCTCCGGCAGAGTGAGCTGGATTTCAATCTCTTCGATCGGCTGCGCGGAAGCATTCTCAATCCGTAACGCGAAATCAGCTTCGCTACCCAGGTTCATGATTTCCGGACCGGAGACAGAGAGGTTGTACAGCGGGAGACGTGTGTTGATCGAAAATGACCGTTCATCCGGTTCAATTCCATCAGCACCTGTCCGCATCACCAGAGGGAAGCGACCAGCTTCACTGGCAACCATCGCAAACCCGACTTGCATCGACTGGCCGGGAGCAAGCAATTCAGCTCCTTGATTGAACTTGGACGGATCAAGCGGTTGGATGCTTGAGTCGGCAAAAATGTTCAGAAATGGTCGCCTCAGGGTATCACCCGATGTGTTCTCAACGAGCACATGGAACTCACATGGCTGTCCGATGAAAATCTTCTCCGGCCCCTCAAGCTTGATTGTCAAGGGCGTGTCGCTGTTCGGATTGACTGGAACCGCGCGAATCGTCGGAATCTCTACGAGTGCTTGCCGGCCAACCGGTGGCTGGCGGTTCGATGCGACTTGAATTCCTGCTTCGACCTCATCTGCGAGCGATTCTTCAGGCATTTCCAGAACGCTTTCGCGCCGGAAGTCTTCAGGAGAAATCTCTTCATGCTGAACGGCCGCATCCTCAAGGTGACCAACGGCAACTTGATCATCGCCGGAGCGCGTAAGCTCCGAGGATTCTCGCCCTTCGGGCATGGGGGCTTCTTCAATGAGCACGTCCTCGAAGACCGGAGGCGTTTCGACAGCGAACTGGTCTGCTGGTTCCTCAATCGACGGTTGCGACAGTTCGCCATTGAGGTGACTCGCAGCATCATCGTTTTGCCAGACGTCAGAGTTGGCCACTGGTCCGTTTAAGGAATCGCCACGATCCTGTGTCTGGACCGTTGTTGCCGGGGCGACGACAGGAGGTCCGAGATCACTGTCATTCTGCTCCTGAATCATTAAGGGGGGCGGAATGTACAGATCGGCAATCGGGGCCTCTTCGCAATTCTCCGGAGCCGCTTCGCTACGTCGCTGAGAATTGGCCACCTGGTAGAATTGTGGTGCGGAGCCAGCGACTTCCGGCGGTGCCGTCGGTTCGAGCGGTGGAAACTCGGCAACTTCCGGTCGAATAACAACAGGCTCGGTATCTGAAATCAGCAACGGGTCCTGCTCCGCAAACGTGAGGCTACTTGAATCCAGCTCTGCCACCGGTGATGAATTCGCGGGTTGCGGAACGTTGGCGGGAACCGTCTTCCAACCGGTCGGTGAGACATCAGCGACCGCACTTGAGTTGTCGTATTGGCGGGCTTCGATTGTTGTATCAATTGCCGGCAGATTTCGCGGCATTGCCGGTGCCGCAGTAACGATCTGTCCGCGCTGGGCCGCCACAACGGGAACCGCTGGACGGGAAGCCTCAACAGTCGGCGTCTGCGCGAACGAGCCACCTCCGGATGCGGTGCCGGACGTGACGTTGCCACTGGTCACAAAAGCACCGCCACGTGGTGCAAAAGGTTCAGATGTTGAAGCGTAACCTGCAACAGCTGAATCTGACGGAACGAACTCTTCAGAAGCCACGATTGGCTCGGGATTCGACAGTGTATTGCGCGCTACGTTGATGCCGCCTGTGCCAACCGGTGCCACTCGTGGCGAGTTGGAATCAATACTGGCGACGGCTTGTTGTCCGGCAGAAAACGTCTGGACGTGTCCTGCCTGTGACGAGACAGGAACGTTGACTGGGTAGCGATCGCCTGTTGTCGTGTTCGGTTGAAACGCACCGCGAGGTTGAGGATCGGAGGAGTATGCGTGCTGTCGAGATGAATTACTGACTTGCTGAGCGGGATACCCTTGTGGTGTTCTTGTCGTCCGGGCAAACTCGCCCGACGGCGCGGTCTGAAAACTCACCAGTGGCTCAACGGCGATCGGATTTTGCCCGGAAGGAACGAACGATCCGCTACCGGCAAATTGATTCGAATGAACCGGCTGCCTGTCCGAGTCGAAGGCGATATCCGGCGCAGCGACCGGCGCCTGTTGAAAGTTTCCGTCTGATCTCTCCGGTGCGCTTTGTTGGTTCCGCCGGTTCGACAGACCGACTGCTAGCAACACAGCGAGAATGGAACAACAAGCGACGATTGTCACAGCGCGATTACGCATTTGGGTAATTCCTCTGACGTGTCAGGGTATCGCATCGGCAGGAGCTGCAGGCCGGCTCGGCGCGCGGAATCACAGGAGTGATCCCCATATCAAGAAGAATCGGAAGACCCTGGCGGTTTCGCTCGACTAATCCGTGCAACCTGAAAACGTCTGCAGAACGCGGGCGTACGAATTGGCACAATCCGCAAAGTTTACCAACGTCGCTAGCTGAAAGGATTCACTTCCTGCAGCGACAGTGCTGTATTCCGGCCGGCGATTACGTCTGCCCACGGCATTCTCCCCCGATTTACAAATTTCCTCTCGCGAGATGTACCTAATGTGTCACTAGCCATGCGTTTACTTTACTGAGCGGGTCATGGGACGCTTTGCCGCCCCGCACTGCCGGCTAATCAGGGACAGCGCCAAAGACACTCAATCAATAAAAGGAATTACAAAATGCTGGTTCTTTCACGCAAGAAAAACGAATCGATTGTCATCGACGGAAATATCAAAATCGAAGTTCTTAAGATCCAGGGCAACACAATCCGCCTTGGTATCACGGCGCCGCATCAGGTCAAAGTCCTGCGTGGTGAATTAGCGCCTTTCGGGAAAGAAAGCACTGCCGAGGAAACGCAACGTCTGGACGTAAGCGGCGGCGCTGTTGCAGAAAATGGTGGAGC
>JBCCFB010000098.1:0-20249 GCA_039029995.1 Planctomycetota bacterium
AAAGAAGAACCGCGACCGGAAGAAAAAAAAGAACCAGTGAACCGATCAGCCGGAAGCTGGTCAGAAAGCGCAAGTCATGGGAAGACTGTTTCAATCCATTCGTGATCTCAACGCTGAGGTTGAGACAATTCGCCGGCGCCCTTACGGGGTGATCGAAGTCGTCGATGGAGAGCTGATCGGCATCCACTGCCGTCCGTGGCCCAAACTGGTTTCCGGAATGGAAGCATGGTGGGACGGAGCGCTTGGTAAAGGCCGGCACAAAAAAAACCACAGCCTGGTCTACTACAACCAGCCTGCTGGACATCGGAACTACCTCGCACTTGCCTACACCGTGACGTCGATTCATACAACCTGGAAGACGTGGGTTCGATCGCTGGCAGTTCTCGATTTCGTCGCCTATGCGAAACGTTCTGACGCACTACTTGCCGAAGTCTACAACAAACGCATTTCGGACAGACTGCTTGCTCGCCTCGGCTGGGAACCGCAGAACCTTTCCTCAAGCAAACGTCACTGGATCAAGCGGTTTTACGGCAACTTCCCGGATCATCCGCTGTTCAAAACAATGGGCCTGAAACACCCGATTCCCGATCCCAAAGCAATTGTCGCTGCAGCTTTCGGGGCTCCTCATCTGCCGCCCGCTGACAGTCCAACAACAACGCAGCCGTAAGTTACTTTCTACAAACAAATTGCGCTTCAGCAGAGACGGTTGCTAGCAAGCGGCTGATCGCCCGACCCGACCTGGTCCGCCGGGCGCCGCAACTGCTCGTTGCGGCGTTGGCTGCGTCCGGTGATTGATGTAGACGCTTCTTCTTACCGCTGTTAATTTTCCCGCGATTTTCGGAAGCTGCGCCGGAATCGTATGCCTGAAAAAGGTCAGCGCCCAGGGCGCGACAGCCGGAACTGTACACCGGCACGCAACTCCCCCGCAGCAATTGCGATTTGGACATGAAACGCGACTACATTCTGATCTTCAGTCTACTGTTGCTTCTCTCGTTTTCCGGTTGTCGTCAACCGGTCGGTCAACCCGGTGCGCGAACATCCGCTTTCGATTTCGGAAGAACCGGCCTCTTCAACGGCGGCGGCCTCTTCGGGCGCAGCGATGACACACGAATGGCATCCAACAACCTTTTTGGAAATACCCCCGGAATCGGCGGTGGCGTGTTCAGCAGAGGCAATTACAGCGTTGACGGCTTCGGCAATCCCGTTGGACCGGGAGTGGGATCCGGTACACGCGTCGCCGGGAACCCTGTGCAGTATGACCGTAGGCGCGGCGATGCCGAGGGGCTGGACGGGCTATCCATCGACACCGGATCGCCGGGTGAATACAACGCCTACTCGCGCCTTGCCAGTGAGTACAACCAGCTCAATCGGCGCGTCGGTTCCTATGACCAGGACAACCAGCAGCTGTACGCTGAAGTAGCCTCGTTAAAGCAGAAGCTCCAGTTGGCCAACGACTACAACTTCCAGCTCAAACAGCAACTTGCTGACACTACCGGCCAGATCAACCAGATGCAGGCGAATCAAGTCACCGCCGAACGCCGGCTCGCTCAACAGGACATCGAGATCCAGAGACTGGCCCAACTCGGTGGCGGCAACAGCGGGTTCAGTGGAACCACCGGTCAGTCATCAACCAGCGGCCAGCAGGTCGGCTTCAGTGAAGTTCGCGGACAGACAACTCCGACCCAGCTGGCTGGAGCCACAATCCGGGCGAACAACAGTCTGATGAGCAGACTGAACGAAATTCAAATACCCGGCGGCCAGGCTCGCATGGATGGTGACTTAATCAGGATCGAGTTTCCTTCCGACCAGCTGTTTGTACCGGGCACCTATGAAATCCAGCCGGCACAAGCACCTGTATTCCAGAATCTGGTTGCGACCATCCGGCAGAGTTTCCCGAGGCAAATCGTCGGAATCGAAGCCCACTGGGACAACACCCCCTTGAACCCTCCCACAACGACACATCATCAACTGACGGCAACCCAGGCACTGGCCGTATTTAACAACATGGTTCGACTGGGCCTTTCACCCAACCAGTTGTTTACCATGGGAATGGGCAGTAATCGTCCGCGTCATCCCGGCGGACTTCGCGGAAATCCGAACCGGAGAGTTGAACTGGTCATCTATCCGGAAACGTTCGACGGCTCGTAAACCGGATGAATACTCGCTTTCGACAAACGCGCGTAACTGCTCATATTGATGATCTCGCGAAGAAACGCGGCGAATTTCTATTCGCTTGATTCAAGCATTAATTGTTCAATCTCTGCGGCCAGGCTTACCAGACTCTCATCTTCCCGCCAGAGCAGCGTGTTGCGTTTTTCTTCGAAGACAGAACGAATCTCGTCCGCGAACTGCCGGCGATCTCCGGTCTGAAGTAAAGCGAGTGCCAGATAGCCTTCTATATTCGGCGCGAGGTCCGGCTCTCCGTATTGAATCTCCTCCAGCCGCCTTGCTTCCATCAACGAATCGACGGCATCAGGGTACTCGCCAAGACGGTATTGGATAATGCCTAGATTTGTAAATGAAGCGTACGAAGGATAGTAGCGACAACAAAGCTGTGCATTCCTGAGCTCTTCGCGGAATTCTTCTGCGGTCAGATCACCGCAGGTGATCCGTGGGAGACTCTTGATCGTCAACTCTGTCGCGTCCTCGGGCAGGAACGGATGTACTTCTTTGCCCGCCTCGCTTGCTGTGCGGATCGTCAGCCAGCCTTCTGCGTTCCCGGAAACCAGCTGATTCCCGTCCGGAGAAAAAGCGACGTGGACAATTGAAGAATCACCCGTATCACGCAGAACGAATAGCTCGGTTCCAGATCCGACGTCCCAGATTTTGATGGTTCCGTCATCGCTGGCGCTGACCAGTCGCTTTCCATCGGCGGAGAAAGCGAGGCCGGCGATCTGGTTGGTATGTGATTTACGGGCCCAGACCAGTTCGCGATCCGCCAGATTCCAGACGGCCATCGTTCCATCATAGCCGCTACTGGCGAGCAGCTTTCCATCCGGAGAGAAAATTGCCTTCCAGACTGGCCCTGTATGGTCATCAAAAGTATGGAGCAACTCAAACGTTGTGGCATCCCACAGTTTCACCGTAGTGTCATCGCTGGCGGTCGCGATGAATTTTCCATCGGGCGAAAACCGCGCGGACGCAAGCTCGCTGGAATGTCCGTCGAGCGTGGCCAGGAGATTCCAGTTTGAGGTATCTCTGAGGAAAGCCTGGTATCCGGCCGTGTTCAGCATTCTGCTCCCGTCACCGGAAAAACTAATGTCCCAGATGAACGCTTCGTGAACACAGATCGTCTGCAATCTTTCGCGCGAATCGGAATCCCAGAGATGCAAGGTCGCGTCGGCGCCGCCTGAAACAAAACGCTGCTGTCCCGGGATCCATTCCACACAGAGCACTGCAGGATCGATTTCCTCCTGCTCGTCACCGGCAACCGGTACGTTGTGCCGCAAACCGCTGCCAAGCACATTGCCGGTTGCAACATCAACAAACTTGACCATTCCATCTTCACAACCGGTAATGATCGTTTTTCCGTCTGCAGAAAACCTCGCAGACCAGATTTCATCAATATGTGCTCGAACGATCGCGGTACTCGGTTTGTTGCGCGTACTCCACACGCGAACCGTCTGATCGTCGGCACAGGTAAACAGCTCGCTTCCGTCAACTGAGAACCAGACGTCACACAATTCGTCGAAGTGACCCTGGCAAACCAGCAGTTCTTCACCTTCGACGGTCCAGATTCTTGCAGTGCGGTCTGAAGATGCCGACCCGATCCTGTTACCATCGGGAGAGAAAGCAACAGCGTTTACCGACTCGTTGTGACCAGCAAAGGTCCTCAACAGTTCTCCCGTCTCGATGTCCCAGAGCCTGATCGTCTTGTCTTCACCGCAGCTGACTATCAGATCACCTGCGGGTGAGACATCAACGTCCACAACACCGCGGAAGTGTTTATCGAGCATTGATGTAGACCGGTATTCACCTTCTACTTCATGCCAGATTCGAACCGTCGAGTCACGACTGCTACTTACAAATACGGAGGAGTCGATTCCAAAATCCAGTGCCGTCACCGCCCCGTCGTGGCCAGCGAGCTCCTGCAGGACTTCTCCGGACTCCAGCGAAAGAACTCGAATCAGAGGCTCAGTAGACTCAACTTCAATCCGGTCACTTCTTTCCGGCTTCGTATCGAAGTCACTTCCACCGGCAAGCAGCCTGCTTCCGTCAGGGAAAAACTCCAACGACATCATGTCCTGCTCGAACGGACCGAACTGCCGGACCTTCCTGCCTGATTCTGCTTCCCAGACGGTTATCCGGTTCGAACGGTCGGCACCAGCAAGTTGCAAACCGTCGGGCGAAAAGCGGATGCATGAAACTGCATCTTCGAGATAGATCGTGTAGAGGAATCGTTTGGACTCTGCGTCCCTGACGGTAACGGTGTTATCACGGCCGCCTGTTGCGAGATATTTTCCGCATCCCGACGCATCAAGCGCGAACACATTGTCCGCGTGCCCGTAGACGATATCCTTGCTGGAACTGAACTCGTTGTGAATAAACCTGGAGTCCCAGCCGCAGTAGTGATTGTCCTCAAGTTCATTCAGCGTTTGCCACGCATACTCGACGTTACCAAGTTGCCAGTCGCTCCACGCTGATTTCATTAACATCGCGTATAGTTGAAGCTCGGCCCTGTTTTGCAGCAGACGCCGATTCTCTTCCGCTTCTCTGGCTTCCTGCTCGGCTTCCCTGGCCTCTTTTTCCGCAAGTCTCGCGTTTCGTGCTTCGTTTTCTGCGATGAACGACTTCCGGTTGGCACGATCCCGTTCCTTCAACGCCCAGAAGGTCGCTGCGCTGGTGGCAACAATACCTGCCAGAAGCAGAGCCGAGATTGTCACAATGGAAGCCACAAGACGGCGATTTCTGCGAACGAACTTCTTTACGGCGTAAACCGCGGAATGCGGCCTGGCCAGAACCTGCTCATCATCGAGATAGCGTTGAAGTTCCATCTGCAAAGCATTGGCAGTTTCGTAGCGATCCTTGCGGTCCTTCTCCAGCGCTTTCATGACCACCCAGTCGAGGTCGCCACGGAGTTCGCCGATCAGCTTTTCCGGATTCGTCTTGCGACGAATGCAGATCTTGGTGATTCCTTTTTCGCTAAGTGATTCGAGCCTCTGGCTGGGCCTGGGTGGTTCCTTGTCGCGGATAATCTGCAGCGCGTCCAGCAAAGTGACTTCGCTGATCTTCTCGTTCTGCAGCGGAGTGCTTCCGGTCAGCAGTTTGTAAACCATCACCCCCAGGGAATAGACATCACTCCGCGTGTCGATGTCTACGTTCGAAGTCTCCGCCTGCTCAGGACTCATATACTGCAGTGTTCCGACGACCTTGCCGATCTCGGTAAACATCGTCTTGTCTGTCAACGTCCGCTGATGCCCGAGCGCTTTGGCAAGTCCGAAATCGATGACTTTGGGAACCGCTTTGCCGTCGTATTCTGATACGAGAACATTTGAATGCTTCAGGTCGCGGTGAATAATCCCCTTTTGATGGGCGTGCTGAACCGCCCTGCAGACGGGCAGCATAAGTTCCAGCCGTTCACGGACCGTCAACTTCTTCTTGTCGCAGTACTTGTTCAGCGGTACTCCGTGAACGAGTTCCATCACAAAGAACGGGCTCCCGTCACGTGTCGTTCCTGCATCGAGAATTTTGGCGATATTCTGATGATCCATCATCGCGATCGCCTGGCGTTCAGCTTCAAAACGCGCAATTGCTTTTTTTGAACCGGCCCCGGCACGGATCACCTTCAATGCCACCCGGCGTTTTACCGGCTTCTGCTGTTCAGCGATCCAGACGACGCCCATACCGCCCTCACCGATACGCTGAAGAAGCTTGTAGCGATCGAAGTTGCTGGTTCCTTCAGATTGCCCGGAGGATTGAGTCGAGGATTCGTCATCCTGCGAAACAACAACCGGAGATTCGCCGGTGTCGATGGCCGTTTCGAATGGATGATCGAAGCTGGCCATTGAGTCATCCAGAAAATAACTGGCGACTGAGATACCGTCAGGTCCATAAACCGCGTAGTCATCGGGCGTCACGTCTTCACCGCCCTCACGTCGCAGCGTGATCTCCAGTTCGATCAATGCAGCAACAATCTCTTTCCGGCGCTTTTCGTCGGCTCCGGTGAGATAATCAGAGATCACAGGACGTTCCGAACCTGCCCAGGCAATTCGGAACTGATCACATATTTCGCTGATGGCGGGAACGGTGGACAACGTGAATCAGGCGCGGTGGGTTCTGTAGGCGTGAAGATCCACTCATTCTAGCCGTACCGGCGTTTGTCTACATCGAATTTGCTCAGGTTTCCACTTCATTCCCTTCTGGTTCGCCTGCGGGGTTCGCATTTTATCGATCAACCGGTTCTGTCTGGATTTACAGAGTTGGAAAGTTGCGCAGCAGGGTAATTCACAGTGACTTTGAAACACTTTTTCAACATGCCTGATGCCGCTGTTCGCTTTTTCTCTGCACCGGTTTTCTAAGGATCCGGCCGTTTCCGGACCGATCGCGTTTTCTGCTTGCAAACACCTCCGATTCGCTATAAGTGTATTTATGTACACCACCTCAATTTCGCTGCGTTTTTACAACCGATGATGACCAAACGTGTCTTGCGCAGCCGGTGTAATCGAAAAGCGTGGGACAAAAACGCTTCGCACGATCAACCGGAGGAGATATGGGACGCTCACCTTCGACATCACTGATTTCCGGAATCAGCAATTCCAGCACAAGCCAACTATCCGGCAATGACCGTTCCGGCCAGTCGCAGCTTGTCGAACAACTGCAGCGGAAGATTCATCATCTTCAATCGGTTTCGCGCGCTGACGAAGACAGCATGATCTCCGGTTGCTGTGAAGGAGTCAGTCGCCTGCTGCCCGGAGGTGGATACCGTCGCGGAACAATCGTTGAATGGATTGTGAACCCTTGCTCCGTGCAGGAAGAGGTGCAGAAAGAGGCCGCTTCGCCAGCACACTCGCATTCACGACCGTATCCGCACTCGCCACACAATGCATGCACCAGTGGCGGGTTCGGCGCGGATTACATCTCACTGCTGGCCGCCTCCCGCGCCTGCGATGATGGAGGTGCGCTGGTCGTCATCGATTCAGAAAACAACTTCTACCCGCCCGCAGCCGCCGCGGCCGGCATCGACCTGAACAACGTGATCATCCTCCGGCCTTCTGAGAGAAATAGCGAAGGCAAACGGTCCTCACAGCTCCCTGCATCTTTCTACTGGGCAATCGATCAGGCGCTCAAATGTCCTGCCGTTGCCGCTGTCTGGGGGCCGGTCGCTGAAATTGATGAACGCTGGTTCAGGAGGTTCCAGCTGTCTGCGGAATCCAGCGGAGTGACCGGCATGTTCATCCGGCCTGCCTCTGCGCTCGGCCGCCCCGGATGGTCGGAAGTCCAATGGCATGTCCGTCCACACAGCAACTCCGATCTGCGCAACAACTCCGATCTGCGCAACCATCGTCGCAGCATCAGCCTCAAACTGGCGCGGTCCAGGTCAGGGCCAGCCAGCGGAACTGTTCAACTTGAAATCGACATCATCACAGGGAGAGTGCATCCGGCAACGGATGTGCCGCGTGAAAATGAGCACCACGAACCGGCGCAGCAGTCACAACACGTACGCGCAGACGGCAGATACACCGATCCCCTCAGTCGCAAGCTCAGGAAAACGCATCCTCTGTCTCCGCCTGCCCGGCTGGCCGGTCCAGCGTTTGATCGTCGCGCGGGAGCGGCTTCTTGAAGACCGTCAGCTCAAAAAAACAGAAAGCAAACCGGAGAGCAGTCCCCCCCTGCCGCCGTTGCGCCGCAGGCATGTCGTTCTTTTCCACCGTGACTCGCGACGCGGCCAACTGGTTGCGGCTGCTTCTCCGCTGGCAATGCGTTGCGGGATCGCGCATGCAATGCCTCTGTCCGAAGCCAAGTCACTGCTTCGCTATGCCACTGGTGTTCGCTATGCCACTGGTGGCGCTACCGGTGACAGCAATACTGCGCAGAACGGGAACGGCAACTTTCATATTTTCGAACATGATCCGGAAGCCGATCTTGCTGAACTGAAAAAACTTGCGCTTTCGCTGGACGAATTCAGCCCGATGATCGGATTGGAACAAAGCGAACAACCGGCGTGCATCCTGATGGACATCACCGGTATCGCAAGACTGTTCGGTGATGAATACCAGCTGGCTCGTGGAATCGCCCTCCACTGCAGCAGCGCCGGTTACTTCGTCCGCATCGGGATTGCGAACACGGTCGCGTTCGCACGTGCGGCAAGCAGGATTCAGGCCCCGGGCGAATCCTCAAACGAATCCCCCGCGCAGAACTCCGGGGAAAGTTCCGAAGGCCGCGCAGGCAGTTGCTCGATTCACATTTCACATCCTGACCTCCTCTCTGCCCTGCCTGTCAGCGACCTGCGACTGGAAGCGGTCACTATCGATACACTTCACCAACTGGGAATCCTGCGAGTCGGTGACCTGCAGCAACTCGCGCGACGTGATCTGCGCTCAAGGTTCGGAAACGAAATACTGCGCCGGCTGGACCAGATGACAGGAGCGATCGATGAGCCGGTTGTCGCTTTACAACGTCCTCCGGAGTATCAGGCGGAACAGTTTATTGAATTCCCGACCAACGATCGCGAGACGATTGAAGTTATTGTCCGCCGGCTTGTTCTGGATATCTGCAAACAGATGCGCGCGCGACAACAAGGTGCATTGCAATGGTCGTTCCGGTTGTGGTGTACCGAACACGCTCCACTCGATTTCCAAGTCAACCTTTTCCAGCCTGCTGCCACGATCGAACACGTGATGCAGCTTGTTTCAATGCAGCTCGAACAGGTGCTCCAGCCGCATACCCGCCGGAAAAAGACGCGGCCGGTCAAAGCAGCGTATTTGAAAGGCCGGAGACCGGCGGGCGGAAACCGGAATACACAGAGCGAGTCTCTGAGTGAAGAAATGCCGGATGAAAAAACGCCACGGGAAAAAACACCACAGGAAAAAACACGGGGAATAAAATCACCGGATGAAAAAACACCGCGCACAAAAAGTCCCGACCTCGCGTCTCCCGCCGCCGACCTCACTTCCAGCCACACTTCCTTCCGCCGCTATACAACACTCGCTGTTCAGGAGATCACGGTCAGCGTAACGTCCTGCGTTCTGCTTGCCGGCCGCCAGCGAAAACTGTTTGACGACAATCCGCGGCTCGACAAACAGGCGCTTGCGCAGTTGATCAATCAGCTGACCTGCCGTCTCGGACCGGAGCAGGTGCTTTATCCCGTTTTGCGCGCCGAAGCCCTGCCCGAATATGCTGTCCGCCTCCGCCCTCTTGTTGACCCGGCCCGCAGGCGCAAACGCTCTGCTGGAAAAGCACGTTCGCATTCTCATGTCATGGCCAGACCGCTGCGCCTGCTGCATCCACCGGTTCCGCTTGAAGGCTGCGAGCTACAGACACAAACCGGTACGCCACCGGGCAATGACCGTGATCAGTGTCTTCATTCGTTCCGCATTCCCCCTTCTGCACGCCGCTACACCGTAGAGCGAACCACGGGACCTGAACGAATCGAATCCGGCTGGTGGCGTGGACCGTCGCGTCGCCGTGATTACTGGCAGGTTGAAGCGCAGACCGGCCAACGTTTCTGGATCTTTTTCGACCTGAAAAAGAAAGGCTGGTTTCTTCATGGAGAGTTTTAAACAACGTGGGAACGTAAAAAGCACAGACCGGAACACACAAGGCGAACCCCTGCGCGAAAAATCACTGCCTCGCCCCAGCCGCCGGCCTCCCGCTCCCGATACCGCCCCGGTTTCCTACGCTGAACTTTTCTGCAAAACCAACTACTCGTTCCTCGTCGGCGCATCACATGCTGACGAACTGGTAGAACGTGCGGTCGAACTGGGATATCGCGCGCTGGCAGTGACCGACGAAAACACTCTGGCAGGTGTCGTACGCGCATTCGCTGCCGCACGGGAGACGGATCTGAAACTGTTGATCGGAGCCGAGATCATTCCCTGCGATGCACCACCTGTCGTGCTCTGGGCAATGGACCGTGCCGGATACGCCAGCCTGTCGCGCCTGATCACCACAGGCCGACGACGCGCGCCCAAAGGTGACTGTTGGATTGAGTTCGATGATATTGCAAAGTTTCACAGCAACTTGCTGGCCGGAGTCATCCCGAAGATTAAAGGAGATCGCAGCCGTACTGCTCACATTGATGAAAACCACACCGCTTACCAGTGGCATCAACGTCCCGATGTTCAAACTGCACAGGGCTACCACGAACTATTCGGCAAGCGCGCCTACCTGCTGGCTTCGCTGTACCAGGGAGTTGACGATGCGTGGAGAATCTCGGAACTGCAGCGGATTTCCGGCGAAACCGCTTTACCGGTAGTCGCTGCCGGAGATGTGCTTTATCACGCACCCGCGCGGCAGCCGCTGCATGACGTCCTGACCGCGACGCGCCATCACACCACTGTTGATCAGGCAGGCGAACTGCTGCTGCCCAACGCCGGCCGGCACCTGCGCTTCCCTGCTGGCGTCGCGCGCGCAATGAAAAATCTGCCCGGAGCGATTGAACGAACCGTCGAAATCGCAGACCGTGTCGAGTTCTGCTTGAGCCAGCTACGTTACGAGTACCCGCGTGAACTGGCTCCCGACGGGATGACTCCCGTCGAGTATCTGCGCAAGCTGACCGAAGCAGGTTTGAAGCAGCGTTATCCGGAGGGCGAGTCGGCGAAAGTCCGGAAACAGATCGAACATGAACTGGCGCTGATCGACGAGCTGCATTACGAAGCGTACTTTCTGACGGTCTGGGACATCGTACGCTTTGCGCGCTCGCGCGGAATTCTCTGTCAGGGGCGAGGTTCGGCTGCCAACAGCGCTGTCTGTTATGCGCTGGGAGTCACCAGCGTCGATCCATCGAAAACCGATCTGCTGTTTGAACGCTTTATCAGCAAGGAACGCAACGAAGCGCCGGACATCGACGTCGATTTCGAACACGAACGCCGTGAAGAGGTTCTGCAATACCTGTATGACAAATACGGCCGCGAGCGCGCCGGACTGGCAAGTACCGTCATCACCTATCGCAGCCGCAGCGCCATCCGCGATGTCGGCAAAGCGCTCGGCTTGTCGCTGGATCGCGTGGATGCACTCGCCAAACAGGTGGACGGCTATCAGAACGTCGAAAACCTGCGGCCACGTATGGAGACAGTCGGTATCGATCCGGATTCTGAAACGGGAATGCGACTGGCTCACCTTTCAACTGAGATTCTCGGCTTTCCCAGACACCTGTCCCAGCATGTCGGCGGCATGGTAATCGCGCGCGACCGGCTGGACGAACTGGTTCCGATCGAAAATGCAGCGATGGATGACCGGACTGTGATTCAGTGGGACAAGGAAGACCTCGAAGAACTCGGGTTGCTCAAAGTTGATTGCCTCTGTCTGGGCATGCTTTCGGCGATCCGCAAATGTTTTCACATGATTGAGAAGCACTACGGCCGTCACCTGACACTGGCAACGGTTCCTGCTGAGGACCCGACGGTCTATGACATGATCTGCGCAGCGGACACTGTCGGGGTGTTTCAGATTGAAAGCCGCGGACAGATGTCGATGCTTCCCAGGCTCAAGCCACGATGTTTCTACGACCTTGTGATCGAAGTCGCTATCGTCCGTCCGGGACCGATTCAGGGAAACATGGTTCATCCGTTTTTGAGAAGACGCAACGGCGACGAACCGGTCGTCTACCCCAACGAGGAGATCAAAGCCGTCCTTCACCGCACACTCGGCGTTCCGATCTTTCAGGAACAGGCAATGAAACTGGCTGTAGTCGCTGCGGGCTTTACGCCAGGCCAGGCAGACCAGCTGCGCCGCGCGATGGGAGCATGGCGGAAGACGGGAGTGATCGAAGTCTTCCGTCAACAGTTAATGGATGGAATGAGCAAGAAAGGGCTCAACGATGAGTTTGCGATGCAGGTTTTCAACCAGATCCGCGGATTTGGTGAATATGGATTCCCTGAGTCGCACGCAGCAAGTTTCGCGCTGCTGGTTTATGTTTCTGCATGGCTGAAGTGTTACTACCCTGCAGCTTTCTGCGCCGCGATTATCAACAGCCAGCCGATGGGCTTCTACGCGCCGGCTCAATTGATCGCCTGCGCGAGAAAACACGGAGTCGAAGTCCTGCCTGTGGATGTAAACCTGAGCCACTGGGACTGCACACTTGAGAAACTACACGGCAGCGAAGAACACGCGATGCGGATGGGGCTCAGGATGATCAGTGGAATTCGATCAGATTCCGGAGAAGCGATCCTTGAGGCGAGGCAGTTCGGCCGGTTCGAATGTGTCGCCGGATTCACCCGACGGACCGGGCTCGGCCAGTCAGTCGTCGCGCAGCTCAGCAAAGCCGACGCGTTCGGCTCGGTCAATCAGGATCGTCGCGCTGCGCTCTGGCAGGCGCTTGCGCAGGAGAAACGTCCGCAGGATCAGCCGCTATTCGACTGTCTTGATGCAGAAGACGACGATGCTGATCTGCTTCCGCAAATGGACTCCCGCCAACAGGTCTCCGAGGACTATCGAACCGTCGGATTGTCATTGCGTGCTCATCCGGTGTCTTTCTTCCGTGAACAGCTGGATGAGTTCAGAGTCGTGACATGTGCAGGACTTGAGCAAGTTGAAAACAACCGGCATACGCGTGTCGCAGGTCTCGTCATCCTGCGCCAACGACCTTCCACGGCTAAAGGGATCACGTTCGTCACACTGGAAGACGAAACGGGAACAGCCAACCTCGTGGTCCGCCGGCAGATCTGGGATCGCTACTACAAAATCTGTCGCGGCAGCGGAGCGTGGATCGCGCACGGAAAACTCGAGAAGAAGAGCGGTGTTATTCATGTGGTCGTCAACCGGCTGGAAGACATGTCAAACCGGCTGGCGATTCCAAAGATCAAAACGAGGGACTTCCGCTAATCCCCCGTCGGCTCAGCTTCAGATTTGCGACAGGGACGGCTACCCGCTCGTCCTCCCCTCTCTCCGGCATCACAAAGGCTCCTCCAATACTTCGTTAATTAATTAGCAAAACAGTCTTGACCGGCTGCCGTGACACGCATACATTTCGTTAACGAATTAACGCAAGGTAAGCAAATGGCAAGAAAACCAAAACCCGGACTGACCGAACGCGAGTCCGAAATTATGGAAGTCCTCTGGGAATCAGGCCCGGCGACGTCCGAAGACGTCCGCTCAAGACTCTCAGGAAATCCGCATGACTCCAGCGTGAGAACGTTTTTGAGAATCCTCATTGATAAGGGCATGGTCAAAGCGGATTCAAAAAAAAGACCTGCCGTCTACCGTGCTGCCGTCAGGAAGGACAAGGTTCAGAAGAAAGAAGTCGGCCATCTGCTCAAACGGATGTTCGGCGGCTCAGCCGAATCGCTGGTGCTCAGGTTGATCGAGGATGAGCAGCTGACGCTTGATCAACTGGAAGAGATTCGAAGCTCCATCAAAAAACGCAAAGGGAGCTGAAAATGAACGGCATCGAATTCTGGTTCCGGACGATCGATATTCTTGTTGCAGTCTCGTTGGTCCTTGCCATTGTTGCGCTGCTTGAGCTGTACCTGGCCTTCAAACAGCGATATTTAAGCGGATCAGCCGTCTGGATTGCCGGTTTTCTGGCGCTGGCAGCCGTTCCATTTGCCACATTTCTAATGCCGGCAACCATTCCGCTGTTGACGATTGCCGATACACAGCCAAAGGTCAGCGCACCCATTGCAAAGGCCCCGGGCCTCGCCGAATTTGAACGACAGCGCCAGCATGATGTGCCTGACGATTACGTCGCGAGTACGTCTCCTGTGATACCGGAGCCCCCTTCAGAACGTGCGCAATCCGAATCGGCCATTACTCCGGAAGCAATCACATCCTCGGCGGAAGCCCCTGCCCGTTCATCGCTTCAACTCCCCCGCATTCTGGCTACCTTGTATCTGATCGGCTGTACCGTGTTCGCATTGCGTCTGGCGATATCATTGCGAGGTACTTTTTCACTCCTGCGCAATTCAGTTGAGGTTGAATGTGGGCGGACATCAGCTCAGTTTCAACAGCTCTGCAGCCAGTTGAATTGCTGTAGAACGCGGCTTCTTCAAAACAAAGACATATCAGTTCCTGTAGTAGCCGGAGTACTGAGGCCGGCTGTCATTGTTCCTGTCAGTCTGATTGAACGCGCTGGCGAATCATCCACACCGCACCGGGAGGAACTTCGAACTGTATTGATTCATGAGCTGACTCATGTTGCACGTCGTGATCCGCTTAAGAATCTGTTCATCGAAATATTGATGGCTTTCTATTGGGTTCATCCGCTGGCCTGGTATGGCCGCTATCGCGTGAACACATTGCGTGAACGAGCCTGTGACGAATTCTGTGTTCATCAAGTGGGTGATAGCGCCACGTACTGCGAGACCTTGATCCGTGCGGCGGAGCGTCTGACAGTTTCAAGGCAAGCCTCTCTTGAGCTGGCAATCGTTCGAAAAAGTTCATTGGGCCGGCGTATAACCGCGATTAAAAATTCATCGGGAAGTAAAAGGTATGTTGCCAACCGTTCGCTAAGAACCGCATCCAAACTCGGCCTTTTACTGGTTGCCGTATTGATGGCAACTGTCACTGTATTCACGTTCGCAAATACTGCGGCTTCGCGGGATGGCTCCGACAACGTGGCCTACTTCGCTGGTATTGTTGTTGATGCAAATGGCAATCCAGTCGAGGACGCACAACTCACGGCTGGAGCCGGATCAGTGTGGAACCCGGAATCAATTTTTCGGCTGAATTCTTCATCGAATGCCGACGGAAAGTTCGTTGTGGACTATGACTACGACACTGAAAGAGGCTGGGTACTTTTTCGTCACCCTGAATACGGCATGGAACTAAAGGGCCTGCCTACGCCACAGATTTGGAATAGTCGTCAAAACATTGTTCAACTGCGCCCGACATTGCCAACCACGATTGAGGTTATTGACGAAAGAGGTGAAAAACTTGCGGTCGAGAGTTTTTTTATCACGTCAGTAAGCACAATCGACTATCGCACAACGATGCTACCCCAACCATGTGACTCCGAAATTTTTCAGCATGCTGTAACCAACAATCGGATAGATTTCGATTGCCTGCACGGCAAACTGAACTACAACATCGAAGTATCTACTCAGGATGGCCGCGTTCAGCAATTTCGAATCCCATCCATCGAATCCGATGAACTGGAGCAACGCAAAATAACCGTTGCGTTTGCGACTACTGGTACGATTGAAGGCCGGATGGCCCACCCGGATGGCACACCTGCAGTTGGAGTCCAGGTCCATGCACGGTGTATGTCGCAACCGGTCGATACCGGTGAAGGAATTCGCAGGTTCTCCGATTCCACAGTGCGAACAGACCAGGAAGGAAACTTCAAGATACCTGACCTTTGCGCGGGACCTTATATTCTCGCGTACGCCTCTGAAACAGGGCTCAGAGGACAAACTGACAGGTTTGAAGTAGTCGCGGGCGAGACTTTCCAATATGCAATAACAACATCGGAAATAGCGCAACTGGCCGGTCGCTTCGTAGATGATTCAGGATCTGGAATCGAAGGGGTTGAGGTCATGTTGTTCGAAGGCAGCCCGCATGTCACCCGAACAGACGAGGACGGTACGTTCAAGCTGAACCTACGGGCGGATGGCGAACTAGTGCCGAACGGCGGAATATTCGACTACGAGTTACATTACAAGGCACCTCAAGGTTATGTCGCTCGATCAAGGCAAATTCTTGCACACCCGTTCTCTGAAGAAGAGCGAGCCGCGCAACAGCTGGAAAATGCGATCGTACTAAACCGCGCTTCGCCACTGTCGGGAGTCGTCCGGAATGAAGGCGGAGTTGGCGTCCCGTTTGCAAAAGTCCTCATTGCCTGGGTGCCCGAAAATTCCTACAGGTACAGAAATCCGCAATCTGTTATAGCCTACTGCGACGCGAACGGCTTCTTTGAGATTAACAAAGCCCCCGGTGACCAGCCGGTACATCTTTACGCCGACGACGGAGACTCGTGTTCAAATCAATGGCTTTCGGTTAATCCGGGTGATGCGAGAACAGAGCTTCAGATCGAAGTCCAGCAGTACGAGACTATCGAGTTGTCCGGACAGCTTATCGACGGAGATGGAGACTTAGTCGCAAATGCAACGGTGATTGTCGACGCGGGCATCATGGTGCCCGGAGCTACTTCGCCGATCCTGATGTACCGCTATCTAAGAGTCGAATGTGATTCAAACGGCGAGTACGTTTTGCCAGTTAGAGTTCCGCATTATTGCTGCTACTCGGTTCATCCCATCGCAGATGGCTTTAGTACAAGACGATCGGAATACTCTCCCGCGACTTCGAGTACATCAGGCGATGGTGCTCACCGGATCATCCGGTTGCACAGGAAACTCCCTGGCACCAGCGCATACGAACGACACCAGAACGCACAGAACGACAATCAGCCCGATGGTTAGCTGCGCTGCAACTGCGGATTCCGACTGAATTCAGGTTTGAGCTATCGATCCGGTGTATAACTCCAGTTCGTGACTTGAACGCACCTGGAGCTATTGGGAGTTGATTGATGGCCAGAATCAGGAACACAGCCGGATTGATTAGCGCCAGTATCGCAATTCTGTTTCTTGCAAAAACTCCTGCATTCTGCCAGTCCATCCCGGTCAAACTGGACCTTGCGCATACTTCATTCGACGGCAACGTATACGGTGTTGGAATGAAGGTGGTCGAAGACGTTCAAGGTACTCTCGAATTTGTACCGGGAAAAATCAACAACGCCCTACGGATCCAGCCAACCCCCGATTCACCAGTTTTGATTCAATACGACACTGGAGAATTGGGTCTGGATGAAGAACATGACTTTTCTGTCGAGTTCCGAATGCGCTCAAACATTCCGTCGGATCAGAGAGCAGTCCTTCTGTCCACGCGAGACGTCCCGGACAACAGCCTTGTCTCTCAAAAACAAAAAGGCTGGACATTTTCGATTTGT
This sequence comes from Planctomycetota bacterium, assembly GCA_039029995.1. Taxonomy (GTDB): domain Bacteria; phylum Planctomycetota; class Planctomycetia; order Pirellulales; family Pirellulaceae; genus Mariniblastus. The sequence continues at coordinate 17,042 of JBCCFB010000098.1, forward strand.
AACGGCACGTTCGCATGGAGCATGGGCTCGGGAAACCGTCGGATTTCGTATGAAAGAAGCAACGGTGAGTTCCTGACCGTAAACGACGGCCGCTGGCATCAACTGGCTATGACTCACAGTGCGAGCGAGGGCCTGATTCGACTTTACTACGATGGGCGAAACGTCGCGATCTACAACATAGTTGATCACTCCGGATTCGAATTCGGTAATGAACTGCCACTCTCCGTCGGATGGGCAGAAAGCGAAACGGCGACACAGCCTTCAGAGCTGCCGATCTTCGTGGAAGGCGCACAACTTCTGCAGGAACTCGTTGACGAATTCAATTCGCTGGGACTCACGCCTGTCGAAAACGGTGGGTTTGAACTGCTTGTGAGTGACCCTGACCAGCTGTTCTCAGAGAAAGTAAATGCGGCGCGCGATGGTGGACGTCAGGTCGATCTGCCATCCGCCGAACAAGCTCTCGAAAACGTCAATTCGATCCGGCGCAGGATGATGCGTAGTCGATATACCGTGCATCAAAGTAGTAACTTCAGTGAAGTCGCGCTCGTTTTTCAGCTGTACCGACTTGTTGACGGTCAAATCGAAATCGTTCCTACTGCCGCAGAAAGACTGGCGACGAGAGAAGTCTTGAGCTCACCTTCTTTTGATCTCGATGACCTGAAGATCTGGAACCGGGCACTATCAGATTCCGAAATTGGCGACTCGTTCAATGAAGTATTTCAGCCCCGGGTAACATCCGAATCACCTGGCGAAATCGATAGAATCACTGCGGGCTGCTGGAACATCTTCCATGGCGGAATTCACCAAACGATCGAGCGGGATGGATGGGATTCACGTGACATCATCATCGAACTGATTCGACGTGAAGAAATTGATGTCCTGATGATGCAGGAAACCTACTCCAATGGAGACTATATCGCCGCAGAACTGGGATACTACTTCGCCACGACGATCGACTGGGACAACATGCACCAGGGTTCGAATATTTCAGTCCTGAGCCGGTTCCCCATTAAAGAAGTCCATGTTCCACCGGACGCAACATTCATGAACGTTGCCGCAAAAGTGGCTGTGGAAGACACAAAGGACCTGTGGGTCATGTCCAACTGGTACGGCATGTCCAGCTTTGACAAAGTCTTTTCGTTTCACGAACAGCGGTTTCAAGCAACCGATTCGATTCCCGTGTTATTCGGAGGAGACTTCAACGCCGTCCCAGACGTTGATGGCGGGGATAATGAGGCTTATCGAAGATTAACTGATGCCGGCTTCGTCGATGCCTTTCGTGAACAGTACCCGGATCATGTTCAAAATCCCGGCCCCACCCACCGAAGTGGCAACCGGATCGATCAGCTCTATTACAAAGGAGCAGGTTTAAACAACAGCAGCACCGAAGTCTTCCTTCATTGGCCGACTGTTTTTCCGTCGGACCATTACCTGATCAAAACCGTATTTGAGCTGGACTACTCGACAAGCCCGCAGACTGAGCGCTGAAATTCAGCGAGGCACGGCGTATATCGTCTAGCGCCCCTGCCACTCCAGCACGGTCAACACCGGATCGTGGTCCGACACAACCGGCTCGTCAAGGATGATCGTCTCAATAATCTTCCATGGGTCATTCTTGCGAAGCAGGACGTAGTCAATCTTTGAATCAGGTGCGACAGCGTCAATCCAGTTACCTTCCAGCAGCACACTCATCGGCTCGCTTTGAGGCCTCGCGTTCAGGTCTCCGACGAGAATGACGGAAGAACTGCCTCCGGAAAACAGCTGGTTCAGCTCCCGTGTCTGCTCCAGCCTCGTCTCATTACTTTGGTGGCAAAGGTGGGTTCCTACGAACCGGAATTCAGGAATGCCGTTGTCCGGCACAACGCGAACTTCAAGTGCCGTCCTCGGTTCGTTTCCATGGCTGAACGGCAGGTGATGCGCACGCGCATCTTCGATTGGAAAGCGGGAGAGCACAGCTTCGCCATACTCGCCGCCCGAATAATAAAGTGCGTTGCCGAATACATGATTCATTTCCAGCAGCCGCGCGAGCTCCGCCGCCTGATCGACTCCACGGGCTCTCTGAGTATTGCGATCCACCTCCTGAAGCGCGATCACGTCAGGGTTGAGCCGCTCAATAACATCAGCAATCCTCTGGTAGTCGAACACACCATCAGTGCCTTCGCCATGATGGATGTTGTAGGTCAATACTCGCAGTTGAGGCGCGACTTGAGCTTGAGCAGCTTGAGCCAGCTCCTCGGGCTCATTGGCTGGCAACCTGGCGATTACGGTGTCACCACGCCCCGTTTCGTCAGCGATGCTCTGGATCGTCCACATATCGAGCATGTTGTCTGCGTCGACAACGCTACCGCTGTAGTCACCCCATGCTCCACCTTCGGTTGCAGCGAGTCCTTCGCCAAGATGGATCGTTGGCCTCAATGTTCCTGCCGGATCCTCTGCCCTGCGGAAAGCGAACCTGGGACTGACGAACATGTCCGGGCCTGATTCCTGAAATCCCACAAGAACGTCCAGCCTCTCGTTAACGGCGATTGTGGTCTGGATGTAGCTGTTGACCGGATCACTTATCCGGCCGCTCTGGTGAAAGGTTCCGTCGAGGCCGACTTGATGCCACTGGACCGACGCCCGGCCTTCGCAATTGACAGTGTGAGAAAACCAGAGAAAGCCGCCCTGTATGACAAGATTTTTTGGATTCCGGTCACCCGAGGCAGTTGTATTTTCGCTTCCTCGCTGGGGTGATGCCGGAGGCCAGCCGAAATACTCGAAGCCGTGCGGAGCGGTGGCAGCAAGAGTCGCGACCGGCGTCCCGTCGCCCGAATCCGCTACCCTGGTAATAACAATGTCGCGACCCGTGAGCTTTACGAAATAGAGTTCGTCAATCGGGTCTTGTGTCGCCACTGGATGGCCAAGGTTTCCCGGAAAGTGGTAAACCGTTGCCGGCGCGCCGTATTTCGCCTCCTCCTTGCTGAATACACACGACTGCGTCGGCCCGCCTGGAAACGTATAGCCGATCCACTTACGGCTGTAACCGATGCCACCTCCGTCCACTCCTTCGGGAGCCGGAACGGGATAAGTGTTCCACGCTCCGGTTGGATCACTGGTTTCCGAAACTGAGACATTTACGGGTTTCAGCTTGGCTTCGTCCCACGGGTTCCAGAGATTAAATCCGAACACCCCGTTGTGTCGATCGAAAAACAGCTTCGGGTCGATGCCG
>JBCCFB010000099.1:0-20203 GCA_039029995.1 Planctomycetota bacterium
GGTAACTGTATCACGGACAGTACTGTGTTGGTAACTGTATCACTGAGAGGAAACTATGTCATTTAAGGGTAACCGTGTCATAGACAGGGAACTGTGTCCAATGCGCCACCAGCCGCCTCTATTCTTTATCCGGACTCTCTTCATCGGGTCTGATGTAGCGTATCTCACCACCGACGATGGTCATCTCCACCTTCGTATCCCGAATTTCGTCGTCTGAGCATTCAAGCAGGTCATTCGAGAGAACAACAATGTCAGCCAGTTTGCCGGGAACCAGCGACCCCTTCTGTGACTCTTCAAATGCTGCGTAGGCACAATCAATCGTATAGGACCGCAGCGCCTGCTCGCGCGTCATCGCTTCCTCAGGAAAGAACGTCACCCCGTCACCAAGCTCTCTGGTAACCGATGCGTAGAACGAAGCGATCGGATCAATTGACTCGACAGGCGCGTCAGTCCCGTTAGTCACGACGGCTCCCGATTGAATCAACGACTGCCACACGTAAGCACCCTCTTTTGAACGTCTCATTCCCAGTCTCGTCGGCACAAACACAGCATCCGAAGTGCAATGAACCCCCTGCATCGAAGCAATCACGCTCAACTGAGCGAACCTTGGAATGTCTTCGGGGTGCAGATGCTGTGCATGTTCGATTCGCCAACGCCGCGGTAGGATCGAAGGATTCTCATTGAACAGCCGTTCATAAATATCGAGCACCTCGCGGTTGGCGCGATCGCCGATCGCATGCACACACATCTGGAAATCGTTCTCGATCGCCAGTTGAGCCGTCTCGGTAACCGATTCAACAGATGCCGTGTTGAGTCCGCTGCTGTTTGGCAGGTCTTCGTACGGTGACAACAACCATGCCCCGTGAGGCCCGAGCGCACCATCGATAGATCGCTTCAAAGCTCGCACGGTCAAAAACTGATCACCGAAGTCGATCATCTTCAGGCTTCCCAGTCGCCCGCGCATCAACTCATTGTTGTCGCGAATCATCACCCACAACCGGACGGGGAGTTCTCCTCTGGCAGCAAATTCACGAAGGATCTTCACGTATTCAACAGTTGTTCCTGCATCTTGAAAACTGGTGATCCCGTTTCGCAGACACTCTTCACCCGCCAGTTGAATTGCTCTCCGCATGTAATCAGCCTGCTCGGCAGCAGAGCGCGATGCTTCGTCAGCCGCGAGGCGGCGCGTGATCAGTCGCTGAGCCGTTTCGCGGAATACTCCTGTTGCTGATCCGTCTTCGTTGCGAAGAATTTCACCACCCTCCGGTTCCGGCGTTTGCTCAGACACGCCGTCATCGTTCAGGCCATCGATGCCCGCCAGACGCATTGCGTACTCATTCGCAAAATTCATGTGCCCGCTGGCATGAGTCAGCAGGACTGGATGATCTGGAGATATTGCCGAGATCGCATCATGAATCGGATAGCCCTCAACGTTTCCTTCCGGAGGCGTGTCCCATTTGGACTGATGCCAGCCGCGACCGAGAATCCACTCACCCGGTGGCGTGACTTCGGTTGCTTCCTGAACCTGATGGACAATCTCCTCCCACGAGCCAGCCGGCATCAGATCCAGCATCATCTTTGACTGGCCCAGACCGATGTAGTGCGCATGGCCTTCAATGAATCCCGGCATCACGAAGTTGCCTTCAACATCAACGACTTCAGTGTCGGATCCAATAAATCCGCGGATGTACTCAACAGACCCGACCGCGAGAACCCTCGTCCCTTGAATGGCAATCGCTTCGCCTTCGGGGCGTCCATCGTCCATTGTGATGACCCGGCCACCGACCAGGACAAGATCCGCGGCCTGCTGCGCAGAAAGTTCTTTGGTGCCGGCCAAAGAGATCGAGAACATCAGGACTGTAACGATACAGGCTGGAATACGGTAAATGGTTCGAGTCATCATTTGAATTCTCCAGATTGTGTCGGCGTGCGAGTCGCCGGCTTCTTCTCGCGCAGCACAAAGTCATCGGCCTGAATTTGCTGTCAGAACGCTGCGATCCAAGGTTCCGGTTCTGTGTTCGCGAGCTAGAGCAACGTATGTGACTGCGGATCGAGCGAAACACCGTCACAAAGACCGGCCAGCGCTTCGAGGACGACGAGCAACCCGCCCGGGTCAATAAACTCGTCCTGACCGCCTTCGATCATTTTTTCAAAATGAAAAATGTCAAAGCGTGCGTTGGTTGTCGAAAAGCGGGCCAGCTTTTTCTGGTCATCACCTACCAGCGTCATCGTCCTGAACTCTTCCAGAACGTCCTGAATGGCCTGAGCGACTTCGTCACCTTCAACGTAGGTAATGTCCATCGCCGAAAAATCCTGCGGCGAACTGACGGTGATCGACTCAAGCTCTTCCTCGTTCTCACGAAGATTGATCGTCTGGTACCCCGGACCAAGCCCGGCCAGCGTAGCCTGCACCTTGTCAGCCGATGGACGCTTTGACTTGTCAAAGTAAATAAAGAAAGTGTCGCGATAGATGTACGAATTGTCTTCAAAGAGTGACACTGAATTTACTCCGCGCCCTGATGTGTGTAGCGAATATATGTAGCGATGTTGCCTGGCCGCAGGCCAGCAGGCCCGTCTGGATAAAGTTTATCCATGTTTGTCCCGGCTTGCCATCATCCAAACGCCGGTCGAAGAATTTTGTGACCGGCTATTTCAGGGAGCACAGAAGTTTACCGGACAGAACAGCCTCACAAACACGTCAGAGTCAGTCCTGGTTGCCAAGTTCGATACTTCGCTCAGTAGCCGCCGTTACCGCATTTGCCACAACCTCGTTGAAGCCGGACGAAGCAAGTGATTCGAGGCCGGCCAGCGTCGTTCCACCCGGGCTGGTCACCCGCTTGCGGAGTACGTCGATCGAATCCTCGCTTTGAGAGACCAGTTCCGCGGCACCTATGACCGTTTGTACGGCAAGGCGCTTTGCCGATTCCATCTCGAGTCCATTTGCGACCGCACCTTCACACAACGCCTCAATGAATGTGAAGACGTAGGCAGGTCCGGAACCCGACAGGCCTGTGACAACATCCATCTTGTCCTCCTGCACAACTTCCACCAGAGAAACGGACTGGATGAGCCGTGATACGGACGCGATGTCGTCCTCGCTAATACCGTCAGATGCTGCAAGTCCACTTGCCCCTTTTCCGATCAGGCAGGGCGTGTTCGGCATCACCCGGATGATTCGCTTGCTTCCGGTCAACTGTTGCAGGTGTCCGATCGTTATTCCGGCCGCAATAGATACCAGTAGCGGACCTTCACCGTTTATCTGAACTTCAGCCAGGGCCATTTCCATGATCTGCGGCTTGACGGCAAGGAATACAATCGACGCACGATTCACCACTTCCTGATTGCCTTCACATACGACGAGTTCGACATCGCCTCCAACTCGCGAGGAAAAGGCGTCCCGCGAGGGCTCACTCGGATCATGAATGAGAAAACTGATTTTGCCGCCCGCGTCAGAAACAAAACCTGCCGCAAGCGCCTGGGCCATTTGTCCCGTCCCGATGAATCCAATCTCCAATTATTCGCTCCTCAATTGACTATTATTCCGGCTGCCTGCATTCCAGCTCGTTGCCAATTTTGTAAATTTTTCACATAGACGGCGTCAACCAGCTCTGAAATACTCCCGCCGATTTCGTGCCGATCTAGAGCACGATAACAACACTAACCGGGGGATCGGTTTCGCTAACGCCGGGATATGGAAATGAAATACTCGCTCCAAAAAGTCACAACTAATGCAGCCAGCCTGCTGGTTTGTTTTGCCGTTATTGCAGCTTGCTCAACCGCTCAGGCACAGGAACGCACGCTATTCGGTGGTGTCGGTATCCCCGACATGAGTTCGCCTCAGCAGGACAGTCCACGCTTTGAGCTTCCGCGACTGTTTTCACCACGTGAGAACTCCGGTAGCGCATCTCCGGCCACTCCGGCAATCAACTGGCCGGACCTGAATCCATTCAACAACCAGATGGCAGGCGGCTCAGGCGGCAACGGCCTGTTCGGCGGGGAAATGAGATTGTTTCCACCAATGGATCCCAATCGCCCGCGTCCGTTCGAAAACTTCGGTCAGAAATCCAGAGAGTTCTTCGACCAGACCGCGCAGAACTTCAACCAGACCGCGGACAACATCAACCAATGGGCCCGCGATCAACACCAGCGCAATACCGAAGCATGGCAGAACCTGACGCAAAACCTGCGTCCTCGTGGCCTGCAATCGGAAACACCCCAAACGCAGCCACAGCTTCGCTCGGCAGACCTGATGGGCGGTAGCGGCGGAAACCGCGTGCGGTTCTAGGATCGCATCAACACGCGACTGACAAAAATCAAAGCCACCGCGTATTCGCGGTGGCTTTTTTCTTTCCGGCAGATTTTCTTTCCGGCAGACTTTATCAAAAAAGTCCGTGCTTTCGATTACTGTTCTCCGCATTACAGTTCTCCGCACATCCCCAGCGCGAGAAGGCAGTAACAGGTACTGCTGAAGGTGATGTAGTGACTCGAATCGGTGTTCAATGACCTTGTCCACCAGCGACCCGATTGTCGCTGTGATGATTTGATCCATCCAATGGCATTCTGGATCCTTTCGTCATCTGCAGGAACTCCTGCCTTTCGAAGCACCAGAATGCACAGGCCTGTTTGATGGCCATCAGACGGCGCAGCCCCGAAATCCTCTTCACCTCGAATCCTGGCAGCACGGTTTCCACTGCCCCACGACTCCGGCTCTGCAAATGTTCTCATTGACCAGCCACCATCATTCTGTTGATGCTTAAAAATCATCTCAACAATATCAGTCCGTTCAGCATCAGACATGATTTCCGGAAACTCGACTGCCGCCCACAGCTTGAGAACGCGCGCGTAGTCATGTGGCGGCGCCGTTTCCGTCAAATAGCCAATCAACTTCTCTTTACCAATTGTCAGCTCCTCATCATGAGATGCGTCCCGCCATTCAGGCGCAGCCCCCAGCGCGAGCGCTGCAACGGTCGCTCCGTGGTACTCACTTGATTCCAGGGGTGGCCAGCAATCCAGATTGCGAAACGCTCCGTTTGGGGACTGCACCTTGAACATGAGCTTGATCGCCCGGTCCGTTTCCGCGCTGCGCCGGCCGTCATTGACATGGCGATCCCACTGTGCCAGCCCAAGAGCCAGATATGCGATCCCGGTCGGCTGCGCACCCGACACAAGTGTCGCTGGATCAGCGGCTTCTCTGGCGACCAATTGCTCCACAAAGAAATCGCGATGATGATCAGACGGTTTAGACGTGTAAGCTGTCAGCTCAGGTCGAATCGCCATAAAGGAGCCGTTGGTATGGCAGCTGATGCAATTTTGCGCGGTACTCCAGGCTGTCGCCCCTTGATCCAGATGTTCAAGAGCTGTTTCAACCGAAACGCTTTCAAGAATCGCCTCGTCACTCGACGCTGCCGCAATACTGATCCCATCTGACTGGTATTGAGTTTCCTGCTGCTCATTCGTATCGCCAGTCATCGGACGTGCAAATGTCATCGTCACGGGAACTGCGATCATCGCAATTGCGCACGCCGTGACGAGGTGAATCAAAGATTTTGCTGACATGGCAGGTATCCGGAATAGCGCAACTTTTTCTGAATTGCAAAACGAACTGCGGAACAATTCTTTTTGATCCACGCGAATATCTCAAGCAAATTTGCGGATCGCAAATGCCATTATTTCCTACCACGGCGGTTTCCGCCGTTTTCGCCCGTTCGGATTTCCTGAGAAAATCCTGTAACCTTTTCCCCTGGCACTCGTGCAGAACCTGAATCACAATTTTCAGATTTCAATTTCCCGTAACACACAGTTGAGAAACTATGCGATACCTGATTGCTATCCTTTTATGCGTGGTTGTTTCTTCCGGATGTCAGAAACCAGCAGCCCCCGGTGGAAACGCAGGTGCCGGTTCAAACGGTGGAGCCGGAGCCGCTTCCGCGTCGCAACTCCAGCCCAGGACTGTAGGCAATATTTCGCTTTCCCCGATCAGAGTTCTTCCCGCGCTCGAAATCCTGATTCCGGACGGTTTTTCCGAAATGGATGACGATATGATGCGCAGTAAGTATCCAGGCCCTAATTCACCAGCGGTCGTCTACACGAACGAAGCCGGTTCAGTGAACATCGCGTTCAACCATACCCAGGACAGAGCCAGCCCGAGTCAACTTCAACAATTGCATCAACAACTGGACAACTCGATCCGTCAGGCACAGCCAAATGCAAGATGGATGTTCAGCGGCCGCTGGCATCACCACGGTCGCGAATGGGTGCAACTCGAGTTCCAGTCGCAGGCCATTGATACGACAGTTCACAACATGATGATCGCGACACCTGTCGAAGGTCGCATTCTGATCGTCTCCTTCAATTGCACGGACGAGCTATCCGGCGAATGGCTTGGTGTCGGCCGTGAAATCATCGGCTCGTCGATCGCGAACGAATAAGCCGTCGAACTCAATCAGGACGAACGGTTTTGAAAGTGCCAGCGGATTCGATTTCGGATGGCAAAACGAAGGCAAAACATAGACCGACCCCCTGCTAATCCAATGTCAACAATCCAATGACAACCGAAGCTCAGCATTCTGCTTTTTCCAGCGCAATCGAAAACGGTGATATAGCGGTGGTCAGACGACTGATCCACGAATGCCTCGAACTGGTCGATCATCCCGATTGGGTTCCGCCACCGATCCATTGCGCTGTACTCTGGAATCAGCCTCTGGTAATCGAGTTGCTACTGGACAGCGGTGCAGACATCGAAACGCTTGACCCGGACCGGCAAACGACGGCTTTGCGGTACGCCATTATGTACAACAGGCCCGACGTGATTCCTCTACTAATTTCACGAGGCGCAAACTCAGGACCAATTGCCGCTGGCGGGTTGTCCGCATTGCAACTCGCCCTCGAGTGTGCCAACGGCGCCTACAAACAGTATGAGGACCTACCGGCCAGGGACGAGTATGCGGCAGTATTGGCTTTGCTCAAGCAATACGGTCACCCTAACGCGTAATGCGTTAGCGGCTGAGATTTCACTCCAACAAATGCAACGCAACGTTCTATGGGCTGTTCCGTAACGTTCTATGAGGCCGGTCCGCAACGTTCTATGCGCCGGTACCCAACGTTCTACGGGCCGGTACCCAACGTTCTATGGCTCCTGGCCATCAGGCGAAACCAAAGCCGATTGCTTTCCCCTGCCGGGGCTTGAAATCCAGCGATCCCCTTCGGATCCCCTGCCCTTCTGTAGATGCACTCGAAGTTGCCCCTACCCTGACGACTGTGCATACAAGTCATCGCAAAACTGGCTAGTTTTTCCTCCCGTTTCTGCGTGCACCCGTTCGTCCAAAGGAGTCACCTTGCGATGGCAGCAGCAAACAAATATCGAAAAGGCTGTTTGATGAAGCTAATGAAACTATCTTTTGTAATGGCGATTTGCGTGGCTGCGTTTGCTGGAACCACCAACGGTGACAACGTTCTGTATGAACAAACGCTGGATCCCAATGCCGATAGCTGGCTCAGCGAACTGAATATCGAACAGGAAGTCGATGACATTACCGTTGCCGGATCGACTACGTGGACAAGCGTCACCTGGTACGGTCATTACAGTGGCGGGCCTCTTAACGATGATTTCTCGATCCGCCTGTTTAATGACATTGCCGGAACGCCGGGCATCAACCCGATCATGGAAGAAAACGTTGGAGCCGTCAGTCGCGTTGATACAGGGCTGGATGACGCTACGTCCGGAATGGACATTTACGAATACACGTCGCTTGTTGGCAATTTCAATTCCATCGGAGCCGGTGACTACCACTTTTCAATCGTAAACAACACCGGCGTTTCATGGGAATGGAGCGGGCATGACAACACGGTCGGCGGACATTTCCGTGCGGGCGACGGGCAAGCATGGATCGCGCATAACTTCCCGTCTGATTTTGCATTCCGGATCAATGCAATACCCGAGCCTGCATCTACGGCACTAATTCTGGGGCTGGCCGTACCCGCCATTTGCATACGTCGGCGGAAGTAAAGCTAGCCGCCATGTTCCAGACTGAGCACATACGAGACTAAGCAAATAAAGGACGGTCGCTGATTCAGTGACCGTCTTTTCTTATCGAGGCAATTGAAGTGCACGAGTCCTATGTTTCTGCGGCATGGCCAGACCTGGTTGGAGCACTAACCGTTTGCAGCAACTTCTATAGGTGAATGCTCCCGTGAATGCTCTAATTCCATCATGGATGGATCACCGCAGGAAAACCGCGTTCGCTCGAAAAGGCAAACACTTTTCGTTCAAGGAATTCAAAAGACCGGCACCAGCACGTTAGTCGGCATTCTCAATTGTCACCCGGAAGTATTCATTCTCTACGAAACGCGGCTCGATCGTTCTCTGGTTTCAAACTACGGAAATCAGTTACTTGAGCGTTTCCCCGGGGCAAGACGCTTTTTTCGTAACACGACTGATACCGCCGAGCCCTATGTGGAATTTTTTGACTGGCTGGAGACTCAACAACCGGAATTCAAATACCGTTTTGCCGGCGACAAAATCATCGACTTTGATCCAACGCTTTCGCAGCGCGACCAACACAACAAAATCATCTTCACGATGCGGGACCTGCGTTCCTGGTTGTGCAAAGAACAAATCGTCAGGTACTACCGGACTGATCTCGACGTTGTTCCACCCGCGATTGAATTTCTCAAATATGTGATTGGCACCTTCAAAGTCGCAGACGGATACCGCGTCTGGCTGGAGGATCTGATTCAGTCCAACAGCAAAGTCATCACGGGACTTTCAGGCTTTCTTGGCCTGGAACTTGGAGAGCATACGGAAGCCTGGTGGGACCAGATCAGCCAGCGCGATGCAAAAGACCCGAAACAATGCATTGGATGGCACAAAGGGCATCCGTCGTCCAATCTGGCCCCTCGTGGTCTGGACACCAGTTTCAAAATCCGCATGAACGGGTTCTGGGAACAAGTCACTCCTTTGATGGAGAAATACCGGAACGTTTCGGGCACAGTAGATCCGCTGGAGATTGAAAGCGACCTTGAGTTGGTTGAGTCGCTGAGATCGAGTCATCCGCTACCGCTGCAGGACTGTTACGAGTCGATGTCGACGACAAGATTGGGAATGTCTCCCGCGACGTCGAATGTCGAGCCTCCAAAACCGGCAATTGCGCGGCGTTCATTTTCAAAACGCGTACGCAAGTTGTTCCGACTGGGAAGAGCCTAGGCCCCTGTCGTCTGTTGTCTAACATTACGGTCGGCCATTGCGGTCGGCCCCTGACTTTCTGTGTGCCCTCTGGCATTCTGCGTGGCCCCTAACATTCTGTCGTGGACCATGGTGTTGTGATGCTGTCGTCGCGCTATAATGGCGGCATGTTAACTGATTTGATTCTTGGAACAGCCGGGCACATTGATCACGGGAAGACCTCGCTGATCGGCGCTCTTACCGGCATTCTGACCGACCGGCTTCCCGAAGAAAAAAAGCGTGGTATCACGATCGAGCTTGGCTACGCCCATCTCGAACTGCCGCCGTTCCGCCTGGGAATCGTTGACGTCCCCGGGCACGAGAAATTCGTCCGCCAGATGCTGGCCGGCGCCACGGGAATGGACCTCGCGATGCTGGTGGTCGCCGGTGACGATTCGATCAAGCAACAGACCCGTGAACATCTCGATATCCTGAGAATGCTCAATCTGCCATCCGGGGTAATCGCCCTGACAAAGTGCGACCTTGTCGAAGAAGACTGGCTGGAACTCGTCGAGGATGAAATCAGGACGCTTGTTCAGGGGACTTTCCTCGAAAACGCCAGAATCATCCGGACAAGCGCCAAGACCAAAGAAGGACTCGATGAGCTGAAACAGGCGCTCATTGAGGCTGCGGAAGTTGCCGCGACGTCAAATCGTGCACAACGTCTACAAGCGCCGTTCCGGATGGCAATCGATCGTGTTTTCACCATCGAAGGTCATGGCACCGTGGTAACTGGCAGCGTTAACAGCGGCAGTTTGAATGTCGGTGACCAGATCGAGATACAACCCGGCGATCACAACGTTCGCGTCCGCGGGCTGCAAAACCATGACAGCTCGACGGAAGAAGTTCACCGCGGACAGCGCGCGGCGATCAACGTTGCCGGTATTCACCATAACGATATCGAACGAGGCCACGAGTTGTGCGCAAACGGCCATCTCGTACCTTCGCGGATGATGACGGTCAGCCTTAATGTGCTAAGCAATGAACATAGACCGGTCAAAGATCGTCAGAGAGTCCGGTTCCATGTCGGTACGGCTGAACTGTTCGGGAATGTGAGGATTCTCGGTCAGGATGAAATATTGCCAGGTGAATCCGGCTACGCGCAGATCTATTTGAATGAACCGGCCGTAGCAATCTGGAACCAGCCGTTCGTGGTACGCCGGCAGTCACCGGTCGAAACCGTCGGAGGCGGACGAATTCTTCATCCAAACGCCTGTCGTCTGAGAAAGCCGACCGAACTGGATCTCGAAATGGTCCGCCAGATGGGAAGTGACGAAACCATCAAACGCGCCTCAGCCGCATGCTACCTCAGCGATGAGCCCGATTTGAAATCAGAAGCGTTGTCACGAACCGCCGGGATCGTCGAGTCAGAACAGGCTTTTGAACAACTCAAAGGACAGGGAGAGCTGATCGAGATCAGGCTTTCGGTCAGCCGCACAGCTCTGGTTCACAAACAGCGGTTCGAACAGATCGCGGACAGGGTCGTCAAACGACTCGGTAAAATGCATGACGCCGAACCTCTTCGGTTCTCGCATCTGCGCCGGACCGTCGAAGCCGCTTTCGCCTATCTCGAACAGCCGGAACTTCTGGCGGTCGTAATCAGCGAACTCGCCGCGCGGAAAACGATCACAATCAAGAACGATGCGATCGGTCTTGTCGGCCGGGGACCGAAACTGTCGAAAGGCGAGCAGGCAATCCTCGGGGAACTCATTTCACTGGTCAAGTCGCAGGGATTTACGCCTGACACAGCTGCCGATCTGCAAAAAAGTGCACGTAAGAACAAGGACTCCGTACCACAGCTACTCAGCCTTGCTGCTGAAAATGGTGACCTGATCAAAGTTGACAAAGATTACTACTTTCACGTTGACGTAATCAACGACGCGAAAGAAAAAATCGCCGCAGCGGTCCAAAGCGCCGGCGGCCAGTCTGTGAGCGACATCCGGAAGCTTCTGGACGTCAGCAGAAAATATGCGGTCCCAATCTGTGAATACCTTGATTCAATTGAATTCACACGCCGCGAAGGCGATACGCGGGTGTTGTGTTGAACGCGCTGAACGAAGACCTGATGATCTGGATTGACGCTGATGCATGCCCCGTCGCGATACGGGAGGTCATCTTCCGCGCGTCAAAAAGAACCAGTGTCCCTGTCACTCTGGTTGCGAATGTTCAAGTCCATGCCAATCCATCAAAACGGATCCGCGTGATTGTTGTCCCCGCTGGAGCCGATGCAGCTGACGACAAAATCATCGAACTCATGCAGCGTGGAGATATCGTCATCACCCAGGATATCCCTTTGGCAGCGCGAGTTGTTAAAAAAGACGGAATTGCAATCGGGACACGTGGACAGCGATTCGAGGACGGCCAGGTCCAGAACTACCTCGCATCGCGCGATCTGGCTGAGCAGATGCGGTCGGCGGGAATAGATACCGGCGGTCCCAAACCGGCTGGGCAGAAAGATATTCAGACGTTTGCCAATTCCCTGGATCGCACACTGACGAAACGACTGAAAGAAATCGCGCGGACAAAAGCAACCGAACCGTCCGGCGGCGACGCCTGACTATCTACCAACACGATCCACGGTGGTAAACAACGTCGGAAGCAGCGAGATGATCGCACTTCGAAGTATTCAAAGTTAAGGAGCTTCAAAGTTCTGGAGCTTTGAAATTCAGGGGCTTTAAAGATCGACGGCCGACTCATCCGCCCCCAGATTTCGCCGGGCACCATCAAGGTCGCGTCGGGCTTCTCGAAACTGTCCGGCGACCCTGCTGTAGATTGATCTCGAAATCGTCCCGGTTCGAAACAGGCGTTCAGCCGACTCGAATTCGAACTCGGCAAGTTCAAACTTAGCCAGAGAAATTTCGTAGGCCAGCATTTTCGGATCACCATTGTCTGTCAAATGCCGGTGTTTCAGATCATCGACTTCCAGCCGGGTACGTGCACGCCGCAGTTCCAGTTCGGAAGCTGAACCACGACGAAAGAGACTTCGTACGACTTCATATTCATCGAGGCTGAGCCGGAGACTAAGCCTTGCGCGTTCACAAGCTATGTTCCGTTCCTGATCCGGGGAAACGAGTTCCTGATGAGCCAGGCTCGCCATATCTTTTTCATGACGGTGCTGTCGCAAAAGGCTCTGGCTGGCACTTCCCGATTCCACAAGTCTCATCGTTCTTTGAAACTGATCGAGTGCGCGGTGGTATTCCCTGAGGGCTTCGTCTGTTGCCCTCTGGTGGATCTGTTCAGCCGTCGCCTGGCCATCCGCCGGTGCAGCTGACGCAGCGCAGATTGCCCACGTCAAAAAGACCGTTACCAGAACTGGAATCCGTTGTTTCATATACTTGAATTCGGTAGGTACAGAAATAGGTGGCAACAGGTGTTCATCGTTGTATTTTAACACCGGTATCCGGAAGTCCAGCCCTACGTTGCAGACCTGGTGTCCCCTGGAACCGGACGTGCTGGCGAAATAAGATATGCAGGTCCTTATCAAACATACCGGAACCGGCATCGTGCCGAACTTTACTGATTGCCGATGGCCACAGCCGCAAAAGTAGACGCGCTCTATATGGTCGAGACCCCGGAAGGTGTCGACTTTCAGTTTCGACTGGCAGGGCCGGGGCGTCGTGGAGCTGCGTTTTTTCTTGACTGGGTGATCAAGCTTTCGGTGTTTTTTCTCGCATTTATCGCCCTGACATTTTTTGCCATTCTGCCCGAATCGCTGACCAACGCGGCGACCGGCCTGGCCCTGTTGTTGTTCTTCTTTCTCAACTGGCTGTATTCGGTTCTGTTCGAATGGTTGATGCGGGGACAAACCCCCGGCAAGCGGGCACTCAATCTGAGGGTGGTCCGTAGCAATGGAACGCCCATCGACTTTCTTACCGCCGCCGGCCGCGGTCTGCTGCTCGGAGCCGATGCTCTGCCCGGAACGTTTCTGGCCGGTGTAGCATCAATGCTGCACACGCCTCGTATGCAAAGGACCGGGGATCTTGTATTTGACACCATCGTGATTTACGAGATCCGTGAAGACGTTGCCTTGACCTTGAGAGCGATGGCTCCCGTCGAACCAATCTTAAAATCGGATTGCAACGGACGATTTCAGATTCCCGAACGTACGCTGGCTCTTATCGAATCGTTGTTTGATTCGACACGATACATCACCGGGAACCGGCGAGAGGAACTTGCCCGAATCCTTGCTCTGCCGATTGCCAAACGACTCGGTTTCACTCTACCGGCTGAAAGCGGCAACTACTACGTGGATCCCTACAATCAGGAGTACTTCGGGGACTACTCCTTGTTTCTCCGTCGAGTCATGGAGACGTTTGGTTCGAGGGCTCCTTCGACGGGAGGTGGTATTCAGTTTCAACAACAGCCGGGCATTCAACCTGCTTCTGCGTACCCGTCAGTGGCAGGCACGCCCGACTTTGGAACTGCACCCGGAGCTTTTGCACCAGGCCAACCGGGCAACTATCCGCCCCGACAGAATCCAGATCAGTTCTTTCGACCGGGAGCGATCGACAGTCCAGCCTACTCGCCGTTGCCAACCAGCCGGACGAATCAGCCACATGGTGCGCAAGCCGGCTACCACCCCGGTTACCCGCCACCAGCTCCTTCTGTAAATCCAAACGCGCCGAAAATGCCACCGGCCAGGGACCCCAATCCGTTCGCGCGCCAAAGCCCGCCGCCGGAGATCGGTTCAGACGGGATACCGATCGCGCGGCCGATTGACGAAAACGACTTGAACCAGTCCGACAACGAGAATGAAGGGCGCAAACCGGAGGGCGATAATGAAGCGTGACCGGTTTATCCGACAACGGACGCCGTACTGGAAGCGTCTTGAGTTGCTTATCGATCAAACCAAAGGAAAGTCTGCGAGTTCGCTGAACGGCAAGCAGATCACGGAACTGTCGCATCTTTACCGGATGGTTTGTTACGACCTTTCGATGGTGAAATCCCGTGAATGGGGAACTCAGCTCGAACAGTATTTGAACGACCTGGTCGCGCAAGGACACAACTGCCTTTATCGAAAGCGGCCGCCAACGTTCGCTGCAATTCTGAATTTTTTCACCTCCGGTTTTCCGCGGACGCTGCGGAAGCGGAAATGGTATTTCTACACAGCCCTTGCGTTGTTTGCAGTTCCTTTTTTTGCAGGAATGATCCTCGCTCTTGTTGATCCGGTACTTGCCGAGTCAGTTATTCCGGCGGAAATGCTGGAGGAAGCCAGCGACAGCTATTCCGAGGAACTCTATGTCGCGATCGACGAAAAATACTTCGGTGAAAGAACGTTCATGGCGGGCTTCTACGTTTTCAATAACGTCGGGATTGCTTTGAAGATTTTTTCGACGGGTGTTTTTCTCGGTATCCCGACAATCAAAGAACTTCTTTTCAACGGAATCGTGCTGGGCATGATTTCAGGCTATGTCGCGTCTCAGGGGCACGGAGACGAGTTCTTCAGTTTTGTGATCTCTCACGGTTCATTTGAGTTGACGGGAATCGTGATCGCGGGCGCAGCTGGATTGCTACTCGGCTTCGGGCTGATCAAACCAGGAAGGCGTTCGCGTTCAGAGACTCTGGCAGAGTACGGGAAAGACGCGGTCCTTCTGGCCATCGGTGCTGCAGTTATGTTGATGATCGCGGCATTGATCGAGGGCTATTTTTCTCCGATGGCGATTCCATCAATTGTCAAATACGTCGTGGGAACTTTGATGTGGTTAGTCGTCATTGCCTATCTGGCGCTCGCGGGTCGTCGTTCATCTGCTGACGACGAAGCCGACGCTCTGAAAGGAGGCATTGAAGATGCGCGTTGACCAATGCATTGTTTCCGTCGAACAGAGGTCGGTTGGCGGCTGCATCGATCTGGCGTTTGTCTTCGTAAGGAAATACGCTGCATTCCTGGGTCAGATGCTGGCCCTGTTTGCGATTCCATCGACTCTGGCTGTTGTCCTCATCAGCTATTTCACAACTGACATCCTGATGTGGTCAGCCATTTTGTTTCTAGGCATGACTCCCCTTCTAAGCGCAATTATTGTCGCTGCCATCGGTCCTCAGGTGTTCGGACAGACGATCGACTTTAACGAAACCGCATCGCGGATTCTCAATCGAATTCTGATATACCTTGTATTTATTCTGCTGATCCGATTCGTATTTTTCTTCTGCTCATTTCTTATTGTGCCGGGCCTGCTACTTCTTCCAGTAGCCGGTCACCTGGCGGAGATCCTGTTTCTTGAAGAGTGTCCGTCTTCGAAAGTGATCAGCCGTGAATTCTGGCTGGTGGGTGACGGCGGTTATTTTCGATTTCTCTGGCACACGGTGGTCCTCGCTTTTTTCTGGCTCATCCTTTCTCTTGGCTGCCTTTTGACGATTGATCTGCTGTGCACAACATTGTTCAGCACGCCTGTTCTTTTCGGCCGGATCGTTTCCAGCCCCGATGCGGCCGATGCTGCTTATGTGCTGATCACGTCCGATGTCCGGACAGCTGCTGCGCTGCATCTTGCGATCTGGCTGCCGTTTCCGATCATCCGAATCGCCTGGTTCTTTTCGTATCTCGATCAACGCATTCGCGCCGAGTGCTGGGATCTCGAAGTCAAGTACCGGACCGAAGCGATCCGACTGGGAGAGACCAGTTAATGCACCCGGGGAAACGAAAAAGAATGCCCTTTTTGATGCTGGTCATCTGTATGACATGCATTCCTTCAACCCGCGCGCTTTCAGTTCCGTATCAGGACGGGCTGTCACAGGAAGACGTTCTCGGCAGTGTCAGAGAAGTGATGTCCGAAGACAACTTCCGGACTGTACGTGATCGTTCTTCAAGCCGCGACGAGCGTGGATTCCTCGAACGTACGCTGGAGAATCTCGTTGATGATGACGACGAACAGGCGACTCGGCGCGTGTCCAGTGAAGGAAACGGGACCTCAGGGTCCGCGGTCGGCACCGCAGTCTCGCAACTGATGCTGGCGATCATCATCATCGTGATTTTCATCGTGCTGGGAATCATTGCATGGATCATTGCCAAAACCGTGGACTTCTCGTCGCGCAGAAAGTCTTCAGCTCCTTCCCTCGGACCTCTGGACGAGGAACTTGTCGTTACCACACCACCGGGTGAGGTTGCCGTCAATGAATACGAACGGCAGGCATTGGATATGGCTGGAAAAGGTGATTTTGCGGGAGCGATACGACAACTGCTGCTTGGATCAATGAGCTGGATTGAAAGGCGCGGCCTGATCCGGTTTCGCGCAGGCCTGACCAATCGGGACTATCTAAGAGCGGTGTGGAGAATGGAACAGCAACGAGGCGCTTTTCACAACAACGCTTCAGAGTTTGAAAGAATATTCTTTGGTCGTCGTGATGCGACGCCGGCCATGTTTACGCGGTGCCTTGAACATTTCAGAGGAGCTTTCCGTGACGAAAACACGGCCATTTCTCCGACGGTTTGATTGGTTCTGGCTGGGCCTTGTCATTCTTGTTGTTGTTCTGCAATTCTGGTGGCTGCCGGGAACAACACAATTACCTGATGACACCTACAGCAGTTCAATAGAGGGCAAACTCGGGTTCTACCGCGTTGTCGAGCGTATTTTCCCATCGGTGGACCGGTCACGTGATCAGCTGGTTCCGGATGAGCCGTGTCTCCTCGTGATGATTTCACCTGAGCGATACCCTAATGAGCGAGAACAGAAGCAACTGAAAGAGTTCGTGAACAACGGCGGTGTTCTGCTGTTCGCTCCCAACTGGTCTAAACGCAACTTTGATGCGTCCGAACTCGGGTTCGAGTTGAAAGCCGTCCCTCCGCGCGGTCCCCGTTCGACGGGCGCGAGCACCATTGAGGATCCCGTGCAATCTGACGATGTTGTAGAGGATGAAAGCGGACCGGACATTGAGACTGACCCCGGAATTCTAGCGACCACGCGGGACCTGAAGGTATACAGCGACATAGTCGACGGAACATTCAAGGTGCGGACACGCAGCCTGTTCGATGACACTCCGTACATGTTCGATGAACTTGCTGCCACCGACGAAGGCGAGCAGTACGCGATCAGCTGGTTCTACGGAAACGGTGTCATCTCAGTCTGCTCCAGTCCGGACGTATTCACCAACATGTCAATGATGGACGAAGCCCACGCGTTCTTTGCAGTCAAATTAATTGAACATGCTTTCGACAAATCACAACTGGACCCCCGTGTGGACTCCGTGACCTTCAGCGAGTACTTCAACGTCGCGAGCAATTACCGTTATTCGGGTATTCTCTTCAGTCCTGTATTGCGCGGCGGAACCCTGCAACTGATGCTGATCGGTTTGCTGTTCGCCTGGTTCAGTTTTCATCGTTTCGGACCAGCACTTAGTTCGCTTGCAGGCAAACGCCGTTCGCTGGAAGACAGCGCGCGCGCGGTCGGAAATCTGCTCTACCGGTCGTCTGATGGTGGAGCAGCGCTTCGAAACTATGTCGAATATGTGAACAGCCGGCTCCGGCGGGAATATGGAAACATGGTGTCGCTGGACAAGGTAGACCTGCTGGCGGCAAGGTCAGGGCTACCGGCTGAAGAGATTCGCACCAAACTTATTCGCTGCAAACAGCTGTCCGGTGCTCCCAATGTGTCGAGTGCTGATGCAGCCGAGATGATCCGCTGGCTGACGCAGCTACTTGCCGGTACGAACAAAGCCGTGAAACGAAACTGATCCTCATTGAGAAACACTAAACGACAGGTTATTCCACATAATGAACGAACAGCGCAAGACGATACAGCTCGCTGACATTGCGAAAGTCTACAACGCAGCAATCCAGCAGATCAGCAAGGTGTTTGTCGGACAAATGGAACTTGTCGAAGGCGTCCTGATCGCATTTTTTGCCGAAGGAAGTGTCCTGATCGAAGGTCCTCCCGGGTTGGGAAAGACCCTTCTGGTCAATGCTCTTTCGCGTACGGTTGCCTGTGATTTCAACCGGGTTCAGTTTACGCCTGACCTGATGCCGTCCGATCTGACCGGGCACAGCGTCTATCACATGGCTGAGGAGAAATTCCAGTTCAACCAGGGGCCTGTGTTTACAAACATTCTGCTTGCAGATGAAATCAACCGCTCTCCTCCCAAAACGCAGGCGGCGCTTCTGGAAGTAATGCAGGAACAGCAGGTGACTGTGGATGGCACAACTCACAAGCTCACGCGGCCATTCCTTGTACTTGCAACTCAGAACCCGATCGAAAGTGAAGGCACCTACCCCCTACCCGAAGCACAGGTGGATCGTTTCATGTTCAAACTGCTGGTGGACTATCCACCACCGGCTGATGAGATGGGAATCCTGCAACACTTTGCCGGAGGAAAAGATCCGCGCAGGCTGAGTGACTTTGGTATCAAGCCGGTGATCAGGGGAGAGCACATCCTTGCGATTCAGGAGGCTGTCAAATCCGTAATCATTGAAGATCGACTGCTCAAATATATCGTGGACATACTATCTGCATCACGGACGTTCGGGAGTGTTTCGATCGGTCCGAGTCCGCGTGCGGGCGTCAGCATGCTATTGGCGGCTCGCACGATGGCTGCATGTCGCGGACGTGACTTTGTGACTCCCGACGACATCAAGGAACTCGCCCCGTGGGTATTACGCCACCGGATTCGTCTACGCCCTGAAGCTGAGATTGAAGGATCAACAGTAGATCAGACAATCCATCAGATTATGGAAACAGTGGAGGCGCCCCGCTCGGCATGATCCCGACTCCACGTTTGATCATCGTGGTCAGCGTACTGCTGATTCCCTTGTTTATCGGATCCTTTGAGAGATCAGTAGCTGACCTTGCGCTGATTGGAAACCTGATCATCGGGCTCATCGCTGCAGTTGATTTTCTAATCAGTCCTTCGCCATCCAGAATTGAACTGGAACGTGAAATCAATGAGGTCCTTAGCGTTGGATCTGCAAACCCGGCAAGCCTTCGCCTCAAAAACACATCTGGCAGCAGGATTTCTGTCTCGGTTCATGACGATCCAGGCGAAATGTGCGAGACGAACAAGCTACCGCAGACTGTACTGCTGGAGCCATGGAAAGAAAAAACGATCAGCTATTCAATCAAGCCGTTGAATAGAGGGCCGTCGAATCTAAAAGGCGTCTTTCTGAGATTCAAATCGCGA
Source organism: Planctomycetota bacterium (assembly GCA_039029995.1). Classification (GTDB taxonomy): domain Bacteria; phylum Planctomycetota; class Planctomycetia; order Pirellulales; family Pirellulaceae; genus Mariniblastus. The sequence goes on from JBCCFB010000099.1 coordinate 19,322, forward strand.
CTGGGACTCTGGATACGACACGAATTCCGCGAGTTGCCACAGGCGATACGCGTGTACCCTGACATTCGATCTGTCTATCAATACGAACTGCTGGCTCGTGAAAACCGCCTGGCCGAAATCGGTGTGCGAATTCGCAACATGCCCGGCCAGGGCCGGGAGTTCGAGCGACTGCGAGAATACCGATACGGAGACGAACTGCGTCAGATCGACTGGAAGGCAACCTCCCGACAACGTCAACTGATCAGTCGCGAGTTCAATGTTGAACGGAATCAGAATCTCGTGTTGATGGTTGATTGCGGTCGTTTTATGCGCGCAGAAACAGATGGAATCTCATACCTTGATCGCGCCCTGAACGCCGCCACAATGCTTTCGTATATTGCACTGGGTCAGGGTGACAACGTTTCGATCCTTGCTTTTTCAAACAAGATTGAACGATTCATCCGGCCGATTCGCGGCAAGCCCGGAATTCAATCCATACTACGCTCTACCTACGACATCCAGGCTTCCGACCAGATCGCTGATTATTCGCTGGCAATGGAATACCTGATGAAGGTCCAGCGCCGACGTGCGCTCGTTATTCTTATCACTTTTATCACTGACGAAGTTCAGTTGGACGCTATTGGTGAAAACCTGAAGCTGCGATCATTGCCTTATCTTCCAATGGTTGTTCTGCTGGAGGACGTCGGTCTTCGTAAGATGGCGGACAGAATTCCGGGAACTGACTTGCAGGCGCACTACAATTCGGCTGCAGCACAATTGTTGACTGGACAAAGTCTCAAAGTGGCTTCCCTTCGCGACTCGGGAATTTTGATGATCGACACGCCTCCGGATCTATTGACTGAAAAACTGATCAATCAGTACCTGGGAATCAAATACCGGAAC
>JBCCFB010000100.1:0-20061 GCA_039029995.1 Planctomycetota bacterium
GCCTACGAAGAGTTTTGCGAATTCTGGGGCGAGAGCCTTGTCGCGGGATAGTTCGAATTCCGGCATCTCTGCTTATTTTCTGGCCGATTGATCCGGCGGGCGATTGGGCCGGCCGGTCAACCTTCACCAATTGACGGAATTCCAGGCTTTCCTCACCTCCGTTTCTGGAATTAACCTCGACGATTTCTGCAGACATTCCCGCTGGAATGCCGAGAGTCCGGTTGTTTACCCCGTTTCCTGACTGGCAACCGCTGATTTCAAAGCTGAATTGCGTTTGTCCGCCCTTGCGCAGACCACTAGAATTACACAGAGCGCTGGGGGTGGTGGATTCGCTGCAATTCCCGGTCCGCAAAAGTCAAACGCACGGGGTAAACGGGTGGAAGTACGAGTTACCGCCAGAAATGGTGAGATCAGCCAGGACATCCAGCAGAAGATCTCACGGAAGGTATCCCGACTGCCCCGATTCTTTGACCGGACGACTGGAATTCAAGTAGTGTGCGACATGAGCCACTCTTCGGAGCCCAAAGTCGAGATTGTCGTCTCGGCTGAAGAGACAAATGATTTTTTCGCTTCGGCAACAGGAACCAACGTGATAGCGGCCACCGATCTGGCCGTAGACAAGGTCGAACAACAGTTGCGGAAGCACAAAAATAAACTGATCGAACATTCTCGCGGTAGAGACAGAGACGCGGACTAGTCTTTGACAGACGTCCCGATCCTCTGATTCTGCTGCAAACCTCAGTCATGGGGGAAACACGAACGTGACCCCCCGAGCAGACCGGGGAACAGAAGTTATCAAGAGGAACCAAATGAAGTTTTCCGATTTCGTTAAAACAGAAGCGATTAAGCCGGAACTGGAGGCCACTTCGAAGGAAGGGGTAATCCGTGAACTCGTTCAAAGCCTGATTAACTCCAACCAGTTACAGGCTGACAAGGAAGATGAGGTAGTTGCGGCGGTCATGAAACGCGAGGAACTGGGAAGCACCGGCATCGGCCGGGGCATTGCGGTCCCGCACACCAAATATCCGGGTGTTGAGAATCCGGTGGGAACAGTCGGAGTCAGTCAGACTGGAGTGGATTTCCAGTCGCTTGACGGAGAGCCCGTGCAACTGTTCTTCATGCTGATCTCGCCTCCTGACCGGCCGAGTGATCATCTGCGTGCACTGGAGAATATCTCCAAGCAATTGCAGGACGCTACGTTCTGCAGATTCTTGAAGCAGTCGAAAACAGCCGAAGACATCCAGCAGATCCTGGAAGAGGCTGACAATAACCAGTTTGTTACGTAGACCCGGTGACCACTCCGGTTTTAGTTATTGATGTCCGAACACCCGAAAAGATCAACGACGGTTGTCATCAGCAATCCGCAGGGATTGCACATGCGACCGGCCTACCTGTTTGCTGAAACAGCGTCCAAGTTCGATAGTAGAATCGAAGTCGTCAAAGACGATATGCGAATCGACGGAAAAAGCGTATTGTCGATTCTGACGCTGGGAGCGGCTCAGGGAGTTGAAGTTATAGTCGAAGCCGAAGGTCCGGATGCCGACGCGGCGGTCCAGACCCTCGGTGACTTGCTGAATTCCGGTTTCCCGACCAATGCTTCGGGGACCGATGCGGTCGGCTAGCGCCGGTCTCTGTACTGTACACAACGATGTACAGTACAGAACATCATCGTGAATTCGGCTTGAGCTGATGATCAGGGGTTGCGCGGCAGAACTAAAACCTTGCCGGGTCTGCGACCGCCTTTGTAAAGGCAGTCGAGACTTGTATCCAAATCACGAAAATCCGGACACTCCAGCAAACGCACGGCTCGCGCCGGTTGCGTTGATTTTCCACGTACGGCCTCAGTGCGTCGTCCCTTCGGCCGACAATCGGGGCGACCACGCGGTTCCGGTAATCTTCGGCGCTCAGCCATTCAGTTCCCGCCCGGAATTTTTCCGCCCCGATTTTGCGATGCGGCTGTGCCGGTCTGCAACAGCTGTTCCTGCCTCCGCCCGAATGCTCCAGCCTCAATCGGGCCCTGAAACCACACATGCAGCGGAGTTCTCTGCTGCGATGACGTCGTTTGAAACATTTTTGACTGCCACCAGAGGCCTGTCTCGCAGACAGTCCCTTTATTCGCAGTCCACTCAATCCATTTCCGCCTCGCTGAAGCCGCCTGGATTGCGGCGTCAGGAGAGCGGGCTGACACCCGTTGATCGCGGTCGCAACACTTTTTGCGCCGCCAGTTCCGGGGGTCGGATTTCAATCCCGCGGCAGAGCTTCTGTCGCGATGAACAAGGAACAATTCACAATGAAAAAAGAAATGCTGATCAATTCGTCGCAGCCGGAGGAAGTCCGGATTGCGATCATGGAAGGCAACAGGCTCGAAGAGTTGTATGTCGAGCGAGCCAGCCAGGACAACTACGTCGGCAACATCTACAAAGGAAAAGTTGTTAACCTGGAACCTAGTATCCAGGCGGTGTTTGTAGATTTCGGAGTCGGGCGCAACGGTTTTCTTCACATCAGCGATGTTGAGCCACGCTACTTCAAGCAGGGTGGTTACGACCCCGACGAGATGCGTCGGGCTGAAGAGAAGGCAAACCGCGAAGCTCAGGCTAACGGACGCCGCCGCAAGCCTTCCTATGGCGGATTCCGTCCACGTGTCAAACCGCCGATCCAGGAAATCTTCAAGCGCGGCGATGAGGTACTGGTCCAGGTAATCAAAGAAGGGATCGGCAACAAAGGTCCGACCCTCTCAACCTACATCAGCATTCCGGGCCGTTACCTTGTTCTCATGCCGTCGCTCGGCCGTGTCGGAGTTTCGCGCAAGATCGAAAACGAAGAAGAACGTCGGCGACTGAAAGAAATCCTGCTGGATCTGAAGCCGCCGAAAGGGCTTGGATTCATCGTCAGAACTGCGGGTGCCGGTCGTTCACGAAAAGAGCTTTCCCGCGACCTGGCCTACCTGTTACGACTCTGGAAGGTGCTTGTCCGCCGTGTCCAGAAGATGCCCGGACCGGTCGATATCTATGAAGAGAGTGACATGATCATCCGGACCATCCGGGATATCGTCACCTCGGATATCGACTCGATAAAAATCGACACAGAAGAGGCCTACGAACGGGCACGGGAATTTCTCAAGCTGGTCATGCCGCGTCAGGTTGCCAAGCTGCAGATGTATCGTGGCAAGGAACCGATGTTCCACCACTACAAGCTGGAACAGGAAATTGCTCTGATCCATAAACGCGAAGTTCCACTTCCCGAAGGTGGCTCAATCGTCATCGACCAGACGGAGGCACTGGTAGCGATCGACGTGAACAGTGGTAGCTTCCGCATTGACGATTCCGCTGAAGAAACGGCATACAGGCTGAATCTGGCTGCAGCACGTGAGATTTCACGGCAGCTGCGCCTGAGAGATCTGGGCGGCGTGATCGTGAATGACTTTATTGACATGCGTCGGGAAAAGCACCGTCGCGGCCTGGAGCGGGCACTTCGGGACTCTATGAAACGGGACCGGGCCAGGACCAAGATCCTCCGCATCAGTCCCTTTGGTTTGATCGAGATGACGCGGCAGAGAATCAAACCCGGCCTCAAACGCAGCGTTTACAAAGAGTGCCCTTGTTGCCTGGGTCGCGGAAACGTGAAATCCGAGGAGAGCATGGCGCTGGATGTTATCCGGATGCTCCTGCTGGCTTCCAAGCATCCGCGCTGCAGCACGGTTACAGTTCGTGTGAACGATCAGGTATCCAACTTCCTCAACAACCAGAAGCGGAAAGAGCTGAGCGAGATCGAAGGCGAGGGCCGGTTGAACGTTCAGATCAACGGAAGCGAAAACGTTTTCCCCGAGCATCTGGAACTTGACTGCCGCGATGACAACGGCAATGAAATCAAACTGCCGATTACAAGCCCCGTTTAAGTGCCGGAGCTTTTGCATTGAGACAAAAAAAGACCCGCGAATCTATCGCGGGTCTTTTTGTTTGCTACCGGTTGTCAGATCGACCGTGTTCTAGAAGTTGCGTGAGACTTCGTCAAAGAACCGGTTAACTGTGTTAACTTTGGTTCTGATCGAATCGCGAATTCCGATGTCCTGCTCAGGTCCGAGGAGGAATCGCCACACGCTTGCCCAGTCCTCATGAGCATTCCACTTGCTGAAGTCTTCCGCGAAATTAGCGGTTGCCCAGTGATACCAGCGACGATCGCCTGAACGCTCGAAGAACTGGATGTTAGTCGGCCGTTCGTCCGTCCATGAACTGTGGCCGAGGAATGAGTTCCAGATGAACCCGTACGTCGGCAGGGCTGTCGCAATGGCGTCTGTAGATGTCCATGTGTGAGCCATTTCCCGCGCAACTTCGTACATGCGGAATTCGTTCGCCGCCAGATCTGTCTCGTCCCACTCGAACCAGCTCAGCTGCCGTTCGAGCTGACCGCCATTCATGACCAGTTCACTGATTCCGACGCGGTCCTCAACCGGGTTGGCCAGAGAGAGTTCTTTGATAAACACCAGACGATCGGCAAGAGCGGGTTTCAGCAGTCTCGTGTTGCCTGTCCGCTCCTGAAGGCGTGCGAGACCTGAATCAACAACGTTGATCTCAGCAGTAGTCCATTGCGAATAGTTCCCGTTGCGGAACAGGATTTCCGCGTCTGCATCAGTCAGGTTTTGCACCGAGTCGCCGGGAGTTGTGAGCAATCTGTCATCGCCACCCTGGCCATCGAGCACGTCACCACCGCCGGGGCCACCGAACAGGCTGTCATTGCCGGCTCCGCCGTAAACACGGTCGGCTCCACCGTCGCCACGGCCCGTATCGTCGCCGTCACCGCCAAGCAACATGTCATTGCCGGCTCCGCCGTGCATGTTGTCGTTGCCGGCTCCACCGTAAATCGTGTCAGCGTCGTCACCACCGTAGAGGTTATCGTCGCCGTTGTTGCCGTTGAGGATATCGTTACCGGCGTCGCCATAAACGTTGTCCATGCCATCGTTGCCGGAAAGAGTGTCAGGCCCTTCACCACCATTGATGGTGTCGTGTCCGGCATCTCCGCTGATGATGTCCGCATTTTCGCCGCCGCCGATGATGTCACTGCCATCACCACCGCGAATCACGTCGAGTCCCGAGCTGCCGAACAGGTTGTCGATTCCAAGCTGCCCGTAGATGAAGTCGTTATTGGCTCCGCCATCTACAAAATCATTGCCGGTGCCACCAAAGATGGTGTCCATACCGGAGTTGCCTTGAATCGTATCGTTGCCGGCTTCGCCGAGAAGGCGATCGTTTCCATTGCGACCGATAATCTGATCGTTGTGGTTGCCACCGCGGATTTCGTCAGCACCATTGCCGCCATCCAGGACATCGACTCCATCAGCTCCCGAAAGGAAGTCTGAATCGTTTCCACCAAATAGTCTGTCTTCGCCGGCCTGTCCGTATACCCGGTCATTGCCGTCGTCACCGTTGGCAGTGTCGTTTCCGTTACCGCCCATGATCATGTCCCCGCCGGCTCCACCGCGGATTCCGTCAGCTCCATTCCCGCCGAACATTGTGTCGTTGGCGTCGCCGCCTCGCATCAGGTCGTCGCCTTCGTTGCCGTGCATTTCATCCTGGCCGGCATCACCGTACATGATGTCATTGTCTTCGTTGCCTGTCATGAAGTCGCTGCCGTCGCCACCGTGCATTTCATCGCGACCGGCGTTTCCAACCAGCTCATCATTACCTGCATCGCCCATCAAAGTGTCGTCGTCTTCCTGTCCGACGAGACGATCGTTTCCATCACCTCCGGAAATGTTGTCGTTTCCTGTGGAGCCGTAGACGATGTCGTTACCCGGACCAGCGCTCACGTCGTCGGCACCGGATCCTGCGAAGATGCGGTCATTGCCGTAGCCCCCGTCAATCATGTCGTCTTCAGAATCACCGTACAGGAAGTCGTTTCCGTTCTGACCGTAGATGGTGTCGTACCCGGTACCACCTCGAAGTCCGTCATTCGCGTCTCCGCCCATCAGCATGTCATCGCCGGCGCCACCCTGGAAGCGGTCAACACCCGAGCCACCGGTGAAAGTGTCGTTTCCATTGCCGCCCCACGCGGTCGATCCAATGGAAGTCGCGTTGCCGAAAATGTCGTCGCCTCCGAAGGCACGGAACTCAATCGCTGTCACCGAACCCGCACTGTAGGTCTCGTTGTACGTGTCCATTGGAGTGACAAGTGAGACGTCAACGTCACCGGTGCCCGAATAGCTGACTTGAGCGTCATCGTTGCCGGATGTGCCGTCGATCATCAGCAGACCGGTACCTGCGTCGAATGTGATGCCCGCCAGCAACTGCCGTGGCTCGAGGTTGTTGTATTCGAAATGGCTTCTGGCGCTCGAAGAGCGGAACTGGCGTCCGGTGCCAAAGCTTTCAGTGAGTCGGGCAAGATACTTGTACATGAATCGAATCCAGTATGAGTTAGATCAAACGAGACAGGCTCAAGACGATTGTTTGATGACGTCGTTTGAGTGGGTCAGGCCCTGTGTAGGAATGGCTGAAAGGGCCTGAAGTACAGAAAAAACACAGGTTCAATAGTAGTTGTGGCTGAACCAGCTTGCAACGAACGGGATTGGGCCTTCCGGATGCATAAAAGCGGGCATTGAAGCATATTCTGCCTTGGAGTTGAGCTCGAAACGAGAGAGTCGATTCGGCTCATTCGCCTTTGTCTTCTGCAAAAAACGTTGAGGGCTCCCGTATTGGGGGTCCGGAGGTGGCACATTGAGCTAGCGGGCCGGAAATTCAGCAATATCCGAAAACTTTACCAAACTGACGTAGTGTGACGATCCGATTGAGAACTAGGTGCCAGAGCGCGAATTCCGCGCCCATACTACGGCATCAATGGCGATCCGGATGCGTGATCAGCCACAACCTTGGACGGATCAAAAGGTTAGCAAGGAAGACCTATGACGGGGCCTGCTCCAGCAAGACTACTCATTCTGGCTTTGATTCTCGGGACTTCCCTGATTCAGGCAAACAGCCTGGTGGCTCAGCAGCCACAGTGGATCTGGTCTCCCTCCATCTCCGGCGATGGTGGAAATGAGGTGACGTCCTTCTTCCGGAAGAAATTCACCCTTATACGCCCCGATGATTCCGAATTCACGATCGCCGCCGCAGATCACTACCAGGTGTTTGTAAACGGTCGACTTGCCGGCGAAGGTGAATCGTTCGGGACACCAATTGAGTTGGACGTAAATTCGTTTTTGCGACCCGGTGTAAATCTGATCGCGGTTCGAGTTGTTCACATCGACAGCGATCAACCGGGGCTGGCAGTAAAGTTTCGGGTTAAAGAAAGAACCGAGTCACGTTGGCGCAGCCTTGTCTCTGACGCGACCTGGAAATCGAGATCCAGTGAGAGGCCTGACTGGGAGCAGACATCCTATGTTGACGCCGGCTGGTTGCCTTCAGTTCAGATCCAGTTCGATTCATCGGGGCAATCAATATCAGGAAACGATCGCGCAGACCTTCCGGTCGTAAGGCTTGGTGCAGAGTCAGAGAGGTCAGAAAACTCTCGTGGTGATGATCCATTCGCGGAGCGTTTTGAGCTGGAAAATGGCTTCAGCATTCAGCAGGTCATCGCTGACAGTGAAGCCGGTTCATTGATCGCCATGGAGTTCAACGAGTTTGGCAAACTGATCCTTTCCAGAGAAGGCGGGCCACTGTTGATTGCGGACCTTGTCATTACACCCGGTGATCCGAACCGGGTTCGGGTTCTCTGTGACGATGTAAACACCTGTCAGGGGATTCTGCCGCTTAACGGTTCGGTCTATGTAACCGGAAGCGGACCATCGGGACTTGGACTCTACAAACTGTCAGACGAAGGCCGTGACGGCTCGATGGAAGTTGTACAGACGTTGCTCCGATTCAGCGGTGAACCAGGTGAGCACGGTCCGCACGGATTGACTCTGGGGCCCGATGGAATGATCTACGTTGTCGTTGGAAACGGCAGCCGCTTGCGTGCCGAAATCGACGAGTCTTCACCGGCCTCATTTGTCTATGAAGGCGATTTGATCCCGCGTTTCGAAGATCCCGGCGGACATGCGGACGGCGTCAAAGCTCCCGGCGGAGCCATCTACCGGTGCACTCTGACCGGCGACAACGTCGAACGTGTAGCAACGGGCCTGCGAAACAGCTATGACATCGTGTTTGACAACCGCGGTGAGCTGTTCACTCATGACAGTGACATGGAATCGGACATCGGAATGACCTGGTACAGGCCGACGATGGTTTTCCATGTTCCAGACGGCGCTGAGTTCGGATGGCGAAGCGGGTGGTCGAAATTTCCTGCCTATTTCATGGACCAAACGCCGGCGATTTGCGATACAGGCCGTGGCTCCCCGTCAGGAGCTGTGTGTTACCGGCATCTTCAGTTCCCGGCGAGATATCAGAACACAATCTTTCTTGCGGACTGGTCCGAAGGAAGAATCATCGCACTGCATCGACACCCGAACGGAGCATCATTCGATGCGAGGTTTGAGGAGTTTGCCAGCGGCAAGCCGTTAAACGTCTGTGACCTGACTGTCGGTGAGGACGGTGCGTTGTATTTCTGCACCGGTGGACGGGGCACAGCCGGAGGAGTTTTCCGCATTTTCTGGAACGGAGAGGTTCCGGAAGAGCTGTTGCAATTTGAGAGTGATCTTGAGCGGGTGGTTCGTCATCCACAGCCCGATGCAGCCTGGGCAAGGCAGAATATTGTCCGGCTCAAAGATCGCATGGGAGATGAGTGGAACGAAACTCTGACTTCCGCAATGCTCGATCGCAATCTTCCCGTTGAAATCCGGCTGAGCGCGGTCGATCGTCTTGTATTGTACGGCCCTGCTCCGACAACCGATTCCGTCGCGCAGCTGATGGTGGATTCTGATGAGTACATACGCGCCAGAGCCGCAACACTTTGCAGCTTTGAAGAGGACGAAAGAAGACTCAAAATCCTGAACAGGTTGATTGAAGATGACTCGACGCTGGTTCGCGTCGCTGCATGCCGTGCCTACATCAAGAAAGGTGAGCTGCCGACTTTTGAACAGTTGATTCCTATGCTCAGCTCCCTGGATCGTGTCGAGTGTATGACGGCCCGGCGAGTTCTCGAGCGGTTGCCAGTTCAGGAATGGGAAGAGAGTGTATACGCTTCTGAGAACACCCGTCTGTTTCTGGCGGGCTCCATGACGGCGATGACGGTTGCTCCAACTATAGATCGCGCTAAGAAGATTATCGGGCAGTGTGATCAACGGATGGAGGAGTTCATCAACGATGCAGACTTCATTGACATGCTACGGGTCGCCCAGCTGGCGCTGAGTCGTTCCAGAATCAATCCGGGGTCTGTTCCCGAATTTGCGTCGCGGATCTCAAACGAGTTTCCGTCCGGGAGCGGGATAATCAACTGTGAACTGGCTCGACTCATGGCCTATCTACGCGCTGGTGAGGTGGAAGGCCGGATCGCAGAATATCTGAATTCCGATGCGGATACGGAAGCCGAACGATTGCATGTTGCGATGCACCTGCAGCACATCGGCGTCGATCTGCCGGACGGTGAGCGACTTGCGGTGATGCAGTTCCTTGAGCAGGCTACGGCACGTTCGGGCGGAGGCAGCTACAAGCATTACATCCGTCGTGCTTTAAAAAATGTTGCTGAGTCGATGACTCAGGAGCAGGTCGGGACCGTGCTTCAAAATGGTGGAAGCATGCCGAATTCGCTCGTCTCGGCATTTTTCAAACTGCCACAGACACTCGATGATGAAACGGTTCAATGGATTATCGAGGCCGATCGCGAACTGGCACAGAATCAGGACGAGGACTCTAAACAAGCCCGGCTCGGCGTCATTGCGGTTCTGGCTCAAAGCGGCAATGAAACCGGAATGGATCACCTGCGCTCACTCTGGCGCGAAGAGCCGGATCGAAGAAGTGACCTTTCGATCGGCCTGGCTCAGCAGCCCGAAGGGCGAAACTGGGCCTACCTGGTCAGCAGTCTTCCCGTGCTTGACGATATGACTGGCAGCGAAATCGTTGGAAAGCTGAGCGAGGTCAATCGCCGGCCTCGTGACGCCGAGCACTACAGACAGGTTATCCTGCTCGGCTATCGCCTGCGTTCGTCAGGCGCTGAAGACGTAACGGCTCTTCTGGAGCACTGGACCGGCGAAATTCAGGAGCCGGTTTCGGATGACTGGGAGGCGGCGCTGGATTACTGGAAGGGCTGGTTCAAGAAGCAGTGGCCGGAGGAAGCTGCGATTTCAAATATCGACACAGAAACCGACGGCAGATATTCCGTCGAAGATGTGCTGTCCGCTCTGGAGGCAGGTGCCAGCGGAAGTCCGCTGAACGGCCGCAGTGTTTTCGCCCGGGCGCAATGCGGCAACTGCCATCGTTGTGGCTCCGAGGGAACGCCTTCCGGACCGGATTTGACTTCTATTGCAAGCCGATTCACTGATCGTGAGATCATTCAGTCAATTATTCATCCTTCGGTGGTCGTTTCGGATCAGTATCGTGCAAGGACGGTCATGACAGATGATGGGCGCCTGATCACCGGAATGGCAATTCGTGATGGTGACGGCTCGTGGTTGATTACCGACAGCAAAGGCGATCGCGTTCGAGTGCAAGAATATGAAGTCGAAGCAGTAAAAGAATCCGAGATTTCCTCGATGCCGACTCACCTGATTGACGATCTAACTATGGCGGAGATTGCCGATCTGCTTTCTTTCCTGAAGAGCGGTGATCGACAGGCCCAGCAGAACCCGGGGCAGCCTGTCCGCTGATAAAACGGACTCGTCAACGAGCCGGTACTTTCAAATCAGAAAACCACGCGGCTGGCGCATTGCGTCGGGGGGAACCGCGTGGTTTTTTTATTTGTATGAGCATAGAACCGGCTGAACACGGGGCAGTAGGAACGGTTGTGTCCTGCAATCTTTTAATCGCCATCAACTCCGTTAAGATGTCGCCTTACCATCAATACATGTGAGGCGCGACGTGAGCATTTTTTCTGATGCGACTTCGACAATTTGCGATCTGAAACAACTTATGCAGGAGTTTGTCAGCGAGCGGGATTGGAGTCAGTTCCACAGTCCGAAAAACCTCGCAATGTCTCTGGCGATTGAGTCTGCGGAAGTCATGGAACATTTTCAGTGGCTGACGATCGATGAATCGCGGTCGCTGGACGAAGACCGGAAGGCTGAAGTTGCCGAGGAAGTCGCAGATGTCTGCTGCTATCTGCTCGCAATCGCCAACGAGATGAACATTGATCTTGCGGCTTCGGTGGAAGCCAAAATGGTTAAAAACCGTGCCAAGTACCCTTCGGAGCACTTCCGTGGTCGATTTGGTCCGCAGGACAAACGCAAGGTTTCCGGCAGCTGAATTTCGCGGCAATTGAAAAGAGGCTGCAGCCTAGCCACGCTCTGGAAATTTGAATCCCAGATACGTTCCCGAGCTGACTCCCATCAGCGCGAGCAGATTTGCGTCAAAGACAGGCATGGACAGGTCTTTCATGACCTGCGAGACAAACACCACGCCGAGTGCGATCGTCCATACAACGATCTGGACCCGGTGCAAGCTGTACCCTTCTCCGGTACTAAGTAGATCCTGAGCAACGCTTCGAGTCGGCCGTACAAGTCTAGCCTGTTCGAGTTCTGCGATTCGGGCTCTGGATGTTTCTCTGTCGCAGTTGATTCGCGCCGACTCAATCAGGTGGACGACTTCCTGAGAGCCTGAATCACCGGTCGCACTTTCCAGTGAATGGGCGATAACGTCGCTCGCGGCGAGCCTCGATCTCTCCACCGCCAGTTGTCGCTGGGCGTCGGCTTTCTTACCGGATTCGATCATCACTGCACTGACAGCCGTTGCCGAGCTGATCCCCATCAGAACGACCATCGACATGGGGATGGTGTCAGTTTTGTCGATGACGAGAAAGATAAAACTGAACGCCGCAACAACCAGAACAAACCAGAAAGCCATCTGGCAGCGTGCGAGTGAAAAACGGTTGAGTCCACCCGCAGCACCCTGCTCTCCCCATTCACGCAACATGCCCGTCCGCCACCCGAGTGTCCACATGACAATCCCAAGAGCCACCATCGCCACAACCCAGATTACAAAATGGCGCAGGTGAACCACACGCAGGACCAGTTCCCTGGGTACGTTCTGGAGAATCTGTCCGTTCGCGTTTCCGACTGACACCTTAACCGTCCGCTCGTATACCCACGGCTCGCTGAAGATCTGCTTGAAGAACTCGTGCTCTTTACCGGTAGCCTCGTTGTCGATTTTGAATTCCAGCTGGTTATCTCCGACGCGCAGTGGACGCCGGATTGGAAGTTTGTCTCCATTGAAATAGAGGTCGACCGGGCCGTTCGCGAGAAGCTGTTCCGCGTCCGTTACGGTGACGATCAAAGTGTCCCGTAACCAGATTGCCGGAACAAAGTCATCATTGTCCGGTTCGACACCGGCTTCTCTTCCACGCCGGATACTTGTAATTTGAATCTGACTCTGAACAACAGCAGCTTCTTCATTTGATTCCTGAGAAAGTAGATTCGCAGGAGCAGCAAAACAAATTGCGAAGATTGCAGGTAAAAGAAACAGCGGAAAACGGCGGTGGCGCGGCATTTCATCCTCGATGGTGCATAACTCTTGTGGTCCTAACAGTATAGTTTTCGGGAATCATCACTTTCAAATGCCGATCCCCGGCAGACCATGTCTTTTCTCCAGAATGAGCATCGAGGAAATACTCAAGCCGGCATTCGCGATTGCCGTCATCAGGAGGTGGGATCGCCTGTGATTTTTTCGGTTTCCGCGCGGAATATTTCTTCGTTCAGAGAGCCTTCCCATTTGGCGACAGTGCACGCAACCGAAAGGTCTCCAGTGACGTTGGTAAGCGTGCGCATCATGTCCAGAAGACGGTCGAAAGGGAAGATGAATGCAATCACCAGCAGCGCCTGGCCCTCTGTGACTCCGACCACCTCAAGCACTGTTGCAGCCAGTAGTAGCCCGGCAGACGGGATTCCAGCCGCGCCGATCGATACGAGAGTTGCCGTTAACGCGACCATGATGTACTGCGTAGGAGTGAGCGAAATTCCGCCGGCTTGAGCCGCAAACAGCGCGACAAGACCAAGGTAGATTGCGGTGCCGTCCATATTGATGGTTGCTCCGAGCGGGAGAACCGAACCAGCGACAGATTTGTCAACGCCGAGGTTCTTTTCAGCACACGAAATAGTTACCGGAAGTGTCGCACTTGAAGAGGCAGTCGAAAACGCGACGCCTTGAGCATCCAGCACACCTTTGAAAAACTGCATCATCGGAAGTCGAAGAATGAACTTTACAATGAGGAGTCCGTAGATGAGGACGATCTGGACAATGCATGCGAGGTAAAGCGCAAGCGCCAGCCAGAAGAGGTTGCGTAGAACTTCGATTCCTTTAGTCGCCATCACCCAGGCCATCAAAGCAAGTACGCCCAGGGGCGCCAGCTCCATGACAATCATGGTGACTTTCATGACGACGATCGCCGCGGAATCGAAAAATGCTCTTACCGGATCGGCAATCTTTCCAGCTACGAGGATGCCGATACCGATAACAAGCGCGAAGAAGATCGTTGCGAGCACGTCTCCTGACGCAAGTGCCTGAACTGGATTGGTCGGGATGATCTCCAGCAGACGTTCAACGATCGTGCCTGCTTCTGATGCGGTTTCAATCTTGCCTTTTACGGCTTCGAGTGCGTCTTCGCCCGCTTCCTGGTAGTTTACGCCTTGACCGGGCTTGATGATGGTTCCCATGAACAGGCCGAGGCTGACGGCAAAAAATGTAGTCAGCAGATACAGCGCCATTGTCCGCGCGCCGAGTGACCCGAGTTTTTTGGGATCGCCCATCGCGGTGACACCGGCTATCAGCGTCGTCACGATGAGGGGGATGATCAGCATCCGGATCAGGCGAATAAAAGCGTCACCCCACGGTTTGATCCACGTGTTTGCGACTTCAGTTGCCCTCTCGATCCCGGTTATTGTCGTGCCATCGTCGGCAACCGCTTCCGGCATCAGGTGGCGCAATGCGAGCCCGGCGACAACTCCTATCGCAAGGCCTATAAGAACGCGTTTCCAGAGTGTGATCGACTGCCACGTTTTGAACATTACCGCACCGCCGGGGAAGAACTTTTGAAGTCATCAACCTAGTGGTTGCGCGCGTAAACTTCAATCTGAACTGCGTTTCGAGACTGGCGGGTCCGCCGTAAACCGGCGAGCATCGTCAGCGACCGGCTGTATCCGTTTGACCGACGATTTCAATCAATCCGGTGTAGTGAGCAGTGACACCGGTATTATCAGGACGCCTTACAAGAATTGCGCTTCCGCGGGGCGGTGTCTGGAATACGACAAACCAGCCGCTTTCAGGCCCGGGAGCGGGACGATCTGGATTCCACGGCAGCAGCACTCCGTCGTCATAGCCCGAGAACTGGTAAGTGACAGTCTCCTGGTTCAGGCGATTCCTCGGGCTGTCCATCGGACCACTGAACACATTGCAAAAGGCAAACAGGATCTGCGATGCTGCTTCTGAATCCGGATCTGTCTCTAAGATTTCCGCATTTCGATTTCGTGCACGTCTGGTCGCACTTTGAATCGCTTCGATGGTCATTCTGTTAACACGGTCAACCAGTTCAGGCTCATCTTCAGCTGCCTCCAGAAACCGGGAGGTGAATCGGCCCTTCAAAGAATTGAACTTTTCGGCAAACTCCTGGCCGCCGGTGCCGGCACTTCCTTCGGCCGCAGCAACGGGCTCGATCTGCGCCGCGAAAAAAAGAAATCTCTGCACGGCCAGGTATTGTTCCTCATCGGACGGTAGCCATCGAAAGCTCTCACATTCAGAGGCGGCTCTGTTCAGCTTTACAACGACATCACCAAGAGGGTGGCCAACGCGAAGCGACAATGCCGACTCATATTCACCGAGTCCGTAGGCGGCAAGATCGTTCGAAAGTGTGCTGATTGGTTCGGGAGAATCCTCAGCGCCTTTTGTCAGTTCGGTAATGTACTTTGAAGAACAGACCAGTCGTACATCATCGACCGAAATATCTGTGTTGATACCCTGGAAGACGCCATCGGGATCAATCAAGGGAGCACCCGGTGAAGCATTTTCCAGAGTTCCGTTGCAGACCCATTCTTTGACCGGATCCGTCATCCCATAGCGATTCAGGACCTCCCTGCCCTGCGCCGAGAATTCCTCCGGAATTCTGCGCGAGTTGATAAGCGCCTCACGGCCTACCAGTGGCGAACGTAGACCGGGTTGTGTGCCGGTATTGAGAAAGCCGAGTTGAGCCAGATGTTGCGAGCCGACAAGCCGGTCCTCTTCACCAAGAGGGATGGAGGAAAAATCGATAACAAACCGGCGGTTCACAGAAATGATCGCAAGGTCATTCGCTGGATCAGTAGCGATCACTCCTCTGGCTTCGTCAGTAAGAAGATTGTCATCGGTGAACTTGTTGAAATCTCCGGCGGTCTGAACGACTTTTATCCGCGTGGCTCCGGCTACGGCTCGAAAACTGGTTGCGACCCAGCCTCGTGAATCGACGATGGTGCCGACGGCATGGTGTTCACCCAGCGGAGTTTCAACGATTAACCGCAAGACACGTCGTTGATGACGTCGCCAGATGTCTTCAAATTCTCTTTCCTTGAGGAATGTGAATTCCGGATCCGGTGGTCGCTGTGTAACCAGCCGCGCATTTGAGCTTTCCGATGAGCCATCAAGAGTATCCGCGGATGAGCTTTCACCGGGATCAGTTTCCGGACCCGCGTCGGTTCCCGTTGCGTCTGTGGAGGTAAGTGGTGTCGAGTCGTGGTCATCGTCTTCCGCGAGATCACCGGGCCGATCAGGAGCCGGGATTTCACTTTCACTGGCGGCAAGAGCATCCTCGGCATCAATTTCGTTCTCAGCATCGGCAATCGCTTCTCTGATTTCCCGTCGCCGTGCTTCCTCTGATGATTCAGGGTTGTTCAGAGAGCCCTCAAGAAGAAACGGCAGAGCAATAACCAGCGGCAGCGCTACGATGGCCAGAAGCCCGATCATAAGTAGAGGTCCGCCGTTTTTCCGGCTGGATTGACCAATGGTGTACTGACGTTTCGCCCTGTCGAAATCAACCGGCGTCACGTCGCCGTCCGAACTCGCGTTATCGCCGGGAACTTCTGAAGGTTGCGGAGGTTCATTAGCTGCTTTAGCTACATGAGTCGCCAGTGGTGGCGTTTGGAATCCGGCGACCGGAACCGGAGTGGTTTTGAGCGGAGTGGGCTTTACGAAGCAGTCATCAGTCAGCTCGAAGATGCGCCCGCATTCAGGACAGAGCTGTTCCGACCCCGGGGAGCTGGAAGGCTCAAATCGGGCTTCACAGACAGGGCATTCGACATGCTGCTGATTCATGCACTCTTCTCGAAAACTACGACTCTCGAAAAAAACCACCCGTGACTCTACGTGGAAATGCGCGGGGCATTCTTGTGGAGTCACGGTTTCAGTTCGGGCGTCACGCCTTTTTCGTTTTCTTCGGTCGTTTTCTGTTCGGATAACAGGTGCGACAGATTTCGCACACCGTTCCGTCGCATCCCCGTGCCGTACAGAACTCACGACCGTAAAAAATGATCTGCAGGTGGAGCTTGTTCCATGACTCCTCCGGAAAGATCTTTTTCAGGTCCGCTTCCGTTTGTTTGACGTTTTTTCCGCTGGTTAACCCCCACCGCTGGGCCAGTCGATGAATGTGCGTGTCGACTGGAAACGCCGGAACTCCGAAAGCCTGGGCCATGACCACGCTTGCCGTTTTGTGGCCTACACCGGGCAGTCGTTCGAGGTCTTCAAACGTCTGCGGAACCTGCGAGTCATATTCTTCAACCAGAATTTTCGAAAGTCCAGCGATCGCCTTCGATTTCTGTGGCGCCAGCCCGCATGTCTTGATCATCGAGTGAATGCGCTTCACAGGAAGCTTTGACATTTTTCGCGGCGTATCAGCTGCCTTGAAAAGCGCCGGCGTCACGATGTTCACCCGTTCGTCGGTTGTTTGAGCGGATAACAGGACAGCTATGAGCAACGTGAACGGCGACGTATGGTCCAGCGGAATCGGCGGATCAGGATACAATTCAGCCAGAGAGTTCAGAACGATTTCCGCTCGTTCGCTTCGCTTCATACCAGATTCGATTCAGCCCGGGTGCGTCCAAAGACAGGTTCGACGGCGAATGTTTTAAACAGGTTCAACCCATCAAACATGTTCTTCGCCGCTGCTGTTATCCTTCTTCGCCGCCCTCTCCGGCTTCTGATTCACCACCTTCATCAGAATCATCCGAGGAGCCTTCTTCAGATGCCTCGTCTCCGGAATCTTCGTCACTGGAACCATCGTCACCGGAAACATCGTCTGCTGATTCGCCCTCATCACTATCGCCGGATGCATCACCTTCGGTTGCACCGTCACCGGCGTCTCCAGCAGGAACATCCTGATCATTTGCGGAAGAGATCGGATCCCCGCCAATGGTCACGGGAACGTATTCGTGGTCACGCTTGGAGACAACTTCCGCGCTGATAATCTTGTCTTTGACGACACCGGGAATTTCCGGTTCAGGTCCGCGAGGTTGAGTCGGCGCGGTGTGGGTACGGGTAATCATGTCGAGTACGTCGCCGCCTTCGATCACCCTTCCGAATACGGTGTGCAGGCCGTCGAGGCCACTGGTCTGTTCAAACGTCAGGAAGAACTGCGAGCCTCCCGAATCGGGTGCACCCGTGTTGGCCATGCTGATGACACCGGTAAAGTGGCGACGGTAACCAGGAGTCCGGCATTCACAGGCGATCGTGTAACCGGGACCTCCCTGGCCGTTACCTTCAGGGCAACCGGATTGTGCCATGAATCCTTCACGGACACGATGGAATTCGATGTCGTTGTAAAAGCCGTTTTCAACGAGGTTGATAAAATTGGCAACCGTGTTTGGAGCTTCATTTTCATACAGCTCCAGAACGATGTCGCCTTGTGTGGTTGTGAGTTTTACAACGGGAAGGTCGGCAGACGTTTCATTGGATCGAATCAAAAGCTCATCGAAAATGCGCCGTGATTCGATCGGCATGTCTTCTACGTTCCTGGCAATTTCGTAGACCGCCGGATTGACGCTGGCTGCATTCATCGCGTCGCCAAGCTGCAGTACCTCCCAGTCTCTGCCGTACCTGGCATCGTTCACCATGATGCCAAGAACCGTCTTAATGACCTTCACGTCACCGGGATAAGCCGCAAGGCCACCGGCGGCCGCTGCGCGCATCGTGTCCACCAATCCATTGGCCTCATCGACGAGATCGTTGTAGGTCGTCTCAAGAACCGGATCGGATGCGTTGGATTCAAGCATCAGTTCCTGTTGAGCCAGCTTGGCTTCCATCTCGTTCCACTGTTCGATCAACTCCATAAAGTCCCCACCTTCTTCGGCAGCAGGAGCTTCGGCGGGAGCATCGTCTTGAATCGCAATGGCAGGCGAAGCAGACATTACTGTTGCGAGGACCAGCGTCGTCAGCAAGTTTGCGAATAAAGCCCGCGCACTCGTGACAGACTCCCGGATTCGATTCCAGTTGCAGGTCAACATCATCTCAACAGTCTCCTATGTATTTCTCGACGTCGTATTTCTTGACGTCGTAACGGTCGTGCTTGGTAACGGAATTCAGCCATCGGGTTCAGCCATGCTGAACGGTGACTTGCGGCTCCACCGCGAATGGGCGGTTCCACCGTGAACTGGTAGTCCCACTGGCAGCCCCCACTGGCAGCCCCCACTGGCAGCCCCATAGTGTGCCGGATTCCGGCTGGATTGTCTAACGGTCAATGGCGACTCAGCCAGACAAGACCGTGCTTCAGAACTGGAGAGTTCAGGTGAAATAAGTAGCTATGCCCGACCTAGCCAGCAGAATCGTTGCCATTACCGGATGCGGCTGCTTCGGGTTCAGGTTCTTCACTTGATTCACCGCCGGCGTTTCCGTCACCGGATTCTTCGCCCCCACCGCTGGATTCCCCGCTGGAACCAGAGGATTCCGGTGGCTCACCCACAGGAATTGTCAGTCGGGGATCTTCCAGTGGTGGCACTGTCCGCGCCGGTTCAGGCTGGCGTCCATTTTGGGTTACCCGCGGGTCAACCGGAGCGAGGACGGCGACTCGGTTGGGCACGTACTCGTGACTTCTTTTGCGCAGAACGGTCACCTTTTCAATTGTTGCCGGTTCCCAGGGATCAGGGATGACACCTGTTTTATTGATCGCCGAGAAATCGTAAATCACTTCTGGATTGTCCACGATTCTCCCGAAGACGGTATACCGTCCGTCAAGTTGTTCATTGGGTTGCTGGCAGATGAAGAACCGTGATCCGCCGGTATCCGGTCCGCCGTTGAACATACTCAATGTGCCTGCAAAGTGATGACGGATATCATCTCCCTCGCATTCACAGGCAATGGTATAGCCGGCATGCCCTTTCCCGTTTCCAAGAGGACATCCCGATTGAATCATCATGCCCGGGCGTACGACGTAGAAAGAAAGCCCGTCATAGAATTCTTCTTCAACAAGATGGATGAAGTTTCCTACGGTTTCCGGAGCCTCGTTTTCATAGAGCACAGCGGTGAAATCGCCGACGGTAGTTTCAAATCTGACCATTGGAAGATCATCTGCCAGCTCTTCCGCAGTTCGGAGTTGAAGTTCCCGCTCCCATTTTGCACGGGTTGATTCGAGTTGTGCCGGAACAGAGTCATTCAACCGCGCATCTGTCGTAGCCAGTTTCTCCAGCATAGCGGCGGCGTATTCAAAATCATGAATCGCATAGGCGGCTCGAAAACCGGCAAACGAAACCTGTGGTTGATCGACACCGTTGTCGGAAAGCAGTCTTGTTATTTCCAGGGCAAGCGCGGGGTTGAACTTCGATGTTTCCGAATCGCCGGGATTCAGTGCGGAGTTCAAGTTGGAAATCACCGTCATCACAACGTTTCGATCTGCTTCGGGAGCTTCACGAAAGGCTTCGATTGCCGCAGGACCGACTTCGAGTTTGAGTCTTTCAGTCTCTTCTCGAATTCTCGCTATCTCGCGACGATGTTCCTCCTGTGCGAAACTTTTATTTTTATTGCCCCGCATTTTCGACCA
>JBCCFB010000101.1:0-20058 GCA_039029995.1 Planctomycetota bacterium
GCTTTTGCCATTTGCTCGCTGACGGCATGGTTGCTTCTTTTGAGAGAGTCCGATGGCGTCGAGCCTCTCGATTTTCTCGCAATTGTTCTACTATGCGGAATACTGTTGATTGCCTGCTGTAGTTGGCTGCCACGTGCCATCGAACAGATTTTTGCGGTTCAGTTTCTGTATTCGACATGGCGGTGGTGGTGGGTGATCTCGATGGTATTCCGACCGCTGATGATGGCCGGCCTCATGGTTTCTGATTTGTTCGTCCGCGCGAGTGGGCAGGAGGACGAAGTAGACGACGAAGAGGAGGCTTTCGAAGATGAGATACTGGCGATGGTTTCGGAGGGTGAGCACGACGGCTTTCTGGAAGCAGACACCAGGGACATGATCGAAGGCGTTATGGAACTCGACGATACTACTGTCGAGGATGTGATGACTCCCCGTTCGAGAGTGGACTCCCTGGAAATCGATACAAAGTGGGATGAAATCGTAGAGTTTGTGGTGGAGTCAGGGCGGACGCGGATTCCCGTTCACGAAAAGAAGGCGGACAACATCCTTGGAATCATCTACGCCAAAGATCTTCTACGCGAAACCACAAGAAACAAACAGCGCCCGCTGCGTAAACTGCTTCGAGACCCTATCTTCGTGCCCGATAGTAAGCTGCTCGATGAAATGCTCAGCCAGTTCCTGGCCAGTCGAACGCATATGGCAATCGTTCAGGATGAATGGGGCGGCTTTGCGGGCGTGGTAACGATTGAAGATGTACTTGAAGAAATTGTCGGGGAAATTCGCGACGAAACTGATAAGGAAGAAGCGGTTGAGCTGGCAATAATCAGCGAAACCGAGGCTGAGGTTTTAGGGCGAGTTAATGTTGACCGTTTGAACGAGGAACTGGGGCTCTCACTTCCGGAGGACGACGAGTTTGCGACGGTTGCTGGATTGATAATGCACGGGTTGAATGAGATTCCGCGCTCCGGACATGATGTGAAAATCGGAAATGTTCAGTTCACCATTCAGCAGGCGACTCGCCGGAAAATTGAACGCGTGCGCGTGACGGTTCTCGATGAGCCGGAAAACGGAAACAGCGAAAACTGAGTTCCACCAGCGTAATCAGTCTCACCCCGGGATGTTCGCTGTGCTCAATTTCAACGCGGCGCAAACGCCGTAGCGATTTGCGTCCTTCCTGCCCGCTGACAATTCATGGAGTGATCGCTACGATTGTCGATGGAGGGAAAAATGGAATTGAAACAACGATTTTCGATTGAACGCTCAAAAATTGCGGGAATACCGGTTTCCGAAATTGCCGCTAAGTTTCAAAGCCCGTGCTATGTCTACGATGCCGCACTGATCCGCGAGCGGATTTCACAGCTCAGGCAGTTTGACGTCATCCGGTACGCGCAAAAAGCAAACTCGAACCTCTCTATTTTGCGGCTGATGCGCGAAGAAGGGGTCGTCGTGGATGCGGTGAGCGTCGGAGAAGTTGTTCGCGCTAAAAATGCCGGTTACGAACTGGAAGCATCGAAGCACGAAGTCGTTTACACGGCCGACATATTCGATCGCGAATCGCTATCGACCGTCGTCGATGAACAAATGCATGTAAATGCAGGATCTACTGATATGATCCGCCAGTTCGGCGCGCGCGCGAGTGGGCGGGAGATCACCTTGCGTATCAATCCGGGATTTGGCCACGGACACAGTCAGAAGACCAACACCGGTGGAGCATCCTCCAAACACGGAATCTGGCATGCGGAAATTGACGAGGCGATAGCTATGGCTTCCGACTACGACTTGAAGATCACAGGTCTCCACATGCACATCGGGTCGGGCGCAGATTTTGAGCACCTGTCCAGCGTATGTGAAGCAATGGAAAAGGCCGCGCTGACCGTGGGGGCGACGATTTCAACGATCAGTGCCGGCGGCGGCCTTCCGACGCCGTATCGGGAAGGTGACCAGGGATTGGATATCGATCGTTACTTTCAACTCTGGGATGAAACCCGCAAAAGGCTGGAGCAGGAGTTCGGAAATGAGATTCGGCTGGAGATTGAGCCGGGACGGTTTCTGGTTGCTGAGTGTGGCTATCTGGTAACCGAGATTCGTGCGATCAAAAAGATGGGGGATAACCTGTTCTATCTGGTCGATGCGGGCTTCAACAATCTTGCGCGACCGATTCTCTACGGTGCCTACCACCCGATGTCGATCGCCTTCGCCGGCAAAGGCTCCGCGGAAACCGCGGATGTAATTATCGGCGGCCCACTTTGTGAATCCGGAGATATCTTCACGCAGGAGGAAGGCGGGTTTGTCAGTAAACGCAACCTGCCCGTGGCCGGCGTAGGGGATTTTCTGGTGATCGAGTGCGCCGGCGCATACGGATATGTGATGGCTTCAAACTACAACAGCAAGCCGTTGGTGGCCGAAGCGCTAATCGAAAATGGCCAGGCTCACTGCATTCGCAAGAGGCAGACGTACGAGCAGATGCTGGCCAGTGAAATCATCTAGGACCAGGTGTTTCGTACCCGCAGGTGCAGTGATTCAGGCACGCCAAATTCACAGCTGTGCATCAGCGGTCTGAGTATCCGCGAGTACGAATTCTTCGATTGTTTATCAGCGCAAACTGCGCTGTTATGGACTAGTGTCAGCCACTGGCGCATGCTGCTGCGCCACCGCCAAATAGACCACGCGTGCGATTGGCCCGGGCCAATCGGCCAGCGGGTTCCGGCTCAAACGAATCGGACGCGTAATGCTCGAACGCAGCATCCGGATCTACGCCCGCATTCATGTTGGACGGTGGCGGAGCCTGCCGGGAGGCATTTAGAAATGGCATACGTTCAGACAAGGGACCGGCGGCACAGCCGGTGAATGATGCAGCCAGCGCGAGAACCGACAACGCGGCGATGAAATTATTAAGCTTGTTCTTCACGGCGAATCCTGTAGGTGGTCAATTGAGGGAGTGATTTATCATCGGCAGTGGGTCCTCTGCAATGTCATCGTCAAATTGGTGTCGCCGGGTATGTGGGCAGCAGCACAGCTGATTGAAAAAAATCATGCTTTGAAGTGAAGGTACGGCAACCTGGTGAATTGACGTAGCTTTTTCTGTGCAACAAAATGGCACTAGACGGCAAATCTGCAAGCGTAATCAGGGGCGGTACTTATATTGTGCCGGCGTCAAATGCTCGCTCTTCAAATAATCGGAATCGTTCTTCTCGTTCTGCTGGTACTGCTGATACTCGCATTCATTATTCAGCCAGCGCTGCTGACGCTTCCGTACTCGATTTTCACTTCGGTGTTCGTCCGCAATCCGCCGTTTCCGGAAATGGATGAGTACTTTCCACAGCACAAGTTGTTGCTGGACAACTGGGAGGTAATTCGTGACGAGCTGATGGAGGTGCTCAAAGATGAGGCCAGCGTTCCGAAGTTTCATGAAGTGGACAACATCCAGAGGTTCATTTCCGCTAAGGACGACATCGCGTGGCGGACCTTTGTAATCAAAGCCTACGACAAATGGGCTGACGGCAATGCGGCGAAAGTGCCCGAGACGACAAAGTTGCTGGAACAACTGCCGCAGATCACGACTGCGCTTTTTTCGATTCTCGATGGAGGGAAACACATTCCTCCGCACGTCGGATTTTTCAAAGCTGTTTTGAGATACCATCTGGCGCTTGTTGTTCCAGATGATGCTCCATGCTACATCGTCGTCGGCGGTGAAGAGTATCACTGGAAAGAAGGCGAAGATGTAATCTTCGATGACACATACAAGCATGCCGTCTGGAACAAGAGCAGCAACAAACGGGTCGTTCTGTTTTGTGACGTCTATCGCGAAAAAAACATCCCGCGCTGGGTTCAATACTTCAATCGAAAGATGTTCAACCTGCTGAACAAATCGAACCGCTTGAAGAACGCTCTGAAGAAAGCCGAGGTTGCGCAGGATATCTGAGAAGCGGTCGCATCTTCAAAGATCGAACAGCATTGGCAGGTTATTTCGAGGAACAATCCGGATTCCACTTTCAGGGCCGACGATGCACTGGTTGCATCTGGAGTTTCCCGGTTCGGTTATATCATGGGGAATCTGAACGGTTATCTCACGGTGGAATCGGAGCGTTGATATCTGACTGCTTCCGGCAGACGATTTGTCAGTATTCAGCGGATGGTTAGAGTGGTGATACATCGGAAGTGGCTGCAACCGCATCAGGTCTCCCATGATAGAAATCATTCTTCTGCCCTATCTGGCGATCTCATCATTGATCGGTTGGGCGATCTTTTCTCCTTTCGGAAAGATCGAGGGGATCGACCAATGGAGTTTTGCCAGGGTGGAGACGGGGGACCTGCTGGCAATCTTTCTGCCGATCGGAGCCTTGCTTGGTTTGACCAACTGGAGCATGGCAGGTAACGAACTTCCGAAGCTGGTACTCGGCTTGATACTTGCGACTATCTTTTTGTTCGCGTTGTTTACTTTTGCAGTCGGTCTGTTTCTGATCGCGAAACTCGGAAAGCCACCTTCAGCAAAACGTATGGCTACGATCGGGCTGATCGTGCCCCTGGGAACACTCCTTACGATTGCGTGGTTTGCGATTCCAATGCTGTCGTACGCAGAATCCAGCCTTTATTCGGCGCCCGCCACACTGGCTATTTTTCCAGTGACTTTTTGTCTTCGGGCACTTAGCACCTG
This sequence comes from Planctomycetota bacterium, assembly GCA_039029995.1. Taxonomy (GTDB): domain Bacteria; phylum Planctomycetota; class Planctomycetia; order Pirellulales; family Pirellulaceae; genus Mariniblastus. The sequence continues at coordinate 4,652 of JBCCFB010000101.1, forward strand.
GGTATGCCAGAGGCCGGAAAGTAGAGTCAGGGAGAAATTGGAACTATGAATTAGATGGCTCTATTTCTTTGCCCGAACTGCTCATTCTTCCTGATTCTTGAACGGGGAGTCGGCCAGCAGATCTTCGGCGACTTCCAGTTTGTGCGTCGTCTGTATTGATTCGCAGGCGTCGCTCATCTGATGACGAACGGAAGTTGCTTCTTCCGGAAGTCGTTTTCCTGAGTTTTCCCACGTGGCCCGGTCAGGCCATTGAGCGTATGCGACGAATAAGTGCGGGTCATCCGTCCGGTGCAGTCGAGAGCCGAGGCTGCTTTCAAACTCGTATATCAACGATGTCAGCTCGTGCCACGAATTGACGAACGCTTCCTCTTCTCCCGGTTTGACTTTGAATTCGTAGATCGCAACAAACATGAGAAGCCTTCAATTCTGATGGTCGCTTGCTGATAATTCCCTGCCCTGCCCTGCCGTTTCAAACCATGCCTTCGATCTCTTGCATATAGCGGATGCTGTCTCCGGCAAGCGCATCGATTCCAGGCTCGTAATCAAAGACTTCAATGCTGATCCAGCCATCATAGCCAGTCTCTTTGAGGGCGTCGAAGATGGGTCTGAAATCGACTTCGCCCATTCCAGGGCCGCGGAGGTTCGGATCATTGGCATGAAAATGAAAAGTCCATTCTTTTGAGTCGCGAATGATTTGTGGAATTGACTTTTCTTCGCTCGACATTGCTTTTACGTCCAGATGCAGCTTTACGAAAGGGGAGTCGAGTTCCGCAGCAATGTCGATTCCGGACTGTGCAGTACACATGAAGTCAGTCTCCGCGGGGCCGAGCGGTTCGAGCGCCATTACGACATTGCATTCCTCGAAAACCGGCAGGCATTCGCGCAGCAGGCTAACGGCATTCGTGTGACCTTCTTCGTGAGTCATTCCTGCAGCGAGCGAGCGCTGTTGGGGTGAACCGAGGACCATCAGACCACCACCAAGATCACGACAGAGTCTTGCAAGTTCATTGAAGTAGCTGATGGTCCGTGTTCGTACCTGCGGATCCGGAGAAGTCAGATGGTATCCTTCGGTCTTCGCCAGCAACCAGTGAAGACCGATGATCTCCATTCCGAGCCCTTCAGCAATTGCACGGACCCGCGCACGTTCTTCCTTGGAAATCGATCTGGCGTCCGGGCCGAGCGTGAAGGGCGCGATTTCCAGACCGGTATAGCCCAGGTCCCTGGCATGAGAAAAAGCATCTTCGAAAGGAAGGTCGCCATACAATTCGTTGCAGATCGCGTATCTCATGGTCATTCAATCAACTGGTAAACAAAAACTAAGCGCATCGTTTATAAGTTGTTCGAGGACCATCGGGCAACAGGCACTGTGTTATCGCGTCTCACCGAAGCCCATTGGCGTCTGGTTCAGTCGATGCGATGACTCCAGTGACTCTTCCGCAGTCGTTGAGGCGCTGTCCACGGAGAGTGGATCAGAATATGCCGTCAGCGGCTCCATGGACTGGTAGGAATTGTTCGCTGGATCAAGGCCGAAATAGCCGTAGACGTCTGTAGCTCCGGCTGAAACCTGCTCGAACTCGATCCGGTAGAACTCAAAGCTGGTGGTTCCCTGGAACTGCATCATCCAGTTGCCGCCGGGATCGGTGCTGGCCGTCGCTTCACCGACAAGACTTCCGTGCTGATCATAGATTTTGCCGACAATCTGAGTGCCCGGGCGAGCGTGGCCGGAGAAGATCGGTTCAGGTGCAAGGGTGAAAATCTTCTGTGAGAGTAGTTTTTCTTCGGCAGCTGATTCCGCTTCGATCCTTTGTGAGAACGACGCGTGGGAATTGCCGAAATTCGTGAACGAATCAAATGAGAAAACTGCTTTAACTTCGATTGTCAATTTTGCCTGGCTCGTCCGTCCTGCGGGGTCTTCGATCAGATATTCGATTTCGACATCGCCGATAAACTTCGAATCAGGACTGAAGGTGATCGTTCCATCAGGGTTTACAGTTGTCACGCCCTCAGGTGGAGTTGATATAAGGATCACGTTCAGAGGATCGCCGTCCGGGTCAATGTCGTTGGCAAGAACATCAACTGTCAAAGAAGTGCCCTGAGCCATCTTGGCAAAGTCATCGTTTGCGAGGGGTGCATCATTCTGTCCGTTGATCGTGACCAGTGTTTCTGCAGTAGACGACAGGCCGTTCCCATCGACGACTGTGTAGGTGAACCGGTCGATACCCGATTCGCCGTTTGAGAGCGAATCGAAAGCGGAATTGGGTACGTAATCAAGCGTGCCGTCAGCATTGACCACGACTGCGGCGCCTGAAGGCAGAGAGACACGCGACCCGGCAGTTACCGGCTGTCCGTTTATCTCGGTGATGGTCAGGCTGTCGCCATCAATGTCTGTGTCGTTAGCAACGACATCGATGTTGGCAGGATCGTCTTCATTGGTAGTTGCGGAATCGTCAATGGCGACCGGGGCATCATTTGTCGCCGTGACAACGATAGTAACCGTCGCCGTTGAGCTGTCTCCCTCGGTGTCGGTGACGATATACGTAAAGCTGTCCGTACCGTTGAACTCAGGATCGGGGGTGTAAGTAAACGTGCCATCGGCATTCCAGACCAGGCTTCCGTTTGTCGGCGTGGTAAGCGTTGTAAATGTCGGGGATGAATCACCATCGTCGTCGATGTCATTGACTGAGACGTTTCCTGTTAACGACGTGTCTTCATCGGTGGTGAACGAATCATCATTGGCAACCGGCGCGACGTTGGTTACGCCCCAGGAGAACGTGTCGGTTACCGTTCCGCCGTTGCCGTCGTCTGCCGTCACAGACACGACGTAGGGACCGCCGGCTGATGCGTTTGAAGTAAGTGTTCCGGAAATGAGCCCGGTTGAACTGTCCATCGACAATCCCGGTGGTAGTCCGGTCGAGGTGTAAGTCAATGAGTCGCCTTCCGGGTCACTGAAAGCGCTTGAGGCGTCAAGCGAGACAGTCTCTCCGTCAAGGCTGGTTTGATCAGCAGTTGGACTTGTGACCGTAGGCGGGTCGTTAACCGCGCCAACGACGATTGTGGCTGTCGCGGTTGTGCATGCTCCATCTGCGTCACATGCCTGATAGTCAAAAGTGTCGGTCCCACTGAAGTCCGCATCCGGTATGTAGTCGAAAGACCCGTCCGGATTGAATGAGACCATCCCGTTGGTCGGACCGCCCGCGAGCAGGTTGTAGGTCAACGAATCGCCGTCCGGATCGGAATCGTTGGTAGCCACCGTTCCGGAAACAGGCGTATCTTCGCTCGTCGTGAACGTGTCGTCGGACGCAACTGGTGCCGGATTGTTGACAGTCCAGGTAAATGTATCTGTTGCAGACAAGCCTTCGGGATCAGTTGCCGTAATTGTAACTGTGTATGGGCCGCCGACTGAAGCGTTTGCTGGAAGGGGTCCCGTAATCTCGCCAGTCGTGCTGTTGATCGTCAGTCCGGGTGGGAGGTTGGTAGCCGAGTACGTAAGCGTTACGGAATCAATGTCATCAAACGCGGTCGAGGCATCAAAGGTAATCGGTTCACTATCCGCATTGGTTTGATCGGCAAGCGGACTGTCCACGATTGGTGGATCGTTTACCGGTGTGATGTTGATGGTAACTGTCGCTGTCGTAGTCGCTCCCTCGGCATCTGTGACCGTGTACTCGAATGAGTCAGTACCATTGAAGTCGGCAAATGGTGTGTAATCGAAAGTCCCATCTGAATTCAGTGTGACTGAACCGTTCGCAGGCAAAGCGGACAGAGCGTGAGTAACTGCGTCCCCGTCAGGGTCGTTGTCGTTGGTGGACACATCTCCCGAGATCGTTGAGTCTTCGTTGCCGGAAAAGGTGTCATCCACCGCTGTTGGCGCGGGGTTGGTGACGGTCCATGCGAACGCCATTGTCGCTGTTCCACCATTGCCATCGTCTGCCGTGATAGAAACTGTGTAAGGGCCACTGGCTGACGCACCTGCCGTTAGAGTGCCGGAGATGGTGCCGCTCAACGGGTCGAGTGCAAGTCCCGGTGGAAGGCCCGTTGCGCTGAAAGTGAGCGAGTCGCCATCGATGTCCGAAAACGATGTTGATAGATCGACGGGGGTGATCGTGTCGCTGTCCTGATTGCTTAAGTCGCTCAGCGGCGAAGCCACCGGTGCGTCGTTGACGGGAGCAATCGTAATGGTGACCGTCGCAGTAGCCGTTGAGCCGTCGGCGTCAGTGACCGTGTAGTCGAAGGAGTCTGTGCCGTTATAGTCCGCATCAGGCGTATAGGTATATGAGCCATCGGGGTTGAATATGACGGTTCCGTTAGCCGGTCCGCTTTGCAGAGAAAAGCTGAGCGAATCTCCATCCGGATCGAAATCATTAAGCGATACATCTCCTGACACCGGAGTGTCTTCGGCCGTGCCTTCTGCGTCATCACCAGCAACTGGAACCGGATTGTCTACTGTCCAGAGGAAGGTGTCCGAAGCGTTGAGCAGTCCGGTATCGGTCGCTGTAACCACGACAACGTAGGGGCCTCCAGTAGACGCGCTGCTGTCGATGGTCCCCGATATTTCCCCGGTCAAGGTGTCAATCAGCAGCCCGGGTGGCAGGCCTGTTGCGCTGTAAAGGAGGGTGTCCCCGATATCGGATTCGGTAAATGCCGTAGAAGCATCCAGAGATACAGTTTCACTGTCCAGTGAACTCTGGTCAGCGATCGGAGAGGTGACCACAGGCGGATCGTTAACGGCGCCGATCAATATTGTTGCCGTTGCCAGTGACGACTCACCATCGGCATCCGTTACAAGGTAATTGAAAGAATCGAGTCCGTTGTAACCTGCAGCCGGGGTGTAGGTGAACGATCCATCCGGGTTAAAAATAACGCCGCCATTGGAAGGTCCGGAAACAAGACTGAACGTAAGCGCGTCTCCATCGGGATCGATGTCGTTGGTAGCGACCGTTCCGGACAGCGCAGTGTCTTCCGCCGTTGAAAAACTGTCTCCGACTGCGACAGGAGCGGGATTGACGATGGTCCATGTGAAGGTGTCAGAAGCCGAAAGCCCTCCTCCATCAGTGACGGTTATTGTCACAGAATATGGGCCGCCTGCCGAGGCGCTGCTGTCGATGGTGCCTGTGATTATCCCTGAGGCAGCGTTGATGCTGAGACCGGGTGGCAGTCCGGTTGCACTGAACGTGTATCCGTCGTCAATGTCGTCGAATGAAGCTGATACGTCCAGGTTTACGAAATCGCTATCCTGGTCAGATTGATCAGCGATCGGGCTTGTAACGACAGGGGCGTCGTTGACCGGGTCGACATTGATAGTGACCGTCGATGTGGAGCTTGCTCCATCCACATCAGTAACGGTGTACGTGAAGCTGTCAGTCCCGTTGAAATCCGCGACTGGATTGTAGGTGAAGGAACCGTCAGGATTCAGTGTAAGGCTGCCATTTGAAGGCAGAGTTGCCACGGAAAACGAGAGCGAGTCTCCATCCGGATCGGTGTCATTTGTTGCGACAGTTCCGGTGAGCGACGTGTCTTCGTTCGTAGTGAATGTGTCATTCACAGAAACGGGGCCGGGGTTTGCAACGGTCCAGGTGAATGTTGCCGTAACATCGGCTCCGTTGTCGTCGGTGGCGGTCACGGAGACGGTGTAGACTCCATCGCTGCCCGGTCCACCAGCTGAAGCGCTCGAGTTAATTGTGCCGCTGATTGTTCCCGAAACAGGATCAATCGAAAGTCCCGGCGGAAGACCGCTGATGTTGTAGAAAAGCAGTGTGTCGTCAACATCCGAGAAAAATGTGGACGCCCCAAACGAAACTGTGTCCGAATCATTGCTGAACTGATCAGGGACCGTTGTGGCAATGGGGGCATCGTTGGTGCCATTAATGGTGATCGTAATCGAGGCGGTGTCTGTGCCGCCTTCTGCATCAGTGAGCGTATATGTAAACGAATCGGTTAATGACTCGCCAACATCGAGGGCTTGAACGTCGGTATTCGAATTGTTGAGGTTATAAGAGTAGCTGCCATCCGCGTGGACGATGATGTTCCCGTAACTGCCGGTAACAGAAACACCCGGACCGGATCCATCGACTGACAGCACGGTCAGGTCATCATTGTCAGGATCTGAATCGACGCCGTCGCCATCGTCGTCGAGAATTACGTTTCCGGTTGCAGACAGGGCTGTATCTTCATTCATTGATGCGGCATTGTCGGTTGCGACCGGGCCGGGATTGTTCACGAGCCAGATGAATGTGTCTGAACCGGTCCCACCATTGCCGTCGTCAGCTGTAACTGTCACTGAGTACGGGCCGCCTTGCGAGGCGCTGTTGTCGATTGTTCCTGAGATAATGCCTGTGGACGAATCGAGGGAAAGTCCAGGCGGAAGTCCGGTTGCAGAAAATGTCAGTGGCTCGCTTTCGGGGTCATCGAAATTGCCCGAAATATCAAGGCTGATCGAGTCTGCATCGAGGCTGGTTTGATCCGCAATCGGTGTGGTTACTGCAGGGGGATCGTTCACATCGCCGACTGCGATGGTAACTGTGCCGGTCGTAGATGCGCCGTCGGCATCAATGATTTCGTAGGTAAACGAATCGATGCCGCTATAGTTCAAGTCCGGAGTGTAAGTAAACGTTCCGTCGCTGTTGAGCACGACAATACCATTTGCCGGGTCAGTCAGCTTGTTAAACGTGACTGAGTCGCCATCGGGGTCACTGTCATTGGTACTCACGTCGCCGGAAACGGGAATGTCCTCAGACGTGCTGACATTGTCGCTGACCGCGTCCGGAGCGGGGTTTGCGACTGTCCAGGTAAACGTGTCAGATACAACGCCGCCGTTGCCGTCATCTGCGGTGACGGTCACGGAATATGGACCACCAGTTGATGCGCTTGAGTCGATGGTTCCTGTGATGTTGCCCGCACTGTCGATGTTCAAACCGGTCGGAAGGCCGGTCGCGCTGAAGGTCAGCGAGTTGCCTTCAATATCGTTGAAGCTGGACGAGACATCGAGCAAGACTGTGTCGCTATCCACGCTGCTCTGATCCGGGATCGGGGTGGCTATGACAGGTGCGTCATTGACCGGGGAAACTGTAACCGTAGCCGTGGCAGAAGAAACTGCGCCGTCGGCATCTATGATTTCGTAATCAAAAGTATCAGTGCCGTTAAAGTTCGCATCGGGTGTATAGACAAATGTTCCATCAGCATTCAGGACCAGGGTCCCGTTTGCAGGGTCGGTAAGTTTGATAAACGCGACGGCATCTCCATCCGGGTCGCTGTCGTTGCCTGATACATCGCCGGCAAGCGCGACGTCTTCGCTGGTGGTAAATGAATCGTCAACAGCAACAGGTCCGGGGTTACTAACCGACCACGTGAATGTGGCTGAGATCGTTCCACCATTGCCGTCATTTGCTGTCACGGTAACCGTATAGGGGCCGCCGGCTGATGCGCTGGAATCGATTGTCCCCGAAATGTTTCCGGCGGAGTCAATACTAAGGCCCGAAGGCAGGCCGGTTGCGCTGAACGTCAGCGTATCTCCTTCGATGTCGGCAAAGTTCGATGAGACATCAATCGAGATGGCTTCGCTGTCAATGTTAGATTGGTCCGGGATCGGAGAGCTCACAACGGGAGCGTCGTTAACGGATGCGACCACAATCGTGACTGTCGCGGTCGACGTGGCTCCGTCAGCATCTGTAACCTGGTAGTCGAACGTGTCAGTCCCGTTGAAGTCTCCGACCGGTGTATAGGTGAAGCTGCCGTCTGAATTCAGCGTGACGGTCCCGTTTGACGGGTCGGTCAGTTTGACAAATGAAACGGAGTCGCCATCCGGGTCGCTGTCGTTGAAGGCAACGTTTCCATTCACCGGAACGTCTTCGTTGGTGCCGAACGAGTCGTTCACTGCAATCGGGCCGGGATTTGTGACGGTCCAGGTAAACGTGTCCATGACGGTGCCACCATTGCCATCATCAGCGGTCACCGTAACGGTGTAGGGGCCTCCCGTGGATGCACTTGAGTCGATGGTGCCTGTGATATTGCCCGCTGAGTCAATACTCAGTCCGGACGGCAGGCCACTGGCGGCGAACGTCAGCGTGTCGCCTTCAATGTCGATGAAGTTGGTCGTGACATCCAGAGAGACCAGTTCGCTGTCGAGGCTGGACTGATCAGGGATTACCGAGCTGACGACCGGTGCGTCATTGACGGGGGTGACGCTGATGGTAACTGTCGCCGTCGAGGTTGCTCCGTTGACATCCGTGATTTGATAGTCAAAGGAGTCAGTGCCGTTGAAGTCGTTAGCCGGTGTGTAAGTGAAGCTGCCATCAGGATTGAAAACGACGCTTCCGTTCGCGGGGTCGGTCAGCTTGAGGAAAGAGACTGAATCTCCGTCAGGGTCAATGTCATTGCTGCCGACGTTTCCGCTGACAGGAGTGTCTTCCGCTGTGATGACACTATCGTTGACTGCCGTTGGTGGAGGGTTTGTGATGTTCCAGGTAAATGTGTCTGCAACTGTGCCCCCGTTTCCATCGTTTGCAGTGACGGTTACCGAATACGGGCTGCCTGCAGAGGCACTTGAGTCGATGGTACCTGTGATGTTGCCTGCGGAGTCAATGCTCAGGCCGGTCGGTAATCCACTTGCGCTGAAGGTCAGCGTGTCGCCTTCGATATCAGTGAAGCTTGATGAAATGTCGAGCGAAATCGATTCACTGTCCTGGCTGTTCTGATCAGGGATGCTCGAGCTCACCACGGGAGCATCGTTCACCGGAGCCACAGTGATCGTTACAGTGGCGACAGCCGTTGAGCCGTCTGCGTCTGTGATCCTGTAGTCAAAGCTGTCGGTTCCATTAAAGTCAGCGTCAGGCGTGTAGCTGAAACTGCCGTCTGGATTGAATGTCAGAGAACCATTGGACGGCGTTGTGAGATTGGTGAACGATACCGCATCGCCGTCAGGATCATTGTCGTTTGCCGATACGTTGCCGCTGACGGTGACATCTTCATTGGTGCCGAAGGAGTCGTTGACCGCAAGAGGAGCGGGATTGGTGACGGTCCAGGTGAAAGTGTCACTGACTGTGCCGCCATTTCCATCGTCGGCAGTAACCGTTACGGAGTAAGGGCCCCCTGCGGATGCGCTGGAATCGATCGTTCCCGTGATGTTGCCAGCGGAGTCAATGCTCAGTCCGGGAGGCAGTCCCGTCGCAGAAAAGGTAAGGCTGTGACCATCCGGATCACTGAAGCTTGACGATATATCGATCGCAACGACATCGCTGTCGAAGTCGGTCTGGTCTGCAATTGGAGTGGCGACGACCGGTGCGTCGTTGGTCGCTCCGACGTTGATTGTAACTGTCGCGGTTGATGTCGCGCCGTCGGCATCAATCAGAGTGTAGGTAAATGAATCGATGCCGTTGAAGTTCGCGTCAGGCGTGTAAGTAAAAGTTCCGTCATTGTTCAGGAGGACGGATCCATCTGACGGCAATCCATCGACAACAAATGACAACGCATCGTTGTCAGGATCCGAGTCGTTAGGTGCGACGCTACCGGAGACGGGAACGTCTTCCGATGTTGAAAACGAATCGTTGACGGCGATGGGGGCAGGGTTGGATATGGTCCAGGTGAAAGTTTCGGATACCGTTCCGCCATTCCCGTCGTCTGCCGTCACTGTGACGGAATAGGCGCCTCCGGCTGACGCGCTTGAGTCGATGGTTCCCGTGATATTACCGGCGGTGTCAATTGAGAGTCCGGGGGGGAGGCCAGTCGCACTGAAACTCAGAGGGTCCAGATCAACATCAGTGAAGCTGCCGGACACATCAAGGTTGATGACGTCACTATCGCTGTTTGCCTGATCGGCAATCGGTGACGAAATAACCGGTGCGTCGTTTTCAGGCGTCACGTTGATCGTGACGGTTGCGGCGGTCGTGGAACCATCGATATCCGTGACTGTGTATGTGAAAGAATCGGGGCCGTTATAGTCGGGATCGGCTGTGTATGTGAACGACCCGTCAGCGTTGACCGTTACCGTACCGTTGGCCGGGTCGGTCAGTTTTGCAAAACTGAGCGAGTCACCGTCAGGATCGAAGTCGTTGCCCGCAATGCTTGCAGTAAGTGGCGTATCTTCAGCCGTTGTGAATGAGTCGTTGACCGCGACGGGCGCAGGGTTGGTTACTGTCCAGTCAAACGACGATGTGACCGACTGTCCCTCAACGTCGGTCGCTGTGACAACCACTGTGTAAGTCCCTCCGGAACCTCCCTGAGAAGCGCTGCTGGTCAGAGTTCCGGTTATCAGTCCGGTGTTCGTGTCAATTGCCAGCCCCGACGGAAGGGTCGACGCCGAGAATGTCAGTGAGCTGCCTTCGGGGTCCGAGAAGATTCCCGATGCATCGACCGGAGTTATATTCTCGCTGTCCGTACTTGATTGAGGTGGGAGCGTTCCACCAGTGACTGGAGCATCGTTGTTGCCATTGATCGTTATTGTGAGTGTCGCCGTATCTGTTCCGCCTTCCCCGTCGCTGACCTCGTAGGTAAAGACATCGGACAGCGAATCCCCTGAACCAAGTGCGTTGACGACAGGGTTGGAGTTGTCGAGAGAGTAGGTCCATGTGCCGTCGGAGTTGATCTGAATATCACCGAATGAGCCGGCGGTTGAGATTCCGACAGCTCCTGCTGATCCATTGACCGCCGTCACGCTCAACGTGTCGTTGTCCGGATCCGTGTCATCAACGATTACGTTTCCGCTGTCAATCGAAGCCGTGTCTTCTGTGACTGACCCTGAGTTGTCAGTTGCGGTAGGGCCGGGATTGGTTACGGTCCAAAGGAACGATGTTGAGACGTCGGCACCGGAAGAATCGGTGGCGGTGACTGTCACGGTGAAAGGGCCGCTTTGTGACGCGCTGTTGTCGATCGTGCCGGTGATGTTGCCGGAAGAATCAATGCTCAGGCCGGGGAGAAGTCCGGTCGCGCTGAATGTCAGCAAATCGCCGGAATCGACGTCGGAAAAGTGAGAGCTGACATCGAGCCCCGCTATCGTCCCGGCGTCAAGATGCGACTGGTCAGGTATGGAGCTTGCGACCAGTGGCGCATCATTGACGCCGCTTACAGTTATTGTCAGCGTTGCGGTTGAGGTTCCACCTTCGCCATCGCTGATCGTATAGGTGACACTGGTCGTTGCTGTCTGTCCGACAGCAAGCGACTCAAAGTCACTTCCAGGATAGAAGTCGTAGGAACCGTCCGGATTGATGTCGAACTGACCTCCGCCTGAGCCGGCAATGGTTGTGCCGACGTTTGCGGGGGAGCCATTGACTGCGGTGACGGCAATTCCATCGCCGTCGGGATCGCTGTCATTGGCCGTGACGTTGCCGGAGGCATCGCTGTTTTCCGCGGTCGTGTTCGAGTCGTCAATCGCGACGGGTCCCGGATTGGTTACCGTCCACACGAAAGACTGCTGGACCGTTCCACCATTACCATCGTCTGCGGTGACGGTGACGTTGAATGGTCCTGACAACGAAGCGCTGTTGTCGATCGTGCCGGTGATTTCGCCGCTTGCTGAATCGATGGACAAGCCGGGCGGCAGGCCGGTTGCTGAATAGGTGAGTATGTCTGACGAGTCGATGTCGTCGAAGAATGGAGTAACGTCGAGAGTGGAAATTGTGTCGGCGTCCAGGTTGGATTGATCAGCGATCGTGCCGACGGTGGTTGGATTGTCATTGGTTCCGTTGACGGTGACAGTCAACGTTGCTGTATCAGTGCCGCCTTCAGAATCTGTGATGGTGTAACTGATCGCAGTTGTCGCGCTTTCTCCGAAAGCGAGTGAATCAAAGTCGCCGTTGGGGTTAAAGCTGTAGGAGCCGTCCGTGGCGATCGTGAATATGCCACCGGATGTTCCGCCGACGGACGCTGAAACATTTGCAGCTGAGCCATTGACGGCGTTAACGGTAATCGTATCTCCGTCCGGATCGTTGTCATTGGTCAGAACGCTGCCGGAGGTTGTTGCACCTTGAATGGTCGAGTCCACGTCATCTGACGCGATCGGTCCGGGGTTCGTGATGGTCCACGTGAATGTAGTGGAAATACTTGCGCCGCTGTCGTCAGTTGCCGTAATCGTGACGGTGTGGGCCCCTCCGGGCTGATCCTGGGAAGCCGAGTTGTCTACCGTTCCAGTAATTTCTCCGCTTATCGGGTCAATCGAAAGCCCGTTTGGTAGTCCTGCGGCCGAGAACGTCAGCAAGTCTCCTTCGGGATCGCTGAAGAATCCGGAAACATCCAGAGTCGAGACCGTTTCGTTGTCCTGATCGTTTTGAGATGGAATCGTACCGCCAACGACTGGATTGTCGTTTGCGCCATTGATCGTAATGGCCAGATTTGCGGTTGCTGTTCCGCCTTCCCCGTCGCTAATCGTGTAGGAGAAGACCTCGGTTAAAGTGTCGCCGGTATCGAGTGCTTGTACCGCAGGATTGAGGTTGTCAACGGAATACGAGTAGCTGCCGTCACTGTTGAGAGTAATATCGCCGAATGAACCAGCGACAAGAACGCCGACATTTGCGGCTGAACCGTTGAACTCGCTTACCACGAGCGAGTCAGCATCGGGGTCGAAATCAACTCCACTTCCATCATCATCCGATATGACATTGCCGCTGGAGGTTGGTGTGGAGTCCTCCGTTACGGAGTTGGCATTGTCGGTCGCTGTAGGGCCGGGATTGGTAATCGTCCAGTCAAACGAAGTTGTAATGGTTCCGCCGTTGCCATCATCTGCTGTGACGGTAATGGAGTGGACTCCACCCGGCTGATTCTGAGATGCGGAATTGTCAATCGTCCCTGTGATCTGGCCCGTCGCAGGGTTGATCGAAAGTCCCGCTGGCAGGCCTGTGGTGGAATACGTCAGTGAGTTGCCTTCGGGGTCGTTGAAGAACGAGGAGACGTCCAGCGTTGATATTGTCTCTGCGTCCAGACTGGCCTGGTTCGGAATCGCAGAAGTGACAACCGGGGCGTCGTTTGTACCGCTGATATTGATCGTCAGAACAGCTGTGTCCGTACCGCCTTCACCATCCGAAAGCGTATACGTGAACGTTTCAGACAGTGAGTCACCATCGTCGAGAGCGTTGACAGTCGGGTTGGAGCCATCAAGCGTATAGGTATAGGAACCATCGGCGTTGATCTGAATTTCGCCGAAAGTGGTCGTCAGTAAATTGCCGACATTCGCGGGAACGCCGTCAATTGCTGTAATTGAAAGGGTGTCGTTGTCCGGATCTGAATCGACTCCACTTCCATCGTCGTCGCTGATGACGTTTCCACTGATTACTGGAAGCGTGTCCTCGACCGCGGCGTTCGCGTTGTCGCGGGCGGTCGGGCCAGGGTTGGCGACGGTCCAGACGAAGGACTGGGTTGTTGATTCGCCAAGCGGGTCCGTTGCCGTTATGACGACGGTGAAGGGTCCTGACAACGATGCACTGGAGTTGATCGTGCCGGAAATGACACCGGTTGCCGGGTCGATTGAAAGTCCGGGAGGTAAAGTCGGACCCGCCGAAAATGAAAGTGTATCACTCGTGTCAACGTCATCGAAAAACGAACTGATGTCGATCGGCGTAATGCTATCCCCGTCATTTGAAGATTGGCCGGGAATCATGCCGACGGGTGTCGGGGCCTGATTGGTCCCGGTCACTACAACCGTCACGGTAGCAGTGTCGGCCATTCCAGTGGTATCGCGAATCGAATACGTGATTGTTGTTGCTCTCGTTTCTCCGTCTGCAAGATCATCAAAATCGCCGCCCGGGTCGAAAGTGAATGACCCGTCCGTATTGACGTTAAATTGACCGCCGGCAGAACCAGTCACTGGAACGCCGATATTGGCTACGTCGCCGTTGGTCTGGTACAAGGTGATCGGGTCACCTTCAGGATCGGTGTCAGCCCCGTTGCCATTGTCGATCGTGACCAGATTCCCTGAGATCGTTGTATCCTGATCGGTCGTAAAGTTGTCGTCTGTCGCAGACGGTTGAGTAAATACAATCGGAGGCGCAGAAAAATTGCTTGTTGACAGGCCATAGCCGGTATTTGCGTTTCGAGATGTGAAGCGAAGGTTGAGCTGTGGCATGTCCTCAAACGTCACGCCGACCCATCGCTCCTGATCGTTTTCACCCCCGCTGCCTGTGGTGTTTATGAATGTTGTCGTTCCGTCGGCATTCACGTTGATATCGATCTCCGTTACAGGCGCAGTTGAGATCGAGTAGGTTCTCATCTGGTCCGAAACGACCGTTACTGCTTCGGAGCCTTTTCCTGCGTCCGGCGATGTTGGTCCGATGAAGTCAATGTCTTTGAACGTGAAGTCTCCGACAACGGAGATCGCAGAATTGTCGGCTGCGTTAAAGAACTCGACCTGGACATGAGCCACATGTCCCTGGAATCCATTGACGCTTCCACCGACAGTTCTCGACAGCAGGACCGGGCCGCCCGCGAAATCTGAGAATGTCACGGGCATCTGATTGGGGGTGCCCGTAGTAACGTTGCCCAGTTCGTCGTAGGTATCAATCAGCGTCAGCTGGAGATCGATAGTAATGGCTCCGCCGTTCGCGGTCGCCGCGCCCGGATAGAGCATTGAGGAAACGCCGGGTTGGCCGACAGGCACGACCGCAATTTCCGACATTGTGCCGAATGACTGAGTGCCGACCACAAAACCGGAATCAGTGACAATGAGTGTGCCCCCGAATCCGTCCGCGGAAAAACTCTCCGTTTCAATCGTACCGGTCTGTTTTTCGAGTTCCCAGTCACCTCCAAGGACATCGGTACCGGTCAGGTCATCCGAGGCAGCAATGTCGGCGCCGGTCAGCTGACTCAATTCATCTAGAAATGCCTCACCGTTTTCGGTCTGTGCCAATTGGCAGCCGTAGATGAGTATGTCGCCGGAATCGGATAGCGAACTTCCGATGCGAACCAGCTCTACGGCATAGTTCGTAGAAAGATCGGAAGTCGTTACCTGTGCAGACCCGAGTTGAAGCCTTGCATCGTTGCCATGTGAGACGATGTGTATGGCAGACAAGTCAGAATAACCTTCGAGATGGTCAGCAATCTGCTTAATGCCGTCTGCTCCGGAGTTGATGAGGAATACTTCAACATCACGTGACCTGGTAAAACCCGCGATTATATCCTGATAGCCGTCAACGCTTTTGTCGACGAAGAGAACCTCATCGGCAGGCGACTGGCTGACAGCCCCGATATCGGCTGCTTCGTTTTCTATGACTCCGCTGGTATTAGCGGTCTGTACGAATGCTCCTGCATCGAAGGCATCGATCACAGCCGGATCGAGAGGCGCGACAGGAACTGCATCAAACAGGACTCGCTCTTCAAGTTGCTCCATCAGCAAGTCGTGCTTGTCATTGCGTGAAGCGTCGCGGTTGACAGGTTGCGCTTTGGAGGGGGGCAGGTCTCTGGACATTTTCGTTCAAAGGCTCATCTGGTAA
>JBCCFB010000102.1:0-19710 GCA_039029995.1 Planctomycetota bacterium
AATCACGCTACCGTCTTTGATCTTGAGGCCGGCTGGAGTCAGCATATTCTGCTTTCCGAAAGGAATATCCTGGCCGCTTTCAAGCTGGCGCCAGAACTTCACAGCCAGCACTTCGCTGATGAAATACTCCAGTGACTGAAGTTGTTTGCGCGCATCGCCATTCGGATCACTGAAGCGGATTGTCTTTTCCGGGCCTTCGATCTTGAAACTTGTTTTGGTTTTGAGGCTCTTTCCTTCCTGGGATTTCACTTTCGTTACCGAAGTAGTAAACGACACGATGTCGTCGTAGTGTATTTTCGTCACGCCTCCGAAAAATGCATGTTTGTGAATCTCATTTTCGTAAGCTTCAAGCCTTGGCCGCTTGATGCTGGCGATTCCAAACAGGCCGACCGCTAGTCCGATGATCGCACCAATTGCCAGCCAGCTCGCTTTTTCGGGCCGCCTGATAGCGTCGTAAACCAGCACCAGTGCGAATATCAGAAATAGAATCCCGAGGAAGATACAAAGGAAGCGATGGGAACTGAACGCGTCAAAGAGCAGACGTCCCGACTCCTGCTTGAGCGAAAGGTCTTCACCTTTGGCCGCCCTTTTCTTCAGATGCTTTTCAAGAATCCGCGCGAGAGCTCTGATTTCGGGCGTCGCCGGAAGTTGCATTTCAGGTTCAATACCATCGGTCCAGAAGCTGTACACCTTATCCATGTGGTTGACACAGGTGATCGACTTCAGCGGAACAGGAGTTTCGCCCTCCATCCTGAATTCTTTGAGATCGTATTCCCAGTCTTTTGAACGGAACAGCCCGACGCTGCCTTTGATCGTTTCGCCGCGTTTCAGTTTTGCTTCGGGTGATTCCTTGACTGACATATCGACAATTCCGTTGTGGTTCGCACGAATTCCGGTGCAACTGAACGCCTGCAGTACCTTGCACGTGGAAGAGGAATCCGAAGATAAGGTCGCGTCGATCCGGAATCAAATCGTTCCCCGGCTGATTTTCATCACTGTTGCTGCAGAGAACTTGACCGTGCATTTCTCTGACATGACGCAATCACGAGACTCAACAGGCTGGAGGTCCCGAATGGCTTGGCAAGAAACGAAACTCGCCCACGGTGCTGATGGAGAACATCAAGATTTTCACGGTGCTGGCCCGAAATCAGAATCGCATGGAGATCCACAAATTTCTCAAGCACAATCTGGATTAATTCCAGTCCTGATTGCCCTGGAAGCACCACATCGGAAATGACAAGATCGAACTGCCCGTCCTCGACAAGCATTTCCGCGGCACGTTCAGCATTGTCCGTACGCCTGACCCTCGCGCCTGTTAGCTCAAGAGTTGTCGCGATGGAATTTGCAACAAGTTCCTGGTCTTCAACCACCAGGATATTTGCCTCGATCTGCGGAATATTCAGATCGCGCGGTACATCAGGTTGAACGCCACTTCGATCTTTTGAGTCGATAACCGGTAGAAAAATCGTAACCTCTGTGCCTTTTCCGGTCTCGCTTTCAATGTTTAGAAACCCACCAGCTCGTCGTATGATTCCATGAACCATCGCGAGCCCGAGGCCGGTACCTTTTCCGCGTGGCTTTGTGGTGTAGAAAGGCTCAACTGCCCGGCGGGCAACTTGCGGCGTCATTCCATGGCCGTCGTCCCTGACACCGATGGCAATGTAGGATTTGCCCGGCACTGCATCCTGTACACAGACGTCCGGCAACACATCGACTTTGCGCGCCCAGATACAGACCTGCCCGCCGGCTGGTAATGCGTGCTGGCTATTGGTGACCAGGTTAACGAGAGCCTGTTGCAGCTGGGCAGGGTCAACCAGGACTGCAGCGCTGTAACCCTCGATCTGCCAGAGCAGACGAATGGTCTCCGGAACAATAGTTCCAATCAATGACGCGGCGTCCTGGAAAAACTTCGAGAGATTAACTCGCTGTTCTCGGAATTCCTGTTTTCGGGCAAACGTCAGCAGCCCTGATGTCAGCCGTGTTGCTTGTTTCTGAGCGAGCAGGAGCGTGCTCCTGGTTTCAGGTTGTTTGACAAGGTCAGCCTGAATCCCGATTACCGTCAGCAGATTATTAAAGTCGTGTGCCAGTCCTGCGCAAACGCTTCCAAGACTTTCCAGCCTTGCAACTTCATATAGTTGCTCGCGCTGTCTTACCTGTTCCTCAATATTCCGAACTCCGTAAACCCAGTGCCTGGAATCATCACGCTCCTGAAAACTGCCGCCGGAGATACGCACCCATCTCGGCATTCCCCTGGCATCCAGAATTGTGGTTTCGCAATCGACTTGAAACCGGTTGTTCTCCAACTTTAATTCGCGAAGAAACTTCCTTCTCGCCGCGGGCTCAAAAAAAGACAACTGCTGCTTTTGAATCAACTCCGCTTCACAGAAACCGAACTCTTCGATCAACTTACCACTGCAGAACGAAATGTTGCCGCGATCGTCAGCTTCCAGAATCGCGTCGTAGCCGTGTTCGCAGATTGTCTCAAGCAGATTCTTCTGCCGCTTCTCACGTGCGGTTGGATCGGTGAACAGCTTTTCCTTCCAGATTGCCGCTACCGTCATCGCTATGATTATCGAAGCGCCTGTAACCGTCTGTTTCAGCCCCAGAGCCGTGTTCGCTGATTCAGCGAGGTAGGGTGGATGGAACCATTCGGCACGGATCCCGGCGGCAAGAAGTACTGCCGCAAAGCAATAGACAAACAGGATCCAGCACGCATCAGCCGTTCTCAAAAACAGCGCGGCGCCGATTGGCACGCCAAAGCCCAACATGATGTAGAACGGATCACCATACGATGCAAAACAACCGATGAACACAACTCCTGCTGCAACGACTGAGATTATCATCGCAGCACGAACATTTTTCGTCAGAAGAAGGTAAGGAAGTACCAGCCACAACGTGATACCGCCGAAGAACGGAAAAACAGTAATGGGCTGAAGCTGATCACTGAGCCAGGGGTCGGTTACACCAATCAGTCCCCCAAGTCCAAGAATCAGAGCAAGAGTTCTCACTCTATAGCGAAGCGTGTTGTCCATTGAATTTCCCCGCGTTGCCGTTTCATGCAACTGTTCATTCGCAATCATGGTCGATGCACGTGTTCGCGACGAGGAAAATCTATCGCCGATCGCCGACACAGTGGGAAATTTGCCGGGCAAGGTTGGGGACGCTTCGACCAGATACTCAATGTATCCCATTGGACTGCAATTGTCAGTTACTTCGCTCCCCCGTACTGACGGACCATCCAGCAGACTAAACGCAAACTCCCGGCACTGCTCTCAGCGTATGGCGATCAGAACTGTCATAGGAGCCGATTCACGCAACGCCAAGCCGAAACGAGTCATGTTGCCCGGCTGTTCCCGGATCAGCCAGCGTGAATCAGCCGTCCAGCCAGCGTGAATTGAACTGCCAGTATAGAAGCGGCGCGATCAGTATCCCCATCCCCATGACAATTAAAGGGCCTGCGCCAACGGCATCGTGAAGAGTCAGGTTGGCAATTGATACGCCGACGACAATCAGAAAAACACCGATGGCATCAAGGTAGATCCATTTGATCCGCGCAATGACTGGAAGCCATGACTTTTCGCTGATGACCTTTCTCACCCGATCTATCAGATCGACGAGGCTGACCACAGCGACGAGGCCACCGATGGTAAAGCAGATTGCACTGCCGATGCTGCCGGCAACGACCTCTTTCTGTTCTTCCGCGAGAACAGCTCCGACCGCGGCGACAAGAGTCATCGCGAAGAACATCTGTTTCAATGAAACCTGAATTTTTGGTTGTTGGTGATTCATAAATATTCAGGCGAACCGGCGTCTCCATCATCGCCGCAGCTGGCCGCTCGTTTTCGCGGAATCGCAAGGTCAACAATCTGTTAAAGCGACGGTAGGGAATTTGACTGCAGTCCCGATTGTTCCGGCACACGGGCCGTTAGGGGAGACTGCTGAAACGTAAACACGGCTCAATGTACGGGCCAGTAACACTAAACTTCCCCACTACGGGAATCGTCCCGCTCGCAAAGTCCTTACGCTCCCTCTGTCAATGACGACGTTCGTTGACAGTACGAAGGGTCAAATTAGAATGAAAAGTCCTGTGATTCCTTACCCCTGACAAACCGTCAATCGTTTCACAGGGGCCCTGAAATAAGCGCCATTGCCTCGTTATTATCTACAGAAGCACCGGATTCCCGGTATCAGTGTGTCCATGCCGGCTTTGCTTTTCCGGACATGCTGACACGCCCTTCGACACCCTGAAACACCAGGATTTTCATTTGCCATGAGTATCGCCATTGTCACCGGTTCAGCCGGATTGATCGGTTCAGAAGCCAGTCGCCATTTCGCAACTCAGGATCTGACCGTAGTCGGCATCGACAACGACATGAGGGCCGAATTTTTCGGTGAAGAAGCTTCTACAAGCTGGCAGCGCAGGCAGCTGATCGAAGAACTCGGTGATCGCTACCGTCATATCGACGCAGATATCCGCGACAACCAACTCATGGACAACCTGTTCGCTGAATACGGCAGCGACATCAAACTCATCGTCCACACAGCGGCTCAACCCTCTCATGACTGGGCAGCCAGCGACCCGCTGAAGGACTTTACCGTCAACGCAAACGGCACACTCAACCTGCTGCAGGCAACGCGCGACCATGCACCCGATGCGGTATTTATCTTCACCTCGACTAACAAGGTTTACGGTGACACGCCGAATCGCCTTCCGTTGGTCGAGCAGGAGCTTCGCTGGGAGATTGATCCGTCACACACTTACAACGACGGCATTCGTGAAGACATGTCAATCGACCACTGTAAACACAGTCTGTTCGGCGCCTCGAAAGTTGCGGCGGACGTTCTGGTTCAGGAATACGGTCGCTACTTTGATATGAAGACCGCTTCGTTCCGTGGTGGATGCCTTACCGGTCCGAACCACAGCGGAACCCAGCTGCACGGTTTTCTCGCGTATCTTATGAAGTGCACGATGACCGGCAACCCGTACACCATTTTCGGATACAAAGGCAAGCAGGTCCGCGACAACATTCACAGCTATGACCTGATCCAGGCGTTTGATCACTTTTATCGCAATCCGCGAGTCGGCGAAGTCTACAACATCGGTGGCAGCCGTTTCAGCAACTGCTCGATGATGGAGGCGATTGAGATCTGTGAAGAGTACAGCGGTAACAAACTGGACTACACCTATGCTGAAACGAACCGGATCGGCGACCACATCTGGTACATCAGCGACGTCGGCAAATTCAAAGAGCACTACCCGGAATGGGAGCTGACGAAGAACGTTCGCGACATCCTCGGTGAAATCTACGAGCAGAACACCAGTCGCTGGAGCGAAAAGGCAACTTAGGATGATTGATCGCGGCAGACATAATTTGCTCGGGGTCAACGTCTGCGCCGTTGACTACGAAGCTGCAGTAGACAAGATCATTTCGGCAGCAAAGGAACGTCGGCCACTCGGCGTTTCCGCCCTTGCAGTGCATGGCGTCATGGAAGGCGTGATGGATGACACGCACCGGCATCGGCTGAATGACCTTGAACTGATTGTTCCTGACGGCCAGCCGGTTCGCTGGGCCCTCAATCTACTCCACAGAACCAAACTGAGAGACCGTGTCTACGGCCCGAACCTGATGCTTGAGACCTGCCGCGCGGCAGCGGAGAAGGGCGTCGGAATTTTTCTGTTCGGAGGCAAGCAGGAACTGCTGGATGATCTCAGCGGCCGACTACTTGAAGCTTTTCCCGATTTGAAGATCGCAGGCATGCTGCCGTCTAAATTCCGCACCGTCTCCCGTCAGGAAAAGCAGGAGATCATTGACACGATCAACAACAGCGGTGCTGCCATCACATTCGTCGGACTCGGTTGTCCTCGTCAGGAAGTCTGGACCTACGAATTCAAAGAGCACGTAAACATGCCTGTTCTGGCTGTAGGCGCTGCGTTCAACTTTCACGCCGGGCAACTTGCCCAGGCACCTTCCTTCATGCAGCGCGCCGGGCTGGAGTGGTTCTACCGCTTGATGAAAGAGCCGATGCGCCTCTGGAAGCGCTACTTGATTCTGAATCCGTATTACCTGAGCCTGCTTTTTCTTCAATGGACAGGCCTGCGGAAGTTCGACCCCAAGTCCACGGTCGAGCCGGAGCAGGAAATTCTCTACGGCTAGATGACGACTTCGGTGTCTACTGCGGCCATGTCACTTCTTCGGCTAGAATGGTCGGCAAACGAAGTACGGAGATGCCATGGCCGACCAACCTCTTACGATTAACAACGTCGCGGTCCCGCGCTTTTTATATGGGACTGCATGGAAAGAGGATGCAACCGAACAACTGACCACTCTCGCGCTCGAAGCCGGTTTTCGCGGAATTGATACCGCTAATCAGCGAAAGCACTATTACGAGGAAGGCGTTGGCCGCGCGATTCAAGCTGCTCTCGATAGCGGTCGAATCTCGCGTGAAGAGTTGTTCTTGCAAACCAAGTTTACCTTCATGCGCGGCCAGGATCATCGACTGCCCTATGATTCGAATGCTTCGATCTCTACTCAAGTCGAACAGTCCTTCGCGAGTTCACTGGAGCATCTGGGGGTCAATCATATCGACTCCTACGTATTACACGGCCCGACTTTCGGGCGCGGAATCCATGACAATGACATGGAAGCATGGAAAGCAATTGAAGGGCTCTTTGAAGGGGGAGCTATCCGGCTCGTTGGAGTCAGCAATGTGTCGCTTGATCAGCTTCAAACACTTTACAAAACCGCCGGGGTGAAACCGGCATTCGTGCAGAATCGTTGTTACGCAGCGACCGGCTGGGATTATGAGGTCCGCAGATTCTGCTCTGAAAACGATGTGATTTATCAGGGCTTTTCGTTACTGACGGCCAACAGAGGAGTCTGGCAAGGTGCAGCGGTTGCGGCGCTCGCGGCGAAGTACAGCCGGACCCCGGCTCAAGTAATTTTCAGATTCTGCATTGATGCGGGAATGCTGCCCTTGACCGGCACCAGCGATCCGGACCACATGCAGGAAGACCTCAACGTGGCAGGCTGGAACCTGGAAAAAGACGAAATCCTGCTCCTTCAATCAATCGGGGTCGCATAGACCTGATCGAATGCAGGCGTTTTCGAACGGACGAGTGGAGTAATTCAAATTGTGAAAATGAGAATTTCTTTGTTCAGGTGCAATGAACTGTTGTTCAAATAACAGAAGTCTGTAACGAATGTTTGATCCGTGTCGCCCGGCGTCCGGATCCTGCTCCCCGACAGACTCCAGCTAATCTCTCCGGAACATAAGATGCCAATCAGACTTACCTCCGCTTTGTTGTTGCTCCTGTTTTCAAGCGTATTTGTCACATCTACCCCGGTTCAAGCCGAAGAAACGGTTTCCCCTGACTCGTTCTCAATAGCAAACGGTCAGTTCCAGTCAGGTGACGAAAATGACCTGGCGCTCAGTGATGATTCGGATCTTTCGATCAGCCGTTCGCCTTTTAAAATTCAGTCACGTGTGATCATTGAAACCACCGGTCTGAGCCCGACGGATGTTCCCGGTAATTTTCGAATCCGGTTTGAAGGGGCTGTCTTCGCCAGGTCCGTGGTTACGCAGTCCATCGACCTGTTCAACTACTCGACGCAAGCTTGGGAGACAATTGATTCCCGTTCAGCCAGCCGGTTTGCTGACGCCGTAACGGAAGTCGTTCCGACAGGCGATCCACTTAGATTTATCGAAGCCGGAACCGGATTGACGCGCGCCCGCCTTCGTTTTGACTCGGCAAGCCAGCGACAACAGTTCGCTGTCAATATTGACCAGATTGCCTGGTTCGTGGTGGCGTTGACCGCCACTGATGCTGACGGAAACGTCTACGACACCGTCCGTGTCGGTGATCAGGTCTGGATGGCGGAAAACCTCAAGACCACCAGCATGAATGACGGTTCGCCGATTCACTTGTACATGAATGGTGAAAACTGGTTCGAGGGTGGCGGGACCGTTCCGATGTATCAATGGGCGGACACCTCGGACCTGAACAATCTCTACAGCGAAGAACTGCCATTCGATTTTTATGGTGCCATGTACAACGAAGGTGCATTGGCGTCCGGAACACTCGCTCCAACGGGATGGAGGATTCCATCGGAACAGGACTTTATTGACCTCGAAAACAACCTTGCTGAAGACGGTCATCTGGGCAACGAAGCCAACGTGCTCAAATCAGTTTATGGTTGGCATGTTTCCACCGGCAATGGATCCGATGACTACGGCTTCAACGCCCTTCCGAACGGCTACGTTCACTCTTTCGGTGGACCAACCGGTGCCCAGGTAATTGGAACGTGGGCGACTTCGGACTTCGACCCCGTCGGTCAACGGAGACGAGTAGTGAACCTGTTCGACGAGGCGACGCTGCTGTACAGCGACAATTCGAATCGTCTTGGCGCAGGAATCCGCTGTATCCGCGACTGATGGCGAAAATCTTCTCGAATCAGGCAGGATTGAAAAATTTCCGCCAAGAACCTGATAACGCCTGCGAAGAGGTGCTATTCGCGAAAAATACACGCTTTTCCAAGGCAGAAAAATGATTCAAGAACTCGGCGGGGACCTGATTCCTGTTCTGGCAATAACTTGCGGCTTCCTGATCGCGGTGATCTGGATTCTGGCTGCCACCATTCACAGCCTCGTCAAGATCAGGGGCAACAACAACCTGAAGCTGAAGCTGGTCGATCGTGGATTTTCCGCCAGTGAAATTGCGAGGATCGTCAATGCGGGAGACTCGGGCGAGGACCCGATGGAAGACCTCACCCACGCGACGCGTCAACCGACCCCACCGGTCAAGGTCGCGAGAACCGCGTACTAACGATTTTTGAAACTCTAGGTTCCTGTCCCGCTTGCCATTTGGCAGGCGGGATTTTTTTGTAGGTCGATCCAAATTCGCCGCGATGCGCATTCTTTACTTAGGGGCATTCCTTACCGGGCGTTTTCCTATCGTCGCATTTGCGGTTCCTTCGATCCCGGATTCCATGCGCAAATTCCCACGCATTGCGGATTTCGTGAAGTACTGAAAAAATGCTCCGGCAGGACATTTCGATTACTGAAGGAAAGACCGTACAGATGCCAGACTCAAACGCCTCGAACGAACCGTATTTTATTGCGCGGCGCAATATCGTTCGCAAGCAGATTTCCAGTTCGGGCATCGATGCGTTACTGGTCAGCAACCTCGTCAATGTCAGGTACCTGACCGGCTTCACCGGAAGCGCTGGCAGCCTGATCCTGATGCAGGACAGAGCTATCCTGGTCAGCGACTTTCGATACCAAACACAGATTTCCGAAGAGTGTTCTGAAGCGGTTTCAAGCGGCGAGCTAGAAGTTGCGATCTGCGCTCCGGGGACGAAACGTCCTGATTTCCTGATGCAGCAAATCAGGACGACGGAAGCTTCGAAGATCGGATACGAGCATTCCACTATTTCAAAATTCTCATTCGACCAGCTTGCCGCCGAACTATCAGCAGATCTGGTCAGGACCGACTCCTGGGTCGAAGATGCTCGCGCGATCAAGGATCAACTGGAAATCAAGTTGATCCGTAATTCAATTTCCGTCAACGAGCGATCCTTTCAAGCAATGACCGGAGCACTTCAGCCGGAGATGACAGAGCGGGAATTCGCGCACAATCTGGAACACACCATGAGGTCGATGGGGGCCAGCGGCTGTGCCTTTGATCCGATTGTGGGCGTAGGGCCGCGAGCTGCTTTGCCGCATGGCACACCATCTGATGAGAATCTGGCTTCCAGTCCGTATCTACTGGTCGACTGGGGGACCTGTCTGGAGGGATATTGCAGTGATTTGACACGAATTATCGTTACTGGAGAAATCCCGGCTCAATTGCGGAAAATCTACGAAATCGTGCTTGCCGCACATGACGCCGCGATCGCTCAGGTCCGCCCGGGCATCGACGTTCAACAACTTGACCATGCCGCCCGATCTGTAATTGAAGAATCCGGCTATGGAGAGTACTTTGGTCATGGTTTGGGCCACAGTTTCGGCCTGGAAATCCACGAAACTCCTTTCGCTTCACCTACTGCTGCCGGTACTTTGCAGCCGAATATGGTGCTGACGATCGAACCCGGGATCTATCTGCCCGGGGAAGTCGGAGTTCGAATTGAAGATGATGTACTCGTAACCGAAGACGGCTGCGAAGTACTTAGCACATTACCTACAGATCTCGATCAGTGCGCTGTTGCTTTTAACGGTTGATCAACGAGGACCAGCCTCAAGGGCAGCAACACCGGAGTAATTATGGCAAAAGAAAAATCAGACGATCCTTCTGTTTTTGATGTCGAACGGATTCGTGAATTCATCGAAATGATGAAGGAGCACGAACTGAATGAAGTTGATCTCCGACAGTCGGACAAGCGAATCAAGCTTCGACGGGGCGGGGAACCGATGACGATGTACGCACCGCAAATGGCTGCAGCCCCCGCTGCTGCTGCGGCGCCTGCCGGCGGTGGAGCCGAAGCGGCGGCTGAAGAAGATGACTCCAACTTCGAGTACATCCTCAGCCCGACCGTTGGAACCTTCTATTCCAAACCCAAACCGGAATCTCCTGACTTTGTTAAAGCCGGAGACGAAGTCGGTGCTGACTCGGTAGTTTGTATCGTCGAAGCGATGAAGATGTTCAACGAGATTCCTGCCGGAATTTCGGGCAAGATCGTTGCCTGCCTTGTAAAGAATGAACAGCCGGTCGGAGTCAACGACAAGCTTTTCAAGGTCGCCCCTAACTAGCGGTCGAATTCAAGCTCTATAACGGAAGACTTCTCCGCCCGAATCCGGCGGCGAAGTCTTTTTCCATACCTGCGGCCCGGGCCACCTCACTCCATGGCTGGCCGGCCGGACTAAATCGCACAGGAACTCCCGGAGCGCAAATCCGGGTTGATTGATAAAGATGTATAACCGAATCCTGATTGCCAACCGCGGCGAAATCGCTCTACGCATCATTCGTGCCTGTAAAGAGCTTGGCGTGGAAACTGTCGCTGTCTTCAGTGAAGCAGACCGCGGCAGTGCCTATCTCGAACTTGCAGACGAAGCTTATTGCGTAGGAAATGCCAAGTCGGCGGAGAGCTATCTCCGGATCAATCAACTGATCAGCGCGGCTGAAGTCTCGAACTCGGAAGCGATTCACCCCGGCTATGGATTTCTTGCTGAGAACGCGCACTTCAATGAAGTGTGCCGCGAATCCAATATCGACTTCATCGGACCATCCCCGCAGGCGATGCAGAAACTCGGCGACAAGAACACGGCTCGCGAAATGGCCGTGCAGGCTGAAGTCCCGGTCGTGCCCGGTAGTGACGGCCTGATCGAAGATGAAGCTCAAGCGGCAAAAGTCGCTGCTGAGATCGGATACCCCGTCCTGATCAAGGCTACCGCCGGTGGTGGTGGTAAGGGGATGCGAGTCGCGATGGACGAAAACGAACTTCTCACCGCATTCGGCCAGGCCAGAACTGAAGCAGGCGCGGCTTTCGGCAACGATGCCGTTTACCTTGAAAAATTCATCCTTCACCCTCGCCACGTCGAAGTCCAGGTTCTTGCCGACCAGCACGGAAACGTTGTTCACCTCTGGGAACGCGATTGCACCGTCCAGCGACGTCACCAGAAGTTGATCGAAGAAAGCCCCGGCCCCGGCCTGCCGCAGGACGTCCGCAAGGGTATCTGTGACGCGGCGGTCAGAATGGTCAAACACGCCGACTACCACAACGCTGGAACTGTTGAGTTTATCGTTGATCAGGATGACAACTTCTACTTCATCGAGGTGAACGCAAGGATTCAGGTTGAGCACTGTGTCAGTGAAATGGTCACCGGCATCGATTTGATTCAACAACAGATCCGCGTCGCTTCCGGCGAGAAACTCGCTTTCACACAGGAAGACATTCCCTGCAACGGAGTCGCCATGGAATGTCGCATCAATGCTGAAGATCCTGAGTTTAACTTCCGTCCGTCACCGGGAAAAATCAATCAGATTTTCATACCGGGTGGAATGGGAGTCCGCTGGGATTCACATGTCCACGCCGGATATGTAGTTCCGACCTTCTATGACTCGATGGTCGGCAAGCTGATTGTTCATCGTCCGACTCGCGAAGAAACTATCGCAACGATGATCCGCGCACTCAACGAGCTTCGCGTGGATGGCATCGCAACAACGGCTCCCTTCCAGGTGAAAGTGCTGGAGTCGGATGACTTCATCAACAATCGCGTCTACACCAAATGGGTAGAAGAAAAGATGCTGTAACGGACAGGCGGTTGACGGTTCAGAGTTCATCCGCTGCTGTTCTGTGATTGAGCGATGTGGACGATCCGATTGAGGTGGTACGCGGTGAATTGATGTCACTCTTTTCACAATAAATTCACAGACGTCCTTCAGAGTTCCTGCTATCCCTACGGGCGTTTCGACTCCCGACTCCGGCGCTAAGGGGCAAAAGATCAACGCGGCCGGAATTGTCTGATCGGTTTGCCACCGCGGCTTGACCGTCAAATCCTTCCAAATGCCCAAGTCGCGTAGCAGACCCGAGTTGTAATTTCTAGAATTCCACGGATTAGACGGAGTTCAGGAACCAATCAACCAGCAGGCAGAGTCTTGGCAAATACACTTTCCCCGCCACCACGGCCGGACCATTCCTTCAATCGAGTTGCGATTCTCTTTGCCGGTGGACCCGCACCGGCAGCCAACGCCGTCATCTCCGCCGCAGCGGCTTCTTTTCTGCGCTCCGGTGTGGAAGTAATCGGTGTCAAGCACGGTTACTCCAACCTCGTCGAGTACTCGCCGGACGACCGTCCGATGGTGGAGGGCGAAGACTACATCCAGTTGACGCACAAAGTTCTCGCGCGCTCGAGGAACACGCAAGGCATCATCATTGGCACAGCTCGCTCCAATCCCGGCAAACACATCAAATCCCCGGCGGACATCCAGGACCCGGAGAAGGTCGCACCGATGACGCGTGTCTATGACGCGCTGTGTTCGATGGGCGTCGACGCACTGATTTCGATCGGTGGTGATGACACCCTGAAAACCGCCAACAAGTTCAAGGTGTTTCAGGAAAGCCACGGGGGAGACAAAAAGATTCCCGTCGTCCACCTCCCCAAGACGATCGATAACGATTACCACGGAATTGACTTTACCTTCGGCTTCTTCACTGCGGTGGAGTTCCTCGCGTCTGAAATTCGCAACCTGATCTACGATGCAGAAGTGACACAGAGTTACTTCATCTGCGAAACGATGGGCCGCAGCGCCGGATGGCTCTCCTACGGAGCCGCAATTGCCGGAGAAGCCAGCCTTGTGATCAGCGTTGAAGACATCATGGCCGACTACCTCGACACCGAGACCGTCGAGACGGAGGACGGAACTCGTGTCGAGCGGCAGGTGATGGCCATGAACCGGGTGGTCAACCGCATTGTCAAAACCATGCTCGCCCGCGAAGCAGAAGGCAAGCAGTTCGGCGTCGTGGTGCTTGCCGAAGGACTCGCTGAGTTCATGCCATACGAATACATTCGAGGCGTGGAGCGGGATGACCACGGTCATATCAGTATTTCGTCGGTCAAACTCTACGAGATCTTCACCAGCGAAGTGGCCCTGGCATACACCCAGGAAACCGGCCGCGAACGCAAGGTCAAAGGAACTCAACTGGGATACGAATCCCGTTGCGCCAAGCCGCACGCATTTGACGTCATGCTGGGCAGCCAGTTAGGAGTCGGTGCATTCCGCGCTCTGGCGGAAAAGAAGCTCAACGGTGTGATGGTCAGTGTTTCCGGCCAGCTTGAACTTCATTACGAGCCGTTTGAGAACCTGGTTGATCCGGAAACCATGGTGACTGTTGTCAGGTACATCGAACCGACAAGTGACTTTCACCGCCTGGCCCGTTTTCTGGAAACCCACGTCAACGACTGACGGGCGGTCTTGAAGAACCGGCGGCAATCGACCGCCGGGCCTGACTTCTCTGAGCTGATACCGCTTTCGCCTTCAGAGCGGTTAAATCCCGTGCCGTATACTCCGTGCTGTAAATGCAGTGCTGGATATCTTTCGCGCTGTGACGTGCGGCTGGATTGAAGCATCCGTTGCGTCCCCGTAGGATAGGCTCATCCCCCTTTCCAGTTGAAACAAACTGCGTCAGCAGCCGTCAGATATGATTGACACACTACCGGCAACGATGCCGGCCATCCGCAAATTAGAAGATGCCCCGGGACTGGACCTCGTGACTGAAGTCCCGGTTCCCGAAATCGGCCCGCGCGAAGTTCTGATTCGCGTTACTCATGCCGGAATCTGTGGTACTGACCGGCACATTTATGAATGGGACGCATGGAGCCAGAGCCGCGTAAAAATCGGCATTACCACCGGGCACGAGTTGGTTGGCGAAGTCGTGAAAATCGGCGATGCAGTTAATCGCGCGGTCGTCGGGACCCGAGTCAGTGCCGAAGGTCACATCGGTTGTGGTATCTGCGAGCAATGCCGGACAGGCAACGGTCACATCTGTGTGAACGTGAAAATTATCGGGATCGATATCAATGGCTGCTTTGCGCCGTATGTTGTGGTTCCCGAGGAAAATGTCTGGCCGGTTCATGATGACATTCCGGATCGGATTGCCGCCGTTTTTG
This sequence comes from Planctomycetota bacterium, assembly GCA_039029995.1. Taxonomy (GTDB): domain Bacteria; phylum Planctomycetota; class Planctomycetia; order Pirellulales; family Pirellulaceae; genus Mariniblastus. The sequence goes on from JBCCFB010000102.1 coordinate 14,605, forward strand.
ACCCGCTTGGAAATGCAGTTCACACGGTCATGGCCGCGGGCGTCAGCGGAAAAACAGTGCTGATCACCGGCGTTGGAATTATAGGTTTGATGTCGGTCACGGTCGCAAAAGCGGCTGGAGCGGGAAGAATCTTCGTGACAGACATGGATCAGCGACGTCTGTCACTTGCGAAGGATCTTGGTGCCGACGAAGCTTTCGTCGCCACAGATCCGTGGCCGGACCATGTCCGTGAACTTACGGGAGGACTTGGCCCTCACGTCATGCTGGAAATGAGTGGTAACCCGCACGCCATTCGTGACGGCCTGGGAGTGCTAAGAGCCGGTGGCACATGTGCAATGCTGGGCATTCCTGCAGATGATGTTTCGCTCAATCTTTCAGACCTGCTTATCTTCAAGGGTGCGACTCTACTGGGAATCAATGGCAGAAAGATGTTTGAAACCTGGTATCAGATGGAGAACCTGATCCTTTCCGGAATGCTCGACCTGGATCCAATCATCACTCATGAAGTTGAAATGAGCGACTTCGAATCCGGATTCGAAATGATGCAATCGGGAGATGCGATCAAGGTTGTTATGCGAATCACGTAGTTATCCCGCGCTGTTGCGCCGGAAATTTGACGAATTGCAAAACACAACGTACAGTTCCCCACGGGATTCCGGAACAAATCCCGATGCGAGCCGGGGCAAGTTTGGCTCGAAGGCAGTGGCTCACCTGCGTTGCAAGCAACGTGCTGTGAGCGACAGGGAACAGAGAGGGTAACAAATGAGACTCCAGTCGCATGCGCTGCTGCGCGAACGCATTATCCGTTCACGTTTCTACCACCGCTTTGCCTCAAATCGCACTGCCTTTACTCTCGTGGAACTGCTGGTCGTAATCGCCATCATCGGCATCCTCATCGGTATGCTGCTCCCGGCTGTTCAGCAGGTTCGCGAAGCCGCCCGTCGTATTCAATGTGCCAATAACGTCAAGCAGATCTCCCTGGCGATGCTCAACTATGAAAGTGCCAACGGGCACTTTCCGCCCGGATATTCTCATCCTGCAATGACGATGTGGTCCGGATTTATCCTGCCACATATCGAGCAAGGCAATCTGTTTGACCTGGTTGATGTCGAAGCCCAATGGAGTGCCGCCGGTGGATCGACGCCGAATTCGGATGCCCTTGGCGTCATGATCAGTGTTTACCGGTGCCCGTCGTCCGACCATCCGGATCGGCAGTTCGACCCGCTGGTATCAACGGATCGTGTTCCATCATCCTATCTCGCAACCTGTAGCGGACTGCGAACAAGGGAATCAGGCGACCTGCCATGGGCCGGGATGGATCGTTACATGGAGTTCCCTGAATCCGATGGTATTTTTTACCTCAATAGCGAAACGACTCATGCGGATATCATCGACGGCTCTTCGCATACGCTCCTGGTTGGAGAAGCTCTCGCGGATCAGGATCTGTTCGGTGACGACCATTCCAGCAATTCACAAAAGGTCGATCACTGGTATATAGGCTCCGCTGAACTTGAAGATTACCCGACACATCTGGCTTCAGGATTTCTGTCTGCCGAATGCTCTGAGTGCCTGGGCTCATCTGCCTGCCCCATCAATGCGATTCGTGACGAAACGACCAATATCAACGACAAAGAACTGGGCTACGGCAGCAATCACACGGGCGGAATCAACATGGGTTTTGCAGACGGGTCGATTCAGTTCATTCGCGAATCCGTAGACCGCGACGTCTGGTCAGCGATCGGCAGCCGCAACGGCCGTGAAGTGAACACAGACTATTAGATTCTGCTTCTGAATTTGGCCGAAAACCACGGAACAACCGGCTGACGAAAACAAGCCTGTTCTTCTGTTTCTTTGCGCGGCCGGTTTCGTGCAACGAGCGATAAGTTAAAATCGCTCGTTGATTTCAAACCGAACCTATCGCAGACACTATGCCCAACGCACATTTCGACCAACGTTGTAATGAGATCGTTCAGTCTCTCACGGACACTGGACAGCTGAAACCCTTCTACGACATCACGACGCCCATGCGACCGGTCGTGGAGATCAAAGGCAAGGGCGAAGTACTTGTTCTCTGTGCCAACAATTATCTCGGGCTGGCTGATCACCCGGATGTTATCGAAGCCGGGATTCAGGGAATGAAAGAGTACGGCGCAGGTACAGCCTCCGTAAGGTTCATCTGCGGAACACTCGATTGTCACCGCAAGCTGGAAAAGAAGATCGCGGAATTCGTCGGCACTGAATCCAGCCTCACTTACGTCAGCTGCTGGAATGCCAACGAAGCTCTATTTCCGACCCTCGTTGATCCTGAAGACATTGTCCTTTCCGACGAACTCAACCACGCTAGTATCATCGATGGCATGAGACTGATGTCTAAGAAGGTCTCCAAGTCAGTCTATCGTCATAGCGATATGGATCACCTGCGGGAGCAACTTCAGGCCGCAGGCGACCATAAAACAAAGTGGGTCGTCACCGACGGTGTCTTCAGCATGGAAGGCGACGTCGCCCTGCTTCCGGAACTCGTTGAAATCTGCAAGGAATTCGATGCACTTCTGGTGATGGATGATTCGCATGGAGTCGGCGTGCTCGGCAAAGGCGGGCGCGGAACTCACGAACATTTTGACCTCGTGGGACAGGTGGACCTGATCACCGGCACACTCGGCAAAGCGCTCGGGGGTGCGGCAGGCGGCTATGTTGCGGCGTCGCAAAAAGCAATCGAAGTACTCGAACAGCGCGCTCGTCCGAGCCTGTTCTCGAACGCTCTACCAGCCACGGTGGCCTACAGTGCCTACAAGGCGATTGAGGTTATCGAGAACGACCCTTCGATCGTCGCGCGGCTTCATTCGACCGTTGCAACGTTCCGCAAGGGACTGGCAGATCTTGGATTCGACTGCGCTCCGTCGCCGACAGCGATTATCCCGATCATGATTGGTGACGAAGCCGAAGCGATCCGCAAGTCGGCTCGTCTGTTTGAACTCGGCGTCATGGCAATCGGATTCGGATTCCCCGTAGTACCTCGAGGCGAAGCAAGAATTCGAGTGCAGGTTTCGGCGGCCCTGACAGATGAACACATTCAACAGGCAATGGACGCGTTCGCAAAACTCTAATCTTCCGGCTGCTTGACTCAGCCTTTATCTGCATTGAAATTGCCTGAAACCGTCGCTTCACGCACTCCGGAATCATAAAATGATCGATCTACGTAGTGATACAGTTACCAAACCATGCGAAGAGATGCGCAAAGCGATGGCATGGGCCGACGTCGATGATGATGTGATCGACGTGGACCCGACCGTCCGCCGGCTTGAAGAATTCGCGGCTGAACTGCTCGGTAAAGAAGACGCGATGTTCATGCCTTCGGGAACCATGACCAACCAGATCGCCGTAAGGCTGCATTGTGGCCGTGGAGACGAGTTGATCTGCGAAGCCGGTTGCCACATTTACAACTATGAGCAAGGTGGATTCTCGCAGTTGAGCCAGGTCATTGCTCAAACGGTCAGCCCTCCTGGCAAAATCATCCATCTGGAACACATCCGCCATCTGATCAGGCCTGACGACGAGCACACGGTCGAGACGCGACTGGTCTGTTTAGAAAACACGCACAACAAAGGTGGAGGCCGTGTTCACCCGATTGAAAGCATCGCGGAAATCGCAACCTGGGCGCGAAAAAACAACTTGAAGATGCATCTCGACGGAGCGCGCCTCTTCAACGCTGTCGTAGCGACTGGAATTGAAGCCTCTGAGTGGGCTGCGCACTTTGACACCGTCAGCATCTGTCTGAGCAAGGGGCTTGGAGCACCGGTCGGTTCGGTGCTGGCCTGCAACAAAGAAGACATGCGGATGATGCGTCGACATCGCAAGCTATATGGCGGCGGAATGCGGCAGGCAGGAATCATCGCCGCTGGCGGGCTGTTCGCACTTGAAAATAACATCGAGCGGCTTGCTGACGATCACACTTGTGCAACGATCATTGCTGATGCTGTTCGCGAAGCGGACGGACTGACACTTGAACCCGAAGTTGTTGACACCAACATCGTGATCTTCAGAGTCGATCCTGAAATATCAACGGCAGAGGAATTCTGTGCGGCCGCTCTCGAGGCAGGAGTCTGGATGTTCCCGTTTTCGGCAGAACACGTTCGCGCAGTGACTCACCTGCACATCAGCAGCGAAGATGCAGAGCAGGCCGGCAGGATCATTTCTCAGGTTGCCGAAGCGACGAAGGCCGCTTGAGGCCATTCGCCGTCGAAGTGTGTGCGGCAAGAGACTAGATTCCAAACCGACGAACCTAAGCCGCTCTTGCGAGCAACTTGCCGACCACATTGACGTCGAGCTGCGGGAATGGAATTCCGATTCCAGCTTCGTCCAGCGAGTACTTGGCGGCGCGAGTCAATTCCTCGCGAACCGTCCAGTAATTTGCCGGATGGCACCAGACACGCAATTGCCAGTTGACGGAACTGTCGGCCAGTTCCATCAGATAAACCTGAGGTGCCGGCTCAACAACAGCACCTTCAATTTCTGCAACGGCCGATTCCAGAGTCTTTCGGGTTACATCGATATCCGCGCCGTATTCCGCTCCAACGTTTACGTCCACGCGACGCAACGGATTCTGCGTATAGTTCTCAATCGTTGAACCGAAAATCTGACCGTTCGGCACGATCATATGCCGGTTGTCCAGAGTATTCAGCCTGGTCGTAAACAGATCGATAACTTCGACAGTGCCCTCGGTTCCCGCAACAGAAATGTAGTCATCGATTTTGAACGGACGGAAAACCAGTAGCATCACGCCTGCAGCGAAGTTGGACAGCGATCCCTGCAACGCCATTCCGATCGCAAAACCGAGTGCCGCAACGACTGCTACGAATCCGGTCAGGTCAATGCCGAACTGCTGAAGTGCGGCAACAAGCACGATCAGCATAATGCCGTTTCGAACCGCTTTGGTCAGGAAACGCCCGAGTGTCAGGTCGACTTTTTTTGCTACGAGGCCACCAGTCAGGCGACCGAAAAATGACGCGATCAGGTATCCGATCACAAACATTCCGATGATCAGGAGAAACTTCGGACCGTAGTGAATCAGCAGCTGTTTCATCGCCCAGCGGTCACCGGAAAGTGCGT
>JBCCFB010000103.1:0-19671 GCA_039029995.1 Planctomycetota bacterium
ACCGATTCGGCGGTAAGAATCAGATCAATGAACTTGCCCTGAACGGGATAGTAACAGTTTTTCTCCTGCATCAGCAGGTCGAAGCACGCCCCTAGTTTTTCCCTTGCCTGTGGCATTTTCTGCTGGTAAAGAGTTGCGGCCTCCACCAGCAGTGTCCGGAAGTTTTCCTCTTGAAGATTGGAAGAACCGCGCAACTGTCGAGTGAGTAGCTGAATTTGAAGAAAAGCGTATCCGAGTGCAAAAAACGTCTGTTCCGTTTCCGGCTGGTCCTCCCAGCTGGACACGTCAATCAACCCGGACTCTGAAAGAGCCTGCATGGCGCTACGGCGATCAATTTGACCTGTCAGAACCGTGGCTCCATCCCGCTGGGCCCGCCTCAGGTAACCGGACGGAATCTGGCTCGATGACGGGATCGGAACCAGCAACAGCGTGTCTTTGACTTCTTCGGGTGGAGAATCAGCACGGTTCCAACCGGGAATCTGTCCGGTTTGTGCGATCAGGCCCGGATGCCAGGCGACTGTCCACGAAGCCAGGATACTGTCTGCATCCGCCCCGTTGAGGTGCACAGGAAAGTCCTCAAGTGAGTGGCAGCCGAGGAGAACTGACGTTTTTTTCAAAGGCATATTTTTCCTGGAACCCGATTCGCACTGGGTACGTCAGTCATACAAGCGCTTGTTGCGTCCCGGTCGATTTTGACAGGACATCTGCCCCGTCCGGACAGGATCGGCCGATGACGCGACTTAGCCCTGTGGCGGGCAGCGGCCTCGGACATTCCCGTGTATCTGCGGCATTGCCCGAATAACCGGACTGACCGTGATGACTTGTCGACACTTCCCCGGAAATCCTTTTGGCTTCCGGAAACCCGTCACGGCTTGCCCGGAAGGGGATGAAAGTTCATCAAAGCGATGGCAAAAGCGCGACCGTTTCCTGCGGGAAGCGGTGCTGTGGAACCGGCAATTACCGGCTGGTTCAAAGTAATGGTGTGATGGATACTCCGCAAGGATACGGCGGAATCCGGCGGAAAAGCTGACTGCTGCCGCCACCCGATTTGAGCCTCGAAACGTGCAGGAAGCATGGCGGAGGCAAACCATTTTTGAGTATGGAAAATTTGAATTTGAGAATGTGGAGTTAGCGGCCTTCTGCAATGCAAGTCGAAAACCGGGTGACGTCGCAAATTTGTCCGGATTTCAATTTGCAACGCAACGGATATGACGCCTCAATCCTGTCTTAAGAAACGTTTCCCTGACGTGCAAAACGTTGACATTAAGGGACCGTTATCACTAGATTAGAAATAGAGAGAAGAGGCGGTCTTTTGCCGTGTTTGAGCGCGATTTTTGTATCGTGGTCTGGCTATCTTCGCCTCTCGACCCGCACGTGGATTCCGGAACGATTCCAGAAGTCGAACGTGATTCAACAGTCTTCATCCTCAACAGCCGACCCGCTGTTGGATGACCATATTCTGCTTAACAGATTGAACAACAGGCGAACGTAATGGCGAAGTCCAAAGCCGTTTGGGGAATCGATATTGGTCAGTGCGCACTCAAGGCCTTGAAGTGCGTCGTTTCGGACGACGGCGAAACCGTCGTTGCCGAGAAGTATGACTTTATCGAGTATCCGAAAATCCTTTCCAGCGCTGATGCGGACCCGGAAGAACTGGTCCAAAGTGCTCTGGAGGAATTCCTTTCACGGAATGAAGTTAAAGGCGACTCAGTCGCGATCAGCGTTCCCGGCCAGGCAGGTCTTTCCCGCTTCTTCAAACCACCACCGGTTGACGCCAAAACGCTTCCCGACATCGTCAAGTACGAAGTCAAGCAGCAGATCCCGTTCCCGATCGAAGACGTGATCTGGGACTGGCAGCAGCTCGGCGGCTCTGTCATCGACGGCAGAACTGTTGATGCCGAAGTCGGCCTGTTCGCCATGAAACGGGAATCAGTCTTCCGCGCGCTACGTCCATTTGACGATTCCGATATCGAAGTGGATCTGATTCAGCTTTCGCCGCTGTCGATCTTTAACGTCGTTTGCAGCGATGTTCTGAAAGACGTCCCGACGCCGGAAGAATTCGACCCGGAGAATCCACCGGATTCACTGGTCGTGATGTCGATGGGTACAGATACCACCGACCTGATTATCTCAAACGGCATCAAGCTGTGGATGCGGAACATTCCCATCGGCGGTAACCATTTTACCAAACAACTTTCGCGTGAGCTGAAACTGACTCAGGCGAAAGCGGAACATCTCAAACGGAACGTCCGCCAGGCTGAGAATCAGAAGGCAGTCTTCAAGGCGATGCGTCCGGTCTTTAATGACCTCGTTCAGGAAGTGACCCGCTCGCTGACGTTTTTCCAGAGCATGGACAAATCGGCGGAGATCTCAAAACTGGTTCTGCTGGGTAATGCAGCCAAACTGCCGGGTCTGCGTCAGTTCCTGAACAACCAGCTCGAAATCGACATCGCCAAGGTCAGCAGTTTTGACAATCTGACCGGCGCAGAAGTTGTCGAGCAGAAATCATTCAAAGACAACGTCCTTTCGTTCGCGCCGAGCTACGGCCTGTGCCTGCAGGGACTGAAGCGAGGAAAGGTTAACACCAACCTACTGCCTGAAGAGATCGTCACCGAACGTGTTGTCCGCGCTAAAAAGCCCTGGGTTCTGGCATCAGTCGGAACTCTGATGCTTGGCTGCCTGCTGGGATTCTTCTTCAAAGGCAACGCACGCTGGCAGGTTCACGACGAATACACCAACAACGATGTTTCGTGGGAACAGGCTAAGGACCGGATGAGCCGCGAGCAGAGTCAAAGTCGAGGCTTTATCGATGACGACCTTGCTCAGAAAACGAAACTGGATCAGTTGAATGCCCTTTCGGCAGAACTCGTTTCGGCATCTGAAGGCAAAGCTGCCTGGATCGAGATTATGTCTGCGATCTATCAGGCACTACCGCCTGATGAATACATTGACGGCATACGCGAAGCCGACCCGACCTCGGAAGATATCGCGGTAGACCCCAAGGTTTATCAGTTCGCGGGCCGGAAAGAGATTTACATCGACTATATCGATACGGTTCTGGTCGGCGATCTGAACACGGAATGGTATACCGAGGCCGGCCCGGTCTACGAGAGCATGTTTGAAGACGTCGCTTCGGTCGGAAACGTTGAAGCGCAGGCTCGAATGAAGGCTGCTGAAGGCTCAACACCGCTTGAGGGCAAGCAGGGATGGGTTATCGAGATTCGCGGCCATCACTACCACAACACGCCGGAACTTGTGCGGCAACAGAATTCCGGAACAACGTATCTGGTAAACACATTCCTGGCCGAACTGATCAACGGGGATGTTGAACTCCCCGGAGACGCGGGCATGGAAGAGTTCAAGTTTACGGACTTTGGAATCTACTATCCGACGATCGTTCAGTACCGCCTCAAAGAACGTGACGTCATCACCTTCAACCTCGTTGAAAACGCAAACATCCGCAACAACGAAGGCGACGAGGAAGACGACGAAGAAGGCGACGCGAATGCCGACGGTGGCCCGAAATCGGTCACTGAGGTTCTGGATCGATTCGATTTCGTAATTCAAATGGCCTGGGTTCCGCGTTCGGCGGAAGAAAGGGCATCAGAAAAACTTGCTCGACTGACACGCATGGAGAGTGGAGAGGATCTTCCACCTCTACGTCCGGGAGCACCGGGTGCGGAACCCGCCGAAAGGCGTCCGCGTCGAGAGGCACCCCCTCAATAACTGCTGACGACTACCTCGACGACTTCCACTCCCGTACAAAACCATACTGAATTCCCGGAAAGAACCTTGCGGTTCAATCGGAGCTAAAAATGGAACAGCTAATTCCCGTAATCAATTTCCTGAAAAAGAACAAGTTCTGGCTTACGACAGCTATTCTGGCGATCGCGATGCTGGTTACCTGGTTCATTTCATCGAACAAATGGACAGCTCAGACGGCTGCTGATATCTCGACGATTGATGCTTCTATTAATTCGGGCGAGAACATCAAACGCACGACAGCTGAAGCCATGCCCGATGGAGTTGTGGCTCACCCGAACGAGACGACCAAGACAGGTATGGACGAGGAGATCGGGGTCGGTATCGAAACCGTTGTTGCCGCATGGCGATCCAGACGGGAAAAGCAGGAGGCTTTGCTGATCTGGCCTCCGGAAGTTCAGGAGATCCCTGAGTTCACCAACTTTTTCAGCCGCTTCGATCCCCCGGAACAGTTTCCCAAGGACGAGAATGGTTTGAGTCTGAAATCTCTGCTGCGGATTTACCGGCAGCAGATTCCACCCCGGATGAACAGCATTGCTGACATCATCAAAACGCAGTGGAAATACGAGGACGAAGGCAATGCTGCTCAAGCAACGTCGCAAAACAGCGGCCGTGACGACGAAGAGATGGATGAGTTCGATGGACGTAGCGGGCAAGGCGGCCGTGGCGGACGCGAGGGTTTCCCCGGCGGAAGCAGCCGGAACCTGACTGTTGCGTCGGCTGATCTCGGCCGTGACATTGTCGTCCAGTGGGACGAGACCAATCAGGAACTGTGGCACACAAAGCTAACTCAGTTTAACGGCTTTGATGACAACCAGCTTGGTGCTGAGAACCTTCCCTCTCCACTGCAGGTTTACATGCTGCAGCAGGATTTGTGGCTGTTGGAAGCAATGTTCAACACGATTGCTCAAGTCAACGAAGGCGCCGTCTCGAACGACTTTGCCAACATCAAGCGAATTGACCATATCGTCTTCGGTCGTGAAGCCATGACTCAACTGGGCGAGTTGAGTGAGATCACAGCCAAGACCAATGCGGCAGCGACCGGTCCTGCAGCCACAGGCGGCGCACAGGGCGGACGTGGCTCAAGAGACATGGGGCGACCGGGTGCTGGAGCCGGCGTTGGACGCGCCGGTACGGATGCAGCCGTTGGAAACAGTCCTTATGAAAATCGTTATGTGAACTCGGCTTTTGAACCTCTGACCGCAGATGCCGTAAGAGCCGTTTACGAATCAACTACTATTCCGGCAGCCAACCTCGAACTGCTCGTGGCCCGCCGTGTACCGGTTCGTATCGCTCTGGTAATGGATGAGCGAAAGATTGCGGACTTCATGGCAGCATGTGCCGAATCCGCATTTGCTTTTGAAATCCATCAGTTTCGCGTCAACCGTCATCCTAACGAAGATCCACCGGAACTTGCCGGTCGCTCTTCGGCTTCCGGAGACCGCGATGAAGGTGGAGAACGAGACCTTGCGGCCGGCGGCGGTGCCGGTGGAGGTATGATCGGCGACGAAGGCGCTGGTGCACCAAGCGGTGGCGGTGCTGGCGGCAATGTCCCCGTCCACATTCGTACATCGTTTGATGTTGCGGTCGAATTCTACGGGATCGTGAAAATCTATAATCCGGTCAAGCCGTGGTTGTTGACCGGTGAACAGCCGCCAGCCGAGGAAGTACTTCCGGAAACAGCGGCCGAGGGTGGAACTGCTCCTGAAGGAGCGCCGCAGGACGCCGGCCAGCAGCCTGGCGAAACGCCCGCAGCAGATGCCGGCCAGCCAGCGGATGCAGGACAACCCGCAGACGCAGGTGACCAGCCTGAAGATGGAGGCGATGTAGCAGCTCCTGAAGATGCAGGAGCGCCGGCCGAAGCCCAGGAACAACCTGGCGGCTAGATTACGACGCCAAGCTCTCGAAACCAAACAAACTAAATTCTCTGGATAGCGGATAAATCCATGAAACGACCGAAAATTGATCTCAGCAAAGAAGGCATCAAGGGTTTCTTCTTCCACCATGTGGAGAAGGTAATTCTCGGACTCTGTGTCGCGCTCTTCGGTGTCCTGTTCTATCTGGGATTCTCGTCGAGCAGTTACGACAAGTCCCAGCCGGATAAGCTGGTCGAGCTGGCAGATGCAGCGCATCGGAAAATGCTGGAAACCGACAACTGGGAAGAGATCGTCGATTACCGGCAGGCGAATGATACGGCTGACGAAATGGTTGCTATCCCGGTCGATATTGATCCGGACAGCTTTACCATCGGCTACTTCTGCGGAACCCCGGCCAAAACAGCTGGACTTCGTGGCGATCCTGACTTCCTTCCCGTTGAAGGATTGATGGCGACATCCGTACCAATGACCATTCTGGTTAATATGACTTCACGCGATCCATTCGCAGGTCTTAGTACGGCTACCGCCGCTATGGAGAGCAGCGATGAAGAAGGCGGAAACGGTGGCAACCGCAGCATCGGTTCCGGTGGCGGCGGAATGTTGGACGAAGACGAGGGAAGCAATCGTGGCGGCGATGATTCCTCCCGTCCGTCTCGAAGTAGGCGTGATGATGGAGTCATCAGCCCGGGGCTTTACGTCCCCTCATATCTGGCAGATGAAGCCGTTGGTGTTCGTCCGGCAGTAGCTGAAGTCAGTGCTGGCAGCTCACGAGCACGTTCTTATGATGCTGTCGTTGTCACTGGCGTTGTACGGTTCAAGACGCAGTGGCAGTACTACGACTCGGTATTCAAATCGGCTCAGGGATTCTGGCCTCTTCGCGACCGTCCGATTTACAGGCTTCTGCAAATCCAAAGGGCAGAAGTCGATAACATTGACGACGAAGTCGCTGAAGATGCATGGGAAGACATCACCATGCGTATCAACTATGGCCAGCCGGGAGCCTATTCAGTCAATGCGCCTGAGGTCGTCGATCCACAGGCCTATGACGCGGCACTTACCGGCCCGATCCCCGGGATCATCAATGCAGATTACCGGCATTACTCAAGCTGGCCACTTCCCGGCTTTGACGTTCCCGCTGGAATGAATACTGTACCTGCACGCGACGTATTCGGTGACGGGCTTGAGGAGGAAGAAGAGCTGGCCGAGCAAACAGATGACGAGTTGTTCGGCGGCGGTGGAAGCACCAACGCTCAAGATGATGAACGAGGTGGCAACCGTGGTGCTCGCGGGAACCGCGGAGGCCGGACTGGAGATCGTTCTGGAATGGATGAAGAGCGAATCGGAAGCGATTTCAGTGCTTACGAAGCCGTCGCCAAACTCACTCGACAACCGGAAGAAGACATCTACAAACTGGTCCGTTTCTACGACCTCGTTGTTAAGCCGGGCCAGACGTACAAGTATCGTGTTCGAGCGTGGTTGTACGATCCGAATCATGAATCGCCTGACAGCAGTGTTTACGAAGGTGACTCTGTTGCCGGACCGGGACGTGGAAATGAGCGTCAGATGGGCGCCGGCGGAATGGTCGGTGAAGATCCCGGCCGCGGTGGCAATGGTGAGAATGACGACGAAGAAGAAGACAACTTCGTGAAAGTCTCTGTCCAGGAGACAATGCTGCGAAATGAAGTACGCCTTCGCATCAGAGAAGAAAACCGCCCGGAGTATCCGCCAAACACTGAAAACTTCTCGTTCGAAGACGAGCTGGAATTCTGCTGGCACACGGAATGGGCGGAGGTTTCAGTCGAAGTTGACGTCAAGGAAGAAGAAACCGACGAAATCTATGCCGGTCGCATTGATCCTGCACGCCGTGTGCGACTGGGGCAGGTCAGTGTTACCGATGGCGAGCCGATCGCCAATATTGCAGTTTCACAGCTCGATGATGAATTCAATACGCGGGTTCCACTACTGAAGGCCGCTCGCCGTGGTGATTTCCTCAGCTTTACCGGCAATGCCCATGTCATGCATCCGATCACGATGGGCGTTTTCTTCCTCGAAAACTACCAGTCAGAAGTCGATTCTGTTGTTGTAGACATCATGGGCGGCGACGAAGTCAAACTCGGATCCTCTCGTGACCTGATCCAATACAGCATTCCGGGTGAAGTGCTCATCATGGGAGCTGATGGCGAACTGATGGTATCGAGCGATCTTCGCGATCGCGGCGCCTTCATGAAAGAGATGCTTCAGGAAGACGACGGTGTTGAATCATCCACCGTCTCCAGCAACAACCGTGGCGGTGGAAGCCGTGGTGGTCGTGGCGGACGAGGCGGAGGCGAATTCGGTGGCAACCGTGGTGGTCGTGATGAAGAAGACGACGACGACTTCTAAACCACGAAGAAATAAACCCGAAAAACGCTTTGTCCCCGAAAGGACAAAGCGTTTTTTTTGGATTTTGCTCTGCGCGGGGCGTGATGATGCGCACCTGCGATGGCGTCGGGAACAAGTTCTGGAATATGGTTTCCGGAACCTGTTATTTGTAGATCGGGCTATCCAATTCCGTACCCACGGAACTCTCAACCACAAAGCCGATCTGGTGACGATTAGCAAGTTCGATTGCGTCTGCAGGCCAATGAGAAGGCAAAGACACATTTGCCGGTCCTCTCAATGATTCGACATGACCGTCAAGGAAGGCAACGTTGGCGAGGCCTGTATGCCTGAAATGGGTTCCCGGTGCAGCAAATAAATCGACATCGTCCGGTCCCTGCACGAAGTAGTTCTCAGTCACCCTTGATTCCGTCTGACTGCCAAATGGCAGTTCAACTCGAGCTGAATCTGTGAAAATGATGGTGCGGGATGTCTCGCGGAACGCTGCCATCTTCTTCTCAACAATCTGCGGAACGTAGGACGGGGGCGGGTAAACAGTGGTGCCGATGTTCTGGTTCATTCCATATCCGCCAGTCAGCCCGTTGTAGAGAAACTCAACATCGCTTTCATCAAGCGACGGGCAACGGAGTAAAGTCGCGTTGTTTTCGAAATACGGGGTCAAAATACCGTTCAGTGGATCGTATTCGTTGGTATTGAAGTCGATTTCCCCGAACCAGGCCCTCATCCTCGGCCACCCGTCGTTGTTGGTTATGGGCAGAACTTGAAAGGCAGATTCGTAATTCAAGCTTGCCAGAGCAAGTTGGCGGATGTTGTTCTTGCAGCTGGTTCTACGAGCTGCCTCACGAACGCTCTGAACGGCTGGCAGGAGCATGCCGATCAGGATTCCGATGATTGCGATTACGACCAGCAATTCCACAAGAGTGAACGCGCATCTTGATGCGCGCTGCTTATGCAACGTCATTTTGTTATTCCTTTTCTGAGTGCGCACCGTGTGCGCAGGAGTTGTAAGAAAAAAAGGGAATCGGGTTTGCGCTCGTCCGTCGGCAGAGCATTGCAAACCGGATTTGAGGTAGGTCTTCTGACTGGCGACAAACACTCCTGCCCTTCTCGGTCAATCGCTGACCAATGGGATGAAGAAAGGAGTTGTTTACGTCGGATACAGCGGCCGGGCCGTTGCGGATTCACACCGCATTCCCTGTTACTCCGCGTTGGAAGAACCAACGCGGACACCTCAAATCGCCGGAAAGTCTACGCGCTGGCCTGCCGAACCGTCAATCGGGCAGATCTTGAGAGTTACAAACTGGTTCCCTGCAGTCTCGCCGGGCCCGAATCCAAATTGCACAACGCAGAATTCGCACAGGCAATCGAGCCTCATTGCGGGATCACGAACACCACGCAGGGGCCAGTTGCTCAACAGGCATCTCGTTCGGAAGATCCGGCTGAGAAGAAAATCCGGCTGAGAAACGGTGGCGTGCGGCAGAAACGTCAAAACAATCCAGCAAAAAGTGTTCTGGTACATCGGTTTTTTCTGCATTATTGGTCTCGCAAACAGCCCTTGCATGCAGTGTTCTGCTGGCGTTTGAAAATTATTGTGCAAACCGTATTGATCCGTATTGACGCACCGCAATACCGCCGGTAATTACTCGCCACGAAAATTTAGATTTAGGCGCTTTCTGTGTGCCGGCTGCGTGATTTGTGCGCGGTGCAGATTTCCTGAACGTGAACTTTCAGACGTTCCGGAAGTCTGTTTCGCAGCTCAATCAGCAATCCGGACTTCATTCACGGATGGATGATGCGAGCAGTAAAGCGGTTTGAAGAGCAGCTACAACAGCGGCTAGGGCGTCACAACACAAGGAGCGTTGCGTGAAAGACTCCGAACTTAGAAGGACAACGAAGGTTGTCTCAACTGTTATTGCTTTTGCAGTATCTGCATTCGCAATATTAATCATGCCGGCAATTGCCGGCGCACAGAACACCGCCCCTGGACAGACGCCGGCGGCGTCTACAGGGGAAGGCACCGTTGTCACATGGCTCAACGATGCCCGTACTGCCATGGCAGAGGGCAATTTCGAGCTGGCCGGGCATTACATCGGAATTGCAGAACTGCTGGAGCAGCGGCAACCCGGTCAGACGCTCAGCTACACACCGGCAATGGCCCGCGATGAACTGGCAGCCCTCCAGTCAGGAACCGCTCAGGAACCTGCCGCTGCAGCCCTGCCGGTTCGAAACGAGCTTGCCGCTGCATTTTCTCCGGCCGCTGAACCGGCGATGGATGAAATGACAATGGAGCCGGCAGCGCCTGCAATGGACGGACAGTCAATCGCAGCACGCGATCTTCTGCTCAAAGCCCGTCAGGAGCTGGCCCGCGGCGAAGTTGAAAACGCCAGCCAGTTTGTCGATCAGGCAAAACAATTCAATGTGGATTTCGACGCCATCGGTGATTCACCTCGTGATGTCGAACTGCTGTTGTTCCACCAGAACAATCTTCTCGAGCTCGGTCGCGCACGTGACAGCTCGTACAACCAGCGTGCAGCCTCATTCCTGCTGCAGCAGGCAAAAACTCTGATCAACTATCAGGACTTCGATACAGCGACTCAACTGATCAATCAGGCGAGGCAGTTCCCTGTCGAGTTCACCGATGCCAGTGGAAACCCTGACCAGCTACTCCGACTGATCGAAATCGCACGGTCTTCTGCAGGCACAGCAGTTTCACCCGGGCTGATCGAAGTTCGCCGGTTGATGTCTCTCGCTCAACTCGCACACGATCGCGAGCAGTGGGACGAGGCTCAATCCTACGTCGCTCAGGCCCGCGCACTGAACGTGCCGGACTCCGAGTTCGACGCCGGGGAAACACTTCCATGGCAGCTCGAACTGTCGATTGCACAGAATCGCACTTCAACTCCGGCAAATACCGCAACACAGCCTGTTGAAGTCAACCTTGCACAAGAGACACCTGCCCAGCTGAATGGAAATGTACAGACCAGTTTCTCTGATGCCGGAACCGAAGGTGTTGTTACCGCGGACTACATCCCGCAGAACGACACTACACGGAACGTTCAGGTTGCGGGATTCGAACCGTTGAAGATACCGGCTCCTGCGGCTCAACAGACTCCGTCTGATGACAGTCGCGGAATGCAACTCTACCGTTCAGCTCTGGAAGCTCTTGATGCAAACGAGCCGACTCGTGCACGCGAGTACTTTGAACTTGCATGGACTTTCCAGCACGAACTCGATTCGACAACACGTCAGTCAATTCAGGATCACCTCGGGAACATGCCTTCGGTTGTTCAGCAGGCCAGCGGCATTGCCACTCCTGCTCAGGAAAGCCCGTTCCAGACTCCTGCCAACCTGACTCCTCCTCCGGTTGACGATTCCGATCAGGCTGCCTTCAGTCGCCTGCAGCGTGAAGTCTTCCAGATGAGAAGCGATGCAGAGCGAATGCTCGAACAGAGCCCTCGTTCAGCTCTCGAAAAGATGGCTGAGATCCGGGCGAAGATCGCTCAATCAGACGTCAGTCCTGAAACACGTCGTCCGCTGCTGACGATCATCGATCGTGATATCGCCGACATGCAGGATTACATCGACGCCAACATTTCCGAAATCATGAATGAAGAGGCGAATGCCGCGGGATTGGAAGCCGTCGAAATGCGCCAGCAACGACGCATGGACATTGAACAGCAGATCGTGAATCTGACGGAAGACTTCAACCGTCTGATGGACGAACAGCGTTACCCGGAAG
This sequence comes from Planctomycetota bacterium, assembly GCA_039029995.1. Lineage (GTDB taxonomy): Bacteria > Planctomycetota > Planctomycetia > Pirellulales > Pirellulaceae > Mariniblastus. Next base: position 11,758 of record JBCCFB010000103.1, read on the forward strand.
CAGAGATGACTGCCCGTCAGGCTCTTGAGCTTGACCCAAGCAACGAAGCAGTTGTCGCTCTCATGGAAACCGCTGCTCTCGCCAGCCGCGTAGAGCGAAATCGCGAAACCAATCAGGATGCCGAACAGGCGTTCTACGAGTCGTTGCAATCTGTTGAGATCGCACGGACGCGTCAGGCAACTCTCGAAGATCCTATCCAGTTCCCGACCGGCGGTGATTTCCAGCGTCGTGCGGAAGAACGCCTGCGTCAGATGTCCGAAGGACAGTATGACACAGAATCAGAACGTCAGATCTGGAACCTGCTGAAGAACCAGCTGGTACAAGGTGAATACCGCGGCACGCTCAATGAAGCAATTTCACAACTGGCTCGTCAAGCCAACGTGAACATCATTATTGATCGCAACGCTCTTTCTGACGAAGACGTTTCAATGGAAATGCCGGTTGATGCCAACCTGATGAATCCGATTTCTCTGCAATCCGCATTGAATGTGATTCTTGGAAATGCCGGCCTGACATTTGTTGTTGAAGACGAAGTGATCAAAGTCACCACGCGTGACGCTCATGGTCGCACTCTGAAGAACAAAACGTATTACGTCGGTGACCTCGTAATGCCGGTAACAAACTTCAGTGGTGGCACTCGCATGGAATGGATGCAGCCGCCCGGATTCGGCAACAACTGGGGTGGTTCAGCACCGCTTCAAATGAGCAGTCAGGGCAACCAGCGTGTTAATGGTCTGCAAATGGCCGCCAACGCTGCCAACTCGACGAGCAGCATGTACGACATGTCAGGCGCCGCTATGGGCCAGCAACTGCCGGGAGCCCTCAACGGCTTCGGTGGTGGCATGAATGGCATGATGCCCGGTTACAGTGGATTCGGAGGCGGTGCTCCGCAGACCGGAGTACCAACCTACGCGACCATGGGACCAGCCGGTCTTGGTGGTGTAACGATCAACGACTTCCAGCCGCTGATCGAACTGATTAAACAGACGATTGATCCTGACTCGTGGGAAGATGCCAACGGTGAAGGTCAGATCAACCCGTTCGTTACCAACCTGTCGCTTATCGTTTCGCAAACTCAGGAAGTTCAGGACCAGATTCAGGACCTGCTCGAAAAACTGCGTGAGCTGAACGATGTCCAGATCGTCGTCGAAGTCCGATTCATCACTCTGCGTGACGATTTCTTCGAACGAGTCGGCGTCGACTTTGACTTCCGGATCAACGACTTCAGCGGACTGGCGGCCAACGCCATTCCTGACGAAGTCCAGTCAAGCGTTATCATCGGTCAGGGCCCTCAGCCCAGTCCCGGTGCCTTCGCTCCGACACAGGATCTCGACGTCGGACTTCTGCAAAACACCTTCTCCGAGGTTATTCCTCAGATTGGTGGTTTCAGTGCGAACACCGCGGCCAACTTCGGCTTTGCGATTCTGTCGGACATCGAAGTCTACTTCCTGCTGGAAGCCGCCAAGGGTGATACTCGCTCGAACATCATGCAGGCTCCGACTGTGACTATGTTCAACGGTCAGTCAGCCTCGGTCAATGATGGTTTCCAGCGTCCATTTGTGACATCGGTTACGCCGGTTGTCGGTGACTTTGCCGTCGCCCACCAGCCGATCATCACGATCATCCCTGATGGAACCAGCCTGAATGTGAATGCGGTTGTTTCGCCTGATCGCCGGTTCGTCCGGATGACGCTGGTACCGTACTTCAGCCAGGTCGTAGACGTGGATACGTTTACGTTTGACGGCAGCCAGACCACTCGTACTGCGTCTGACTCGCTGCTGGGAGACATTCTTGACCGGATTGCCGGCAACCCCGTAGACAACGATGACGACCTCGAGGTTATCAACGAGGGTGTTACGATTCAGTTGCCTGTGATCGCCCAGACCACGATATCCACGGTGGTCAGTGTTCCTGACGGCGGTACCGTCCTGATGGGCGGTGTGAAACGGATGAACGAGACGCGACTTGAGCGTGGTCTTCCGTTCCTCAGCAACCTGCCGTACATCAACCGTCTGTTTAAGAACGTCGGTATCGGCCGCGAAACTTCAAACCTGATGATGATGGTTACTCCACGTATCATCATTCAGGAAGAAGAAGAGCGTGAACAGGTTGGCCAGATCGGCAACTAGTCAGCTCTGTCAATTGAAAATCAAAAAGGCCGCTGGATTTCCAGCGGCCTTTTTTTTGCGAATGATTTTGTATCTGCCCGGATTTCGCCCGGAACATCGCAGCATTCATCAACGACTTTTCTCAGTCTTCTTCTTCCGCTTCTCCTTGCAGCTCAATCTCCGGCCCCTTTCGAAGGTCGCGTATATCCAACACGTAACAGCCTCGACCATGTGTCGCAATCACCAGATAATCCTCAGCCGTTTGAATCACCAGGTCGTGAACATAGACCGTGGGTAGATCCCTGCCCGCGACTTCCCAGCTTTCTCCACCATCAACGGTGAAATAGACAGCTCGATCCGTTCCGGCGAACAGGAGGTCTTTGTCTTCCGGATCCTGCTTGATCACGTTTGCGCAACTACCCGGTATATTTGCCGAAATCCTCTCCCAGCTTTCGCCGTAGTCTGTAGAGCGGAACAAGTAGCATTCAAAATCGTCATGACGTTTACCATTCACCGCGGCATAAACTGTCCCCGCATCGAAATGACAGGCTTCGAGGCTGGCGATGCAAAGTCCCGCGGGGATTCCATCTGAAACATCGGCCCAGTTCTCACCCCCGTCTCTGGTTATCTGAATGTTCCCGTCATCTGTCCCCGCGTAGATCACCCCCTTCTCCACCGGTGACTCAGAGATGGAAAAAACAACTGCATGGGCGATATTGCCCTGCCGTTCCGGATCGAAGTTCGTAAGGTCCGGGCTTATCCGCTCCCAGTTTTCTCCTCCATCACCTGTGAGATAGACGAACTGGCATCCGTAGAACAGCCTTTGGTTTCCGTGAGGCGAAATAACAAGGGGTGAAACCCACTGAGCTCGTTTGCGCGGCTCTCCGCTCCAACCGACGGAAACGTCAGTTCGCTTGTACCCTTCCATCCGGCGACCGCGCCGCTCTGTGATCACCTTCTCGCTGTAGTCAGTCACCACCGGCCCTCCGCCGTATCGACTCAACGAGTAGACGATATCGGGGTTTTCCGGATCAACAGCATGGCGTCCGGATTCGTCTCCGGTCGCCCGTTCCCACTGTTGAGCCACGATCGAGTTGCGACCTCGACTAAGGTCAACCAACCCGCGCCACGCGCCGGTGTCCTGTGCACTGGAGTAGATCCAGAAACTACCTTCATCCTGACTGACTCCACAGTTGTACAAATGTGCGATCTGCAAATTGTTCGGGTGATGGTGAGTGGCAAAACCATCGTGTGAAACCATGATCCCACCATCGTTGACGATCACGACATGGGTCGAATCATCAGGGTTGATCCATGCACCGTGATAGTCAACGTGAGTTCCTCTCAATCGTTCCCACGTGTAACCTCCGTCTCTCGAAACCCGGGAAGCAAGTCCCAGCACGTAGACAGTCTCAGCATCATTCGGATCAACGCGGATCTGTCCGAAGAACCAACCATAGGAAGGGTGTGTCGAACGGACGTCGTCGTTACCCTCGATCAGCCGGAAGTTCGCGCCGTAATCATCGCTTCGATAAACCTTCGCGCCACCACGGCCGTCAGGATCTCCATCATGATTCAATAATACGTATACAGTCTCCGGCTGAGTCGCACACAGGTCGATGCCAACGCGCTCATATTGGCCGGTCGAAAAGTCGGGAAGCCCGTTGTTCTCCAGCGACTGCCAGTTCCGTCCCCCGTCAATCGATTTGAACACTCCCGTTTCAGGACCACCTTTCGGATCGTTCCAGCGATAACGCAACCTCGGGGCTGTTCCCGCATAAAGCGTGTCCGGATGCCTGGGATCCATCACAAGGTCGATGACGGCCGTCGCATCGTTTTTGAAGAAGACATGTTCCCACGTCTCGCCCCCATCCGTCGACTTGTAGATACCACGCTCTTCGTTGAGTGTGTACTCGTGACCTGCGACAGCAACGTAAACGATGTCCGGGTTTCTGGGATGGATAACGATTCGTGAAATGTGATGCGACTCTTCCAGTCCCATGTATTCGAACGTTTCACCTCCATCGATCGACTTGTAGATCCCGGTCCCCGCCATAGAGCTGCGCAGGATGTTGGCTTCTCCCGTGCCCACCCAGACAATTCCGGGGTCAGACGGAGCAATCGCAATGTCACCAATGCTGGATGACGAGTAGTTTTCAAAGACGGGAAACCAGGTGTGACCGTCATCGACAGACTTCCAGACGCCACCAGCCGCTGTTGCAAAGTAGATGGTATCGGGGTCAGCCTCATGGACGGCAACGTCAGTTCCACGTCCGGACATAACTGTCGGTCCGACAGCCTGCCATGAATTGTCGGCAAACGAAGAGCTGTCCAGCATCTCCAGGTGTTGCTCGAACCATTCCAGCCGCTCGGGCAACGTCTCGTCTTCAGAACCTTCCGTTTCGTCAGACTGAGCTTCCGCACTTCGCGATCGTTGGCGCATCGCCTCTCGCATTTGTCCGGCATCTTCCTGAGCGAAAACCAGTCCTCCGCTCGAAAGGACCAAAGCAGCCATCAAAGCGCAACGAATCAAATCAGAGAATACAAAAGAGCGGCGCATGCCAACCTCAGGAGTTCAAGACCGGAACTTAATGACGCCCGCGGCGCCAGATTCAATCTTGATCCGGGAGCTGGTGGGAAACAAGGGTCGTAAGACCGGCTGTTGGGATTACCACGCTATACAGACTCTATTACCACGCCATGCAGACTCTATTACCACACCATTGTCACTTCATGCGGAGCGGCTGCTATTGCCACGCCGTAAGAGCGGTTGCTGTTGCCAAGCCGAAAGTCAGTGTGCCACTCGCCGGTACAGTTCCAGCGTGCAGGTGTGGAATAGGCGGTGGGTTCTGACCTACAGCAGTTCCTTTTTGAGTCCCTCCAGCAATTCAAATGCGTGAAGGATTTCGGCTTTCTGGCGTTCGGGTTCCTGCGGAATCTCACGTTCAATTGTCAGGGGCCCCGTGTAGCCGAGTTCTTTCAAGGTTTCGAGGTACGTTTTCATGCCGACTTCGCCATTGCCCAATGGAACTTCGGCCCCCCACTCCTCACCTGGTTTCTGTGCCCAGGTCGCGTCTTTGCAATGGACGCTTCGAACCCTGTCTCCGATCTGCTTCAATGCTTCGATCGGTTCACCGGTTCCGTAGAGAATCATATTTGCAGGATCGAAATTCACGAACAGATTGTCACATCCGCAATCGGTCAGAAAATGAACCAGTCCTTCCGCCGTTTCCTGGCCGGTTTCAAGATGCACGTTCTGCCCGTGCCCGACGGCATGTGCGCAAAGATCCTGAGTGACTTCAACAATCCCTTTGTATCTTGAATCGTCGCGGTCATGAGGAACAAATCCCAGGTGCAATGCGACAACGTCGCACCCGAGTTTTGTCGTGAAGTCAGAAATCTCTTTCATCTCTGCCAGGCGCGCCGCTCTTGTCTCTTCAGGCACCAGGCCGACCGTCTTTTCAACGGTCGGAATATCAGCGTAGCTCTCACCCTCAAATCCACCGAAGACAGCGGTAAGCGTTATTCCGTAGTCCCTCAGTCTTGCCAGAAATTCGGCAGCCTGTTCATCCGTTCGAGTGGCCTTGTGGGGCGCGTGAATCTGTATCGTCGGCACGCCAATCTCGTGGGCAACTTCCAGCCTCACACCCAGACCGGCATCAATACTTGTAAACACTCCAACTGGCCAGATTTCCACTTTGTCTCCAATCATGTCTATAACGAGGGGCTAACAATATCCTGCAAAGCCCTTTCGAATTCAATTCTCAACCATGGTCACCATTCAACCATTTCTGCTCAAAATGAGAATTTGTTTTTTTATGCGACAGCAATCCCGATAATCTGCTTCAAAACCCGCATCAATCCGCTGGCACACTGTTTGCCCTCTGCAAATCGTAAGTCACTTTCCCTTTTCACAGGTACCCAATGGACATCACTGGACTTTTGATCGCTCTTCTCGTCGGCGCTATTGCCGGATTCCTTGCCGGACAGATCATGAAAGGCCGCGGCTTCGGACTGGTCGGCAACATCATCGTCGGCATACTCGGAGCTGTCATCTTCGGCGCACTATTTGGCAACTTTAACTTGCTTAACTCGCCGATGCTCAACGAAATTGCCGGCGGAACAATCGGGGCTATGGTACTTCTTTTCGTGATCAGTCTTGTGAAGAAAGCGACTTGATCGCCCATGAAAAGAAAGCGACTTGATCGCCCATGAAAAGAAAGCGACTTGATCACCCTTGTAAAGCTTGATCACCTGAGTTGGCCGGGCTGATATCAGTTGACAACGTTCACCGGCGTACCGTTCAGGAATCCGCGAACGTTGTCAACGGTCGTCGCCATCAACCGCTTCCGCGCTTCCAGTGCTGCCCACGCTATGTGCGGCGTCACGATACAGTTTGACAGCCCGATCAAAGGGTTGTCTTTCGCCGGCGGTTCTGTGGATAGAACATCCAGGCAAGCCGCAGCGATCCGCTTTTGCTTCAAAGCCTCAGCAAGATCGTTTTCGTTCACCAGCGTTCCGCGGGCAGTATTGATCAGAATTGCCGAACGCTTCATCAGATTGATACTGTCCCGGTTGATCATTCCTTCGGTCTCAGGTGTTGCCGGACAATGGAGACTGATCACATCGGCGTCGGAAAAGACCTGCTCGAGTTCCGCAAAGGAAAAATTCGGATCGTCCAGAGACTCTCTTCTGGAGCGGCTGTGCCCCAGCACCTTCATTCCGAAGGAAATTGCCAAACGTGCAGTCGCGAGCCCGATTCGTCCGGCACCGACAATTCCCATCGTGCGACCAGCCAGTTCAAAAGGTGGCACTTTCCAGAAACAAAAGTCGTCAGCAGCCGCCCACTCCCCCGCCTTGACCGCTTGATCGTGCTCCCGGATGCCGTGGACAACGGATAACAACATTGCAAATGCATGTTGGGCGACGGCGTTCGTTCCATAGGTTGGAACATTGGAAACCGGAACTTCACTTTCCCGCGCCGCAGCCACATCCACGACGTTGTAGCCCGTTGCCAGAACAGCAATGAATTTCAACCGGGACAGCTGCCCGATCGAATTCCTGTCGATCACCGTTTTGTTCGTGATCAGGACGTCCGCCCCGGCAGCTCGCTCAAGCAGTTGAGTAGAAGCCGTCCGTTCATAGACCTGCAGGTCGCCAAGCGATTCGAGTTCCGTCCAGGGGTTGTCACCGGGATTCAGGGTATAGCCATCTAGCACAACAATCTTCATGACACCGTCCGCCCGGCTGCAAAGCAGGATTCAGCCCTGCAAATTTGTATTACTGATTTACGACCCACGCGACATAGCCGAGATACGCGATCCAGGCCGAAAGGAGTGCTGCCGCAACGATAAGCAGCACTTTTTGCTTGCGGACTCCCGTCGGTGCCACCTCTCCGGTCGACGTATCTGATTCAGCAGCAACACCTTCCGCCTCACCGGTCGACGATTCCGATTTCGGATCAGCCTCAGCCGGCTTTGCAGAATTGTGTTTTCGTTTTTTGCTCATTTGATGGCTATGAGTATTCCGAATGCGTAATTAATCGGGAATATGATGACCTAAACTTCGGATCTGCGGAATCCAGCTAAACAAGCACAATTGCTTGCAGAAACTTTTGTTGTGTGGATTTCCGCTTTTTCTTAGAATCCGGAGGAATCGCCAACTCATCCCGCTTCCTTGGCGATTTACAGATTAGACATGATTTGTTGACAGGCGTTTGGAAAGGATTCGAACGACCTCGGCTTTCGTCTTCGGAAGCCGGAAATCACCAGGTCCTACTCCGTGAAAAACAGGATTTAAGAATGTC
>JBCCFB010000104.1:0-19437 GCA_039029995.1 Planctomycetota bacterium
GCAAGTGAAATCCACGCACTTTCTTCCTGTTCGTTCTTCATTGTCAGAAAGTTCACACACTTTGGACCTTGATTTTAGACAAATATGCAGGTATGCAAGAGCTTCCTTGCATGGCAGCGCCACGGCGAAACAGATTGTTGACGAGATTCCCGATTCGCCCAGTCGCACAGCGATAAGAACGATGCTGTCGATTCTGGTTGAAAAGAAGATGCTCAAATTCAAGAAGGTGGGTAGAGAGTACGTCTATTCACCGACTCGTTCTAAAGAAAAGGCCGGTCGCGGTGCTTTGCAGAGCCTGTTGAACACGTTCTTCGGTGGTTCGATCGAGGATCTCATTGCGACTCATTTTTCCGATCCTGAGTCTGCTGTTGATGAGCAGTCGCTTAAACGCCTTGAGCGAATGATCCGCGATGCCAGAAAGTCGGAGAAGCAGAAATGAGCAGCACCGGTTCGTCATTGCAGTTGTTCGAATTGATTCCTCCCGAATCTCTGATCCTGTTGCTATGCAAACTGACATTGGTTCTTGGATTCGTGTTTATGCTGCGGAAGGTCTTTTCCGGGCAATCAGCATCGTTCCGGCATTGGGTACTGACAATGTCACTTGTCGCCATGCCGGCAATCGTTCTTGCTCATTTCTGGACTCCGGTATGGTCGGTTCCGGACTTCGGCCTCACCTCCGTTCTGGATTCGGAGCCGGTCGAATCGATTGTCGAGCACGATATCGAAACGACGAGTGATTCTGAGGCTTCGCCGACTGGCTGGGTTGCCGCGCCACTGGGACCGGAAGTTCACGATGCCAGTAACGCAGCCGGAATAGGTTGTGATTCTGTAGTTTCGTGGTCGGCCAATAATCCGTTCGCTGACATAAAGATGAATCAGGAGGACCTGGTCGTCCTGGATCCTGCTTCTCTTGAGGCCGCAGTTTCCGATGAACCGGAAGCTTTTCGGTCGTGCTCTGGTTCAGATGTGATTGCCAACAACAATGCTCCCGATCCGGCTCAAGTAATCGCGCCAGTTGAAGTGCCGAATTCATGGAACTCGGGTGGCTATAACGCTGACGGCTGGAAGGCTGTCATGGTTTCAGTCTGGTTGGTCGTGTTTACCTTTTTGATGGCACGGCTTCTTCTGGCATGGACCGTAGTCTCGCGAATTGCCGGTCGCTCCAATACGCTCGAAGAATCTCTGTTGGCGAACGCAGACGAAAGTATCAGATCAATTCTTGAGGAAATTCGCGCGCAAAACGTCCGAGTGCTTGTGAGCGCAAGACATAACTTGATGCCGTGCGGAATCGGCATTTTTAAAAAGTCGATTATCCTTCCGGCTGATTGTTATGAGTGGACCGTTGGCCAATGGAAGAGCGTGCTTCTCCACGAATTTGCACACTTTGAACGTAACGACTGTAGGACCAATCTCGTTGCGCGAATTCATCAAGCTGTTCTCTGGTTTCACCCGCTCGCGTGGTCGCTCGTCCGTCAGTTGCGTTTTGAAAGCGAACTGGCCTGTGACGACCGGGTACTGCTGGCCGGGGTTTCCCGATTTGAGTACGCCGACCTGTTGTTGCAATTTGCACGTCATTCAACTGGCAGTCGTGCAACTGCCGTTGCCACCGTCACGATGAGTGATCCGCGACCGCTCGAGTCCCGAATGAAATCTGTGTTGAGAGGCGACCGCAAGCCGTTGAAGCCACGGAAATGGCAGATGGCCGCCGTTGCCATTCTCCTTGCAACGATCACCCTGCCGGTCGCGACAGCCGGAGTGGGCAGCGAATCGCCGGACATGCAAAATTCCACCGGTGATAGTACAGAGGAACCAGCCGGCACGCCTGCCATCGAGTCTGATACCACGACCGAAGAGGGCGTTGACTCACCCGTTACAAGTCCAGAATCAGTTCGACAGGAACAGGTTGGAACTCCAACGCCACGATTCACATTGGACACAGTATCTTACGGTGCGATCGCAGCGGCGGGAGATTTCGAAATAACCGTCCGGACTGAATTCGGCCATGCAACTTTCGAGTCTGACTCGATCCTTTCTGTACAACGGGTTGGCGGTTATTCAGATCGCTATCAGATTAAATCCGTCGGAGGCTCCATGCTGACCGGTGCCATCGTTGCCGAAGGCCTCTCGATACTTCCTGCAGGCGCTGAAGGGGAGTTTGCAGATACAGAAGTCCACGAGATTTCGGATAGCAAGGAACCTGATTTCCAGACGTTGAACTGGGGAACTGAGCTTGTCGGGATCAGGGCGATTCGTCCGGCTCCATTGCAGGCTGCGACGATAACCGATGGTCATGCATTAAATGGTATGAGTTACCATCTTCGTGCTCCTGATCGCTTCAATCCGCAGCGCGAATATCCGGGGATCGTCGTGCTCCACGGCTCCAATTCCAACGGTGCCAGCTACATTCGCAAGATAGTCACGCTCTGGCCGGAAATCGCGGAACGGTACATTCTCATTGGAATCAACGGCGAACAACTGGGACGCAATTTTGATGCAGAAAACCCCAGGTTCAACTACACGTATATCAACTTTGCCGGCAAGAGTGACAAGTATCAGGGCTTTCCCGGAACCGATCGCGAGAGCCCTGCTCTCGTGTCGGAGGTGATCAGCGAACTGCGCGGAGAACTTCCGATCAGCCGTTTGTTCGTCGGCGGACATTCGCAAGGCGCTTTCCTTACGATCTCGGTGATGATGAACTATCCGGAACTGGTTGATGGCGCGTTTCCAATGGCCGGCGGGATGCTGATTCAATGTGAACCCGAAGGGTACACGGAACAGAATATCCGGTTAAGGCAGCGGCAGACGCCTGTTGTCCTTGTTCACGCTCAGGATGATCCATCGGTAGACTTTTTGTTGACTGAAACAGCATGGCGTTCGTACATGGACGATTCTTTTCCGATGATTCGTCTTCTTGATCCGGAAGAAGGCGGACACAGCTTCAGCAACCTGCCTTTCGATGAAGCGATTGAATGGCTGGAGAAGATGACAGAATTCCGGAAACCCAGACTTCTTGAACTAGCGCTTGAGATGGCGATAGATGGTCACAAACGCGATGCCGTCGCACTCTTGAATCAATATGAAGACGGGCCGTGGGATTCCGCGTGGAATCCGGCGGAGACAGCCCGGGTTGCGGAGACTGTCAGGAAAGTCATCGACGACGTTGTACAGCCGGAGGCCTTACGTTTCGAAAGATTGATTCGCGAAAATCTGGACGGGAGCTGGATCGAACCGTTTCTCGAATTCCGCGCTCAATACGAGTTTGCATCGAGCGCGCAGTCAGTGATGCTCGTATTTGACGAACTGCGATCCGAACATGATGCCGCATGTTCCGGAAAATTTGACCAGGCACTAAGTGACTTCAGAAATGGAAGGGCTTCGTATTCCCGTGGCGTATTCCAGCTAATCGTCACTGAATATTATGCGTCGAGGCACTACCCTCTCGCACGCATTCTTTTAGAAGAAATCGATCAGCCGTCGCGCTGATCTGGGAAAAAACACCCGGATCAGCGCTTTTTGAGGACGAGGTGCGCGCTGACATCCGGCTCCGAACAAAATTAACCCTTGTGTGAGGAATCGAAATGCGAAATCTGACCCTTTGTTTCGTGTGCTCATTGAGCATTGCCATGTTTTTGCCGGGAAACGTCCTTGGCCAGAATTCCGGCTGGGATGGCGAGTGGATTACTGACCGTGGCGTCGTCACGCTTTCGCAACAAGCGGACACCGTACGTGGCACGATCGGAAACGGTGGCAGCATTGATGGGAGAACGGACGGCCCTGAAATGGAAGGAAGTTTCCGTAACGGAGACGACTCGGGACAGTTCACATTGACTCTGAGCGAAGACGGGATGTCGCTCAATGGAGAGCAGGTTCTAGGACGAAACCGAACAAAGTCGTGGCGCGGTTGGAAGCGCGATCCCGGAGCCGCTGATGGAGACGATGCCGACTTCTCAGGTTACTGGCTTTCCAACTGGGGAGCGATGCAAGTTGAGCAACAGGGCAACCGCGTTTCCGGCACTTTCATGGCTGCCGGCTGGGGAGCGTTTGAAGGAACGGTCCAGGGAAGAACGTTGACGTTTGATTATCAGAAGTATCACTTCAACGGATCTACAACAATCGAAATCTCTCCAGACGGAACGCGGATTTTCGGAGCAACGACCGATGACGACGAACCAACGCAATGGTTCGGTGTGAAACCGGCAGACTTCGAACATCATGCTGACGGAACCGCAGGTGAGATCGTTCAAGGAATCGCTGATAACGGCATGCTCTACTATCTGCGCATGCCCGAGGGCTGGACCGAAGGAGAAGATGTAGATGTTGTCGTGCTGCTGCACGGTAGCAACTGGACGACGGCAGGGATGGTCTATATCACCAACGAGAACTGGCCTGACGTCGGTCGAAAGTTTGCAATTCTCGGAATCCAGGGAGAGTCGTGGGCGGATTGGAGCGATCTCGATGATCTGCGTTTCAACTACACATACGTCAACTGGGTCGGACGCAGTAAATACGAAGGTTACCCATACACCGATCGCGAGAGCCCGTATCTTGTGGCCAAAGTCATCGATGAGCTCGACGAGTTGTACGGATTCGGACGTGTGTTCGTCGGAGGACATTCGCAAGGCGGTTACCTGACCTACATGATGCACATGCACTTTCCGGAAAAGCTGGCTGGTACCTTTCCGATGTCCGGTGGGATGATCTTCCAGGCTGAACCTGAGGCTTTCGAAGACAAGGAATTGATTGAGGCTCAACAGGATATCCCGATGGCGATCATTCATGGAAAACGCGATCAGGCAGTCGATTTCGGAATGGCTGAGCACGCATACGGTGCCTTTATCGGCCACGGTTTTGACAAAGTGCGCCTGATCGCGCCCAACCTCGGGCATCCCTATGACTTCCTGCCCGTCGGTGAGGCGATCAACTGGCTCGATGCGATGTCCACTGAGAATACTGACGAATTGGCCGCATTTGCACGGGCCCAGGTGGAGGAACGCAACTGGCGTGACGTTGGCCATTCGATCGTTCGCGCAAAGCTTCTCGGTGCAGGGGCTGAGTTTGCTCCGATCTGGGAGAGTTATGAAAACGCAGCAAGTGTTGATGCGGCTAAATTCCTGCGTGAGATCGAACGCAACCGGAACAGTCGCTGGATCGACGATTTTTTGAGATACCGCGAGCAGTTCAGCAATGCTGATGCAGCAATTGAAGTCATGTCGGCTTTTGAAGAACTTCGCGCCGAACATGACCTGATTGCTGAAGAACTCAAAGATGAGGCGACTCAGGCATTCTCAAACGGGAATCGACGTCAGGGGCTCGCATTGATGCAGGAGATTGTCGAGGACTATTACGCATCAAGCCACTATGCGTCTGCCAAAGCTCTACTGAAGGAATGACGTTCTTCCGCGGCTGATAATCTGGATGCGGAATTGAACCCATCCAGAATCAGCTGGAAGAATTCCAAATGGATTGACGGGACGTCGATTTATGAGATTCAAATACTCTGTTCGATTCTTACTTTTGCTGACGGCCATCGTTGCACTGGCAATAGTCGCGTACATGAAAATGCCATCGGACGTGATCTACGTGGTGAACGCTCCGACCGGTACCGTCCTCGTGGATGACAGCGAAGTAGAACTCGACGGACTTGATGAAGAGCTGTCGAGGCAGATTGAGAAGCGCCAGAGGTGGTTTGTTCAGCCGAGGGTCATCATCAGGGATCCACCAGGTGGCCAGCTGGGAAACCTCGTTGCGATCCTGAATGCCGTCAATGCGAAAAGCGACGTTCTATCTGATGTAACCACAGACGCTGGGATCCAGGCAGCAGCCGGTTCAACACTACCAGTCAAGCGATGACGCGTAGCCTTGTCTAATAAGTTCCTCGCCGGCGATATCGTTAAAGATACCGCGACTATGGTCGTCAAAATAATTTTTCCAGTCACCGACCTGACCTTTTCGAAAGAACTGGTCAGGTCTTTCTTTCTGGAAGCCCGGTTTCAGTGACCCGGAAACCTCATCCGCACGCAATGGGTCCACGTCAAGGAAGTCAAAGAGTTTTCTTCGCTCTGATTCGACATCGTGGTGTAGATCTTCATACCGCACTGTCATGACGCGCAAATCGGGGTTGGACGCAATCGTTTCTCGATCGCTTTCCAGATGATCAACCCACCAGCGCACACTTTCACGTACCATGACTTCGTGGCAAAGCAAGCGGTGCGGGTTCTTTTGAAAGTACCATTTGTCGTTCTCGAAGTTCTCCAGATCAGCGCGCATCTCCGGAACGCGCTCAAACAGACGGTGAAAGCCGGGTTCGTTGTACAGATGAAACGCGCGGCTGACGATTACATCGCGTCCATCCCGGACGATGCTGATGATCGGGCTGTCACGCATGATGACCGGCGCAATGGTGCGCGGTGTTCTTTCACCGATGACTTTGGGTGGTGGCCAGCAATGCGCCTTCAACGAACTTTTAACCACTTGATCGAGCTGACCGAGAACATACTTCTGAAAGCCTTCATCGTGATAAGCCGGAAACAGGTTGAAATTTTTTATCGCTGCCGCATAAACAGCCTGCCAGTGAAACTCTCCGATAACCGTGATGTCTTCGTGAGTGGAAAGCAGGCTGCCAAGCCAGTTCGTCCCGGACTTCATAAATCCGGTAAGCGAAAAAAAACGTGTTCCTTCCATCTAAACTCTTTGGTCCAGTCGAACTATAGAAATGGCCGTGGGTTGCTTCAGACTCAATCACTTGTGATGCGGTCACCGACCGCTATGCTTGAAAACATATTCCCGGTTCCGCAAACCGCCCACAAGCCGAGTGCGAAATGAAAAAGATCGTTATCGAAGAAAAATTCTCGCAATTCAGCGAACACTGGTCGCCGCACATCGTCGCCGAATTGAACGGCCAGCATGTCAAAGTTGCCAAACTGCTCGGCGAGTTTGACTGGCACGCTCACGGAAACGAGGACGAGTTGTTCTGGGTGATTTCCGGCGAACTGGAAATGCACATGCGGGATCAGGTCGTGACGATAGGCCCCGGCGAAATCTTCATTGTGCCTCGCGGAGTGGAGCACAAACCGATCGCAAAGGAAGAGGTGCAGGTTGTCCTTTTCGAACCCGCATCCACCATCAATACAGGAGACGAGGTGACCGAAAAAACAAGAACGGAACTGCCCTGGATCTAGGCGATACTCGCCGTCTTCGGTTTACCCGTCCTTGTCACCTCTACCTGGATAGCGTGGTCGGTGAAAATGGTGCCCGAATCAAGCCAGAATGTCGAACGTCCTGACTGGTGGACTTCGACGGCATTAATTCTGATTCGTTTACGAAATCCTTCCGCCGTGAACGGCTTCAACAAATCTTCAGCTCGCCACGCATTCGCGTACTGCAGAAGTTCTTTGACCGCATATTCAAGAATCGTTTCATTCCATTCCGTTTGGGCTTCAAAAATGGCTCTGGCAAATTCCAGGCACCTTTCGGGCTTGTTCTCGTTTTTCACATGAAGGGTCAGGCAGCACTTCTTTTTCATCCATCTCGCATTCCTGGCTTCGAAATGTGAGAAGGCACGGTCGAACTCGAATCTTCCAAGTTCAGGATCGCGGAATGTGACCTTCTTCTGCATTTGAGTTGCAGCTTTTTCGAAAGCAGACTCTTTGGCCTTGCCGCGATACTTCACCAACTGCCCGACCCAGCAGTCGAATCCGCGTGGTCGTGTCATTTTTACTTCAACGCGATGTAGAGAGTACGGCTGATAGCGTGACATGCGCGAGCTGGTCTGCCGATTGGATAGTTCTGATTCGCGAATCTGCATCCGACCGGGCATTATTTCTCCGCCGGTTATCTTCCATTTCTGGAATACGGCGATATGCGTCCAGACGGTGCCTTCGAAATCATCAGCGACAGCTCCTGAATGGGCAGCCTCCAGCATGCCGGTGACATCAACAACATCACCTGTTTTGAACGGTACTTGGTTGAGCTTTTTTCTCCGGGCGGTTTTCTTTCTGGCGGCCTTCTTCTTTTTTGTCGCAGCTTTCTTTTGTATTCGGGGAGCCACTTTGGCGGCGGCCTTCTCGGCCGCTTTTCCTACCGGTTTGTAGCCTTTTGCCGTTTTCTGCTCGATTAACTTGTCAGCGGCTTTTTTTGCCTCATCCGCCGATGCATAAGACTTCTCAATAGAACGTCCATCAGTCCCGATGCGACCGTAGCGGATGTTTGTTTTATTGCCGCGGACGTTTATTTCCCAGAACTTACTGGAGCTACCTGATCGTTGTTCAAATAGTTTGTTCGGCATTGTCGGGACACCTCTAAGTCGGCAGTGCCCGCGTCGTAACAGGCAAAATAAGATTCGGTTTGTCGGCTCATTCGACAATAAGCACGTTATAGGGTCGAGTCAGTTACTTGTTTTTTGATTCAAACCCTGGAAATCCGCGAAAGGCCCTCATCCAGTTGCGGAGCACGAGTTCCCCACGCGAATTTGTCGGCGAATCGCGACGCGAGTTGATTCGAAAGCAGGCTTCTAGCTCTGTCGAGCCTGGCGATGCTGTTTGCCAGAGATTCAGCAGTGCCCTCGTACATAAAACGCTCAGGTTCGTTTGTGGCCGTGCCCAGAACTTCGGGGTACGCCAGGCGATCAGGTAAAAGCGGGTGCAATCCGGCTACGACTGCTTCTACCGCTGAGAGCCCGAAGAACTCGTGACTGGCCGTCGAAACGAAAATATCTGCTTCGCAAAGAGCCTCAAAATACTCTTTGCGCGATTCCTGATATCCGAAGCGCCGAAGCTGATCACTGAATTCGGCTCTTATTTGTGCAAAGCTCTCAGGTACGTTTCGAAATGATTCACCAACAACGCTTAAGCGGAATTCGGTACCGGACTCGCGCAAGATGCGAAGTGCCTCAAGCAGTTGTTCCGGCTGTTTGTCATGTTCCCAGCGCGCGGCCCAGATTAAGTGAATCGGTTGATCCGGTGCTGAAAAGCCGGACTTCAAGGAACCTGGCAGTGCGATAGCGGGATATTCGATACGGGAGTTACTTTCCAGTAGTTTGCGTTCCTGTACCGGCGGATAGTCAGGCCAGCGAGGCATCAGGTCGTCAAGGCAATCAAGAAACGACTGACGATTGAATTCGGAGTTGAACCAGACTGAGTCCGCAGCAACGGCCGATATCAGATTGGAGAATCCGAAATGCAGGTCGCGCGGGTCCTCGCGCGTATTCGGATAGCTGAACTGGTTTTCGTGGAAATAAAGAACGTGTGGTATTCCGGCAACTGACGGGTCTACCAGCCCCCGGAATTCTGCAACGTTCAGCATGTCGGTCGCAAACACGACGTCCCAGTTCTCACTTGCCTCAAGACGCTCGCCCACGGCACTGGCCATTAAAAGGGCCGAATGACGCATGCGCCATTTCCAGTGATAGCCGGGAAGTGTCAGCAGTGTCCAGTCATGCCCGCTGTTCTCGATCCAGCCATCGATGAAGGCCCGATGGCTACCTGTGTAATACGGCTCGATTGCGAGGACTTTCAGAGGGCGGCTCATACTATCCCAGCGCGGAGGTTAACGAGCGGTAGTCGTTCCAGTGGTCGGAAAAAGGTGCAACGCATTGCATCTTCTCCTTGCTCATCGGATGTACAAATTCAATTCGACGTGAATGAAGCGCGATCCAACGCTTGCGATGGTCAAGTGTTTGCGGCCCGAATTCGAATCGGGACCCGTAGAGCTCGTCTCCAACGATGGGCAGACCGTGGCTGCCACACTGCAGACGGATCTGGTGAGTCCGTCCGGTTTCGAGCTCGATTTGAAGCAGAGTTGAATTTCCATCGGTCGCAATCGCCTGGAAATGCAAAATGGCCTGTTTGGCGTCGGGATGATCGCTGGACACGATTTCTGAACGAGCTTCGTCCGGAACCTTGCGCATGAAATCAATCCACGTTCCAGACTCGTCGTCCGGTTGGCCGGAAACAATGGTGACATAGGTCTTGCGAACGGTTCGTTGTTCCAGTTGCTCTGAGATTCTACGAGCGGCCCGAACGTTCTTGCACATCAGCATGATTCCCGATACCGGACGGTCCAGTCTGTGAGGAACTCCAACGTACGCATTGCCGGGCTTCTGATCGCGCTCAATCAACCAGCGACGAGTGCGTAATTCAAGGGAATCGATCGCCGGAGGAGCTTGCGTTAGAAGCCCTCCAGGTTTGTTAAGAACGAGCACGGCTCCGGATTCTGCAATAACGTCGGGAGCTGGCAGGCGAGGCGGCATGTCAAAATAAGCGGTTCAGGGGGAATGTGGTGGCATGGTTGCAGGAAACAGGCGATTCGTCATCGCTTTGAATCTTCTCCCGGCTTTATCTGTTTTGCAACGGTCCGGCAGCAGTATGGCATTGGGCAAAGAATCTCGATTGAGTTGACAATTGCTGAGGGTGTACGATACCGCACCCGATCAAGTAGAAGGCGGCGCATTCATCTTATTTGAATGTCGAGCACTTTCGGCCCCGTTATGGCGGGGTATCAGCGAACATCGTTGCAATGCAAGACTAAATCGATATGGCCGGACCTAATTCAAAACCACGGATCGTACTCCACATCGGTCTTGCGAAGACCGGAACTACGTCGATCCAGAATTTCTGCCGCGCGAACAGGGATTCTTTACTGGACCATGGCCTGATGTACCCCCAGACCGGCTGCCTTGGTCCCGGGCATCAGCTTTTTGCGCTGGGTATGCTGGCTAAGGTCCGGCGCGATCTGCAAAGCAAGCAGCGACCTGAATTTCCTGCATTGCTGGAAAAAGCGCTTGAGGAAGTTGCGGCGTCGAATCGGAACGTCGAAAAGATGATCATCAGCAGCGAGCGTTTCGCTAATGCCACCGATGACGAAGTCGAATCGCTGGGGCGAATGCTGGACGGATTCGACGTTAGCATCGTCTTGTTTCTGAGGCGACAGGATTCTCTGGCAGAGTCAATGTTCGCCCAGGCGATGCGAGTAAGGTGGACGAAGTTCTCAAAAGAGAAGCTACTCAATCCGCTCAATCCAAGATTCAAGTTTTACACGTTGATACAGCGCTGGGAGCAGGTTTTCGGGAATGGCTCCGTTGGCGTGTGTCGATTCGGAAAAACACCCGAAGGTGGAGGCGACCTGATCGACCAGTTTCTTGATGCGGTTGGCGCGCGGGCCGCACGAACTGACAAACGGGATTTCAGATCCAACACCAAACTCAGCCGCGACGCCCTGGAGTTTCTGTTTCACCACACCGATTTGAGTTTTGGAACAATTGAATACAACCGGCTTGACGCTCGACTGGTTGAGTTCAGCCAGGTGAATCCAACGCCGCCGCAGTTCAAGAACTTCTTTTCACCGGATGAAAGAAGACATATTCTGGACAATCACGCGGACGAAAACGAAAACGTCGCCCGCCGGCTCTTCGACGCCGAATCCCTCTTTGACGGATCGCTACCGGGTGAAAACGAAGACTGGCAGCCATACCCGGGCCTGTCGCCGGTTGCAAAAGCGGCGATCGAGGGCTTCCTTTACCGGGCAAAGGCCGCGTAGGAATCGGTAATTCGGTCTGGTGATTGTCGTTTCAGCTAGAACGGCAATCTGATCGAGTCACAGAGGAAGCGCATGTATGGCCGCGTCAGTTTGAGCATGTCGGTCAGCCGGTTGACCAGTTGTTTGCCGGTCACGTCAGACCTTTTGAGGTTTGCCAGCAGAATGTGGTCTTTGAGTTTAAGATCTTCGATCAGTGGATGATCTTTGTCGAAGCCTCTTGGCGGCCGCTTCAGCGATTCGCCGTCATATCGCCGGAATGCGGCCGTCATTTTTTTTCCGTGCGCCACGCGTTTCCATTTGGCAGGTTCTTCGTCAATCGCCGTACGGATCTGAGCGAGGACGGTGTTTTCGGGATGCCACAAACCGGCACCGACGAAAATGTCGCTGGTATCAACGTGGAAGTAGAATCCCGGTGCATGGACATCCTTGCCGGCCTCATGCCGGAATTGAATTCCCAGGTTCGTCTTATACGGACTTTTGTCTTTCGAAAATCTGACATCGCGATAGATCCGCATTAGCGAACCCCCGACTTTTTTCGGTACCGCGAGAACATGAGGAGAGATCTTTTTCAGCGGCTTCTCCATCGCTGCAATAAACTCAAGCGCCGGCGTCCGAACGACATCTTCATAGCGTGATTTGTTCTTCTCAAACCACTTCCGGTCATTGTTCTCTTCCAGTTCGCTCAGAAATGTAAAAAGCTCTTTTGTAAAAAACGACATCCTGAAACTCCTGCGAATCTGAACCGGACGGAACGTTGATCGGCTGACGTAACCTTAACTTGACGACAAAGCCGGAATCATCAGGTGGCTGCGAAACTCCGTCAGGGCCTCAAGCAGCACCCGCGGAGTTGCCATCCTGACGGGAACAATCTGAACCTTAGACGCCGTGACTTTCAGAAGGGCTGATACCTTCGTAGATTGAACGTCGCACCAATCGCCGCTCTTATCGTAGTCAACACTCAGGGACTGATCGTCGATTTCCTCGATCGAGTCGATGACATATTCGACGTCCACCGGATTGGCAAAGCTGACTTCGAGTATCCAGGTTCCTGCTTCAAAACATGATTCGAATTCTTCGCCGGTAACCTTGTCAACGCCGGCAATCCGGTTCAGCTCAAATGTCCAGATGACTTCGGCAGCGTCTTCTGAAAGATCTACACAGATCTCAAAATTGAACCACGGAGTTTCGATGATTCCCCTTCGTTCAGCCGGGCCGTGCACATCGAGCTGTCGCCGTTTAAGCTGAAAGGCGCGTCGCAGGCTTGAGTAGATGCGATCAAGTTCCGCATCAAGTTCGCCTTCGGTCAGCCGTTCGATAAACTCGAGAGCGCTGCGGGACCTGGAGGTTGGCAGGTTGTGCCGCGAACGGTCAAACGTTTTTAGATTGCGGATCGGGATTGCAGTTTGCGAAAAGATTCTGATATCAGGCAATCCGTTGGGCTGGTCCGTCATGTTAAATTGCGCCGCCTTGCGTGTGTTGACTTCAGAATTTAATTGTCGCCAATCCATTGAAACCGGCAAGCCGATCAACAAAGTGAAAAAGACGTCTTTCATCTCGTTCGCCCGCCCGGTCGCGTGGTTTGTCCGCATATGGGCTGTTCTGATGATCTGCCTTCTGGCGACGACGTGGCGATTGTGGACACTGCAAACCGACTTCCCTGCCATTCCGCTGTTCAACTGGCTGGCTGATGTCCCTGTACTAGCGGATATGGTTCTGTTTACGGGGATGCTGGCTAGCCTTCTGGCAATTGCTGGTAAGGGGTACGACTCAGAGTCCACTTCAAGATTGGTTGCGGTCTCCATCGGCATGTTCTTCGTCTGTGCGATCGGTGCCGTGCTCCTGAATCAACACCGGTTGCAGCCATGGCTTTGGCAGTCACTGATCGTCTCATCAGTTCTCCTGACCTCGGTAGTGGCCAAAAAGCAATCTGCCGTGATTCCACAGAGCATGCTCAGGCTCGTCTTTCTGGCAACCTACCTCTACTCTGCCGCCAGCAAGTTTGACTATCAGTTCGTAAATACCGTAGGCCTGGATATGGTGCGAGCTCTCGTAGGGCTGGTAGGAATTCCGGCTGCAAACGTCAGTGAAGACACTGGAAAATGGCTCGCATGTCTTCTTCCCGCTTACGAGTGGATCATGGCGTTGGGACTTGTGTTCAATTCAACAAGGAAACTGGCGGCAGTCGCGGGCATGGCGATGCACATCCTGTTGATTGCCATGTTCTTGAGCATTGGCCAGATGCCCCCGGTGGTGATCTGGAACCTTCTGTTCCTTGTTGCACTGGTTTGTCTTTTTCTAAATGAGTCGGCAGGGCAGGGCGTCAGTATCGGTAAATGGGTCAGGGAGACTTCGTTGCTGCAGAAAAGCCTGATGCTGTTCGTTGTCGCCTTCCCAGCAACAAATCTTGCCGGAGTGGCAGATCACTGGTTGGCGTGGCGCGTCTATGCTCCCAACAACAGCCGTGTCATCGTAAAGTTTCTGCCGGAGAATGATCACGTCAATGAGCACGCGCAAGAGTTCGATGATCGATCCGGCGGATTGGATGGTCAGAGCTTTTCGATTGCGGAATGGTCGCTGAGGGCGGTTGGAGTTCCGGTTTATCCTGAGGACAGGTTTCAGCTCGGCGTTTTTCTTACGATCGCGCAGAACCGGGAGATGCGAAACGGAATCGTCGTTGCATTGCAAAGTGAGTCGTCGCCATGGGACGGCAGTCGCGATGAAATCGTGTTAAAGGGGGTCGAAGAAATGCATGAAGCCGCCGCAGAATTCCGGCTGGGAACCGCGCCGAGAACTGCGTCACTTCGTAACATAGATGCGGAAAGTCAGCGCGGTGTCGGTGAACCGGGAGCGGATGATTGAAAATTCTGATTGCGACTCCAGCCTCAAGAAATTCAACTCGAGGTAATCGAGTAACTGCCAATCGTTATTCCGCTCTTCTTGTGAAGGCAGGCTTTCACGTCGTTACGGTAGACTCCCGGAATCTGACGGAAATAAGTCAGAGCGGCTACGACGTACTTATCGCTTTGCATGCGGGCCATTCGTCCGCCGCAATCAGGTCGTTTCGGATTGCCAATCCGAAGGCGGCTGTCGTTGTCGTCATTACAGGGACTGACATAAATCGCGACTTGAACAGATCACCTGAGTCGTATGTTCACAAAAAAGTGACTCGTTCTTTGTCGTTGGCTGATCGAATCGTCGTGCTTCAGCCACTCGCAGCGACTCGAATACCACGGAAATGGCGAAACAAAGTTGCGGTAGTTCATCAGTCTTGTTCGCCGCTCGAGAAGTTGCCCGCGAAATACAAAAACCGGTTTTCAGTTGTCGTATCCGGACATCTGAGAGCAGTGAAAGATCCTTTCCGTGCCGTCCTGGCCGCAAGAATGTTGCCAGAGTCTTCGAAAATTCACGTCACGCAGATCGGACGTCCGTTGACGGCAGGGATGAAACAACGGGCTGAACAACTAGTTGCCTCGGAACTTCGCTATTCGTTTCGAAACAGCCTTACCCATCGCAAAGCTGTACTGGAAATGGCGCGCTCGGATCTGTTGGTCAACGCGTCTTCTCAAGAAGGAGCGCCGATGGCTGTCATTGAGGCGATTGTGAATGGAGTTCCGGTATTGCTGAGCCGAATTGACGCTCACGTCGGGCTCGTCGGCAGCCGTTATTCGGGACTCTTTGAATTCGGCGATACCAAAGGGCTTGCCAGTCTGATGCTTCGTGCGGAAAACGACCGTAAGTTCTATGATCGACTGTGCAGACAGTGTGAGGCGATCAAGCCACAGTTCGAACCGGTTCTGGAACTGCGTCTGTGGCGCAAATTGCTCAATGAACTAAGATGATCTGCAACGACAATCACCTCGATTGCCGTATTCTGAATTCTGTTCGACCCTCACGTGCCAGAATCTGCCAATGCCTGAGCTTCCCGATGTTGAGCTTTACCTCGCAGCGCTACGGCGCTTGCTGGGAGGAAGGGTAGTCAAAAACGTGATCCTGCGCAGTCCGTTTCTGCTGCGAACAATTCAGCCGGAAATCGATGTTGTTAAGGGGGCGGAAGTACTCGATTTCAGCAGGATTGGAAAACGGATTGTCTGGCACTTTGACGACGCCTGTTACGTATTCCATTTGATGATCGCAGGGCGATTTCACTGGCGCAAACCGGAGCGGATGCCAACCGGCAAGAACGACCTGATGGCAATCTGGTTTGAGCATGGCACGATGATGGTCACCGAAGCCAGTTCAAAAAAGAGAGCCTCATTGCATGTCGTTTCCGACAAGAGCGAACTCGAACAGTTTCACCGGGGAGGCCTGGAAGTTCTGGACATCTCCTGCGTCGAGTTTTCCGAAAGGATCAAGCTTGAAAACAGAACGCTCAAACGGGCTCTGACAGATCCCCGGCTTTTTTCGGGTATCGGCAATGCCTACTCGGACGAAATTCTCCTTGCCGCGCGGCTGTCACCAATGAAGCGGACCCACGGGCTTTCTGACAAAGAAATTGACCGGCTTTTCAGTGCCGTTCAATCGACGTTGACCAACTGGTTGGAACTGCTCCTGAAGAAGTACGAGAAAAAAACGTTTCCCGAAAGAGTAACCGCCTTCCGGCCTGAAATGCTGGCTCATGGAAAATACGACCATCTATGTGGTCAATGCGAACAAACAAAGATTCAACGGATCAGGTACTCGGAAAACGAATGCAATTACTGTCCTCGATGTCAGACGGGCGGAAAAATGCTGGCCGATCGAAGCCTTTCACGCCTGCTAAAAGACGACTGGCCGAAGACAATCGAGGAACTTGAAGAGATGTAGGACGCGTGCCGCCAGAACAGGCAAACCGTCATGAAACCGGACACAGCGCAACGACAGTTGGGAGACAGTGGTTGTACGAGTCGGACTACCGGTACAACTTGAACTGGTGCTGCATAGTTCGTGTAGAAATGCGATCAGTTTCGAAAGCCGACTGGAATGATAACAAGGCTGTCTTCAACCAGGTTCTCAATGGTCTCTCCGGCCTCTTCCCGGGGGAGGGCAGGCCGTTGAACCGATAGTCTCAGATGATTGGCCAGCGTGACCAATTCATCTTCGGTGAAGTGATCGACCACCGCGAGTTCTACGGAAAGTCCGTAGTCGTCTCCTTCAACCGCCATAAAGTAAGCGCGTCGATTGTCTTCCGGCCCAGTCACCATGTGCCAATTTGCCGGCGACGGCCACGGTTTTCTCCAGACCGGACCGGAGTCAGTTCGAGTCTGAACAGGTGCTTCGATGTTGCGCATGATTTCGATAAGTTCCTCACGTGATCGGAAAAGCGCGTCCGCTTCCCCGACAACCGTCAGCAGCCAATCGTGCGAATCTCCGCGGCAAATGATTGCCAGCGCAGACTGTTCCGGGATTTCACCCGTCTCATTGGCAGAGATCCACTTTGAAACATCCGGCGGAATACTGAGGCCGTCAAGAAATTGTGAAAAAAGACCAAGCGATTCAGCAACTCCAGCTGCATCACCGTTGAGCGATATTGTCCAGGTTCCAGCCTCATTCCGGATGATACGGGTTACTGTTCGCGTCGGTTCACCACTGATGACATCCACGATGTCGGTTTCCCAGGCTTTGCCGGAAGGCAGTACATAGTTCTTCACCGTATTTTGAAATGCTGGCTCATCGATTGGTGCAAGTCCGTAGGTAATCCGCCATGAGTTGCAAAGCGTGAGCGGGGAAATTTCCTGTCCTGGAAAATGGTTGATTGAGATCCCGACGAACTGGTCTCCTTCGTCATAGCGATTAAGCGTGGCGACGGGAATTCCTGTCGAAAACGCGTCGGAATAATACGACTGTTCAAACGGATGGCCTGCTTCACGTTCGACCCATCCATCGGGGACTTCGAAACGGATTGCCACGGTTCCTGACGGGATGTTCTCG
Source organism: Planctomycetota bacterium (assembly GCA_039029995.1). Lineage (GTDB taxonomy): Bacteria > Planctomycetota > Planctomycetia > Pirellulales > Pirellulaceae > Mariniblastus. The sequence goes on from JBCCFB010000104.1 coordinate 17,440, forward strand.
AGGCTTTGAGCTGTCTTTTTCAATGCTGCTTCAAAGTCGCCCGGCTTTTCATTCTTGATTGCATCGAACAGCTCGACGAGTTGTCTTGCGTAGGGACTGCCGACGATGGTTTCATCTCCGGATGCTTCGACGGCGAACTGCCTGACTGCAGACGGAAACAGAACACTCCACCGGCCTGAATCGCTATCAGCGGGAATTACCAGCCGTGGAACATCCTGCGATTCGAAGGCTTCGAGGAATTCGAGCTCAGCAACCAGTTCATCCGACGCCATTGACCATGGAGACCGATGTGCCAGAGCCAGATCATTGATCAGCGACAGTTTTCGCTGCATGCTCAAGAGTTCAAGATCAAGTGCCGAGTGCATCTCCGGTGATTGCGCGAGGATTGCCTCGGACTCATCAAACATTTTATCGATAACCTTTGCAACCTGAGCGATCGAATAGCGCTCCTGATCCAATGGGACCAAACCGAGACGATTGGCAAGTTCGGGACTGGCCGGCAGAAACCGGATGCGTCTGAGGTCCTCGTCTTGAGCAACAATTCGGACGAACCAGTCGAGCGAGGAATAGGTCCGTCCGGAAGAATCAGAGAAAGTTGTTTCGCCTCCGCCGCACCGGATGGCATAACTTCTGGAAACCTCATTCAAATTTGACAGCCGTCCGTTGTATCGACACGGGAGATTGCCAAGGACTGATACGTCTATGGATTGAGCGAAGGAAGTTCCGGTTGTCGATGCCGGAAGCAGGGTGAATCCCAGCATAACGAGGAAGGCAAGCGGAAGGTTGCGCATGATGAGTCGCCGATCAAGGGTGATTTTCGAACGACTGATTCTAGTGCGTTGAGAAGTCAGATGGAACTTGCAAGGCGGGTTCACAGCGGGGAACCAGCGTGATCAGAACGCTGAGTACTGAGCGGCGGTTTCGATTTTTTCTTCCAGCCAGCGTTCTGCGGCGATGTAAAGCCATGATCCGAGTGATTGTTGCTGCGTCTTGAAGAATGCTCTACCCCGTTGCCCGCTTTGGAGAAGCCGGCTTGTTTCGGTTTCAACAGCGAGTTCGGCCGTGAAACGTGGAGACAGAAGCAAGTAGGAACTTTGATCCTCACCCTCATGGGATGACGCCGGTATTACAGCCAGTGGACCGCCTGAGGTGGCACACAGCGAGGGAAACCTTGGAACATCGCTGGCTCGCGGATTGATCCGCTGCAGACGACAGTTAAGAACCTCCACCCCCGGAAAAGCGACTCGAAGACAGTTGCCCTCGTTTCCTTTTATTGATTCGAGATCGGCCTGGTCAATCGTGACAATGATTTCTTTGGTCTGTTTCTGTGCGAAGTTAAGAATCACATCTCCACGATGTACAAAGCTGCCGATCCGGTTTTCAAGATTCCTTGCATATACGAAACCGTCTTCAGGAGCGACAATCGCCAGACCGGCTGCCTGTTCTTCTTTTTCGCGAAGTTGCTGTTTCAGGCTTTCAAGATTCTTCGTTTCCGAAATTACCAGAGCAGATTCGCCTGTCTGGCGGTGGATTCGAATTTGAATATCGGATTTCTCCAGTTCATTCCTGAGCCTCGTAACTTCGAGAGTGAGTTCTGCGTTCTCCAGTTCGATCAGAGTATCACCCTTGTGAACGGGTTGTCCGTCTTCCACGGCAATCCTGCTGATAAATCCATCAGCACCAGCTCGCAATATCACCTCGTCCTTGAATTGCACAATAGCCGGCGCGGATTTCGTTGCGGGCCCGCGAAGGATGACGAACATACTGAGTGCTACGACCAGCAAGGCTGAAATGCTTGTTGCAACGCGTTTGTAGTTAACGTCATGCCTGGCCTGAGGGCCGAACAAGCTTTGATATTGTCGGAACAGGGGAAGTCCGAACCATAAAATGATTCCGACTGCTGCCAGAGCAATGCCTGCCCCGTGGAAAAGAACGCTCGCCTGGGTGGACTACCTCACCGCCGGCGAGATCTCCGATGACCTGGCCCAGGCGCTGGCC
>JBCCFB010000105.1:0-19209 GCA_039029995.1 Planctomycetota bacterium
CTTCGACCAGCTCAAGTTCCAGCTTCCAGCAGCTCCCGGACGGGACGATCGCGTTCGAGTTTCAGCAGACTCCGTTGATCGACGTACTGAAGACGATCGCGCCGGCTTCGGTTGCCGAGCTGAACGCGGATGCGACGGTCGGCGACAAGCTGACGGCTCCGGTCAGCTGCGTTGCCGAGAGCACGACGGTCCAGGCCGCCGCTTCAAGCCTGCTGCAGAACGCAGGTCTGCGCGTGACGAAGATCGAGGAGCAACTGATCCTGACCGCGACCGAAACAGACGAAGAGATCACCGGTGACGTAGTTTCACTGGCCGACCTGATGATGGGACAGGCCCTGGCACAACCGGTTTCGCTGAACCTGCGCCAATCGAGCCTCGACATGGCGACGCGCATGGCTAGTGGCCGCACTGGCATTGATATCGAAGTCGACCGCGTTGCTCTACAACGTGCTGGAATCAATCCTCGGATGATGCGAATCACGGTTTTGTGTCGTGACGAGCCGTTGGGAAAGGTACTGGCAGAGATGGCTGAATCAAACGGTCTGGCCCTGGATATCGTTGGCAACAGCGTGATCATAACAACTCCTGCCGCTATCGAGCGGGCAGAGCAGCCTGCCGTCGAAGAGTCAGAACCGGCTGAAGAGGCAGAAGAAGTTGAGATCCGATAGAAGGATTCAAAACATGCGAAGCAGGACTGCCGGTCTCGCAGCATTTGTGCGTCTGGCAATATGGAAGAGGTCCCGATGGGGCCTCTTTCTTTTTATCAATTTCCGCCGGAGCGACACTGAGGGTAATGGGAATTTATTCCCTGAATTCGTTACCATCAATTCCCTGTTAATCGGTCTCGATATCCATTGTGGGAATACGATGAAAATTGATCCATCCTCCGGCGCAATCCGACTCCCTGCTGGTTTTGAAATCGATGCGGAACTAACACGAGACACATTTCTCGCGACCGAAGAGGGCAAGGCCGCAACCAGCCCTGCAGGTGGCAATGCGCCGTGGATGAATTATCAGGTTTCAGGTGGTTCAATCGACGGCAATGACCTGATTGTTGGACTGTGCTTTTTCGAGGAGTTGATTGTCAGCGTTGATTTGACCGTTTCTCTTTATCCTGCAGACAAAAGAGGCTGGGAGCACTACTCGAGCGACGTCGAGGCGGATTGCAAACGGCTTCATGAACAATTGCTCGCACTGCAACTCGGCGCCCCGGCGAACGCAATAGATAACGAATCGATGTCGCAACGGGAATTTCTGACGACGCGAGTTGACTGGGATTTTGATTGGGGACAGGCCAGTTCTTTCCATGATTCAAATGGCGGCGGAACTTTTATTCGAATCTGCTACGGCGATCGCCGCGAAAATACTGCTTCCACAGGATAAATAAGAGCCGTGAGTTTCACTCTGCCGTCCCGTTCAGGATAAACTTATCTCTGGTGCTTTGTTCAGATCGTCCTGATCGCCGGCACCCGATGGACAACTTTCTTGAATCGCGACTAAGACACACCTCAGGATGAAGCATCTCACGAAATGGAAAGCCTGGCTCGCGCTTGTGGCTACACTTCTGGCGGGAAGTCTGCTTGCACATTCCTATGAGCTATCGCCGGATGAAGAGACGTTGACGGAGCAACTTCTTGCCGAAGATCCGGCACTACTAATTGAAGCAGCCCGCAAAGATGGCGACATTGTTCGCGGCGCGATTTTGTATCACCAGGGCAATATCAACTGCGCAAAGTGTCATCGCCCTGCCGCCAGCGAGCAACGAATCGGGCCGGATCTCAGTCAACTCGCGGATGATGTTACCGACGCTCACATTGTTGAGTCGATCCTCGCTCCTTCAAAGGTGATTCGCGAAGGCTACGAAACGAAAGTGATTCTGACGCTTGATGGCGACACCATTACGGGAACTGTTGTCGATGAGTCCGACGACCGAATTGTGCTGCGGGACATCGACAATGTTGACCGATTGATAACCGTTGAACGGGAGACTATTGAGCAGGAGCGTGCCGGCCGGAAGTCGAGCATGCCGGATGGTCTGGCAGACGAGCTTCGTGATCGAAGGCAGTTTCTCGACCTTTTGCGTTACGTTCTGGACGTGCGTGAGAGAGGACCTTCCGCCGGTTTGAACCCGGTTGTCAGCAATTCGCGACGCACGCTGGAGCCCGGTTTACAGGGTGCCGTCCTTGTGCAGGAATTGAACTGTGCTGCCTGCCACGAGGGGATTTCATCAGTTGCCGGAGTCATGCCTAAACAGGCTCCTGATCTGTCCTGGTCCGGTAGGCAGCTCAACCCGCAGTACATTCAACGGTTTATTGCTGAGCCGCACTTAACCAAACCTGGCACAACGATGCCGGTCATGCTTGGTCATCTTGCAGACTCAGATCGCAAACGAGCTGCTGAAGCGATTACGCATTACCTGGTTTCATCGGGAAATGACTATCGACTGGATTCGCCTCAGGCCGATTCGATCGCTCAGGGAATGGAGCTGTTTCATTCGGTAGGTTGTGTTGCCTGTCATTCGCCGCGAGACGAGTTCGGGAAAGAACAGCCGATGGCAGACTCGATTGCTTTGGGCGACATTTCAGACAAGTACAGTGTCGATGCGCTCGTCGCGTTTCTGGAAGATCCGCTTGAGGTCAGACCTTCCGGTCACATGCCTGACATGCAGTTGACTCATTACGAGGCAATTGACATCGCAAGCTACCTCATCCAGGTTCCCGAGCGAGCCATCCAGGTGTGGGTGACTGACGAGGAACTGGCTGCAGAGGGCAGAGAGTTGTTTGTCGAACTCAGGTGCATCGCGTGCCATGCTGATCCGGGAGGCAGGGTAAATCCGGTTTCGCCTGCCATGGCCATGCAAGACCTCAACATCGGGCGGGGATGCCTGGCAGGAGATGATGTTGATCGCGCGAGAGGCGTTCCGGATTTCGAATTGGCTTCGGAACAGGTCGAAGAGGTTCAGGCAGCGCTTGAGGACTGGCCGACGGACTTGAACAATGAACAACAGATAGAAATTTCACTTGCCGCATTCAACTGCATCGCCTGCCATGATCGCGGAGACTTTGGTGGCGTCACTGACCTGCGGAATCCGCATTTTCAAACAACGAATTTGAATCTCGGTGATCAGGGGCGAATTCCGCCTTCGTTAACCGGAGCCGGCGCAAAGCTGAAAAGCGAATGGATGCGGGACGTTCTGGTAAACGACCGGTCAGCGCGACCGTATATGAAAACCCGGATGCCGCAGTTCGGTGAGGATAATGTCAGCCATCTCATAGAGCTTTTCCAGCAGTCGGATTCACTTGAGGAGACGGAGTTTGCCTTTTTCGAAGACCAGAAGGAAATGCGAAAGCTCGGCCTCGAGATTGCCGGAAATCAGGGGCTCAATTGCGTCGCTTGTCACACTTACAAGTATGAGATTTCAGATACGATGCCAGCCGTTGACCTGACCGAAATGGCGGACCGGCTGAAGAAGGACTGGTTCTATCAATACATGCTGGAGCCGCAGCGATTCAGTCCGAATACGGTCATGCCTTCCTTCTGGCCCGGCGGACAATCAATTCGCGAGGATATCCAGGGCGACGCACGATACCAGGTCGAAGCTCTGTGGCAGTACCTCATCGATGGTCGGCAGGCTGGAGCACCGCGCGGCGTTGTTCGCGAACCGATTGAAATCGTAGTCGCTGATGAAGCTCAGATGCTCAGAAGGGCTTATCCCGGAATCGGAAAACGTGGTATTGGCGTCGGATATCCGGGCGGAGTAAATATTGCCTTTGACGCAGAACAGATGCGCCTGGGGCTGGTTTGGAACGGCAGGTTCGCTGATCCGGCAGGAGTGTGGCGCGGTCAAGGCAGCGGTCGCGTAAGACCGATGGGTAGACCTGTCGAATTCACTCCGGGCCCTGATCTCGACAATGCTGACAACCCCTGGGTCGTGAACGACGGACGACCTCCGGAACATCAGTTTGCAGGTTACTCTCTGGATGAATTGCGGAGGCCGGCGTTCCGCTATCAGTTCGGCAATGTTGAGGTTGAAGAGTTCTTCTATTCAGTGGCGGACGAGACGGACGGCTCAGTTCTGCTGCGCCGCGAGATCAAGTTGAATTGTCCGGATGACCGCGCGGGATTGCGTTTCAGGATTGCATCGGGAGCAGTGTCGGGCAGCGATTCCCGTACGTTTTCTGTTGGAGATCAACTGAAAGTCAATATCGTATCTGAACACGAAGCCACTGTCGTTTCATCCAGCGAACAAAGCGCAGCAGAGATCACTTTTGATCTCAGTGCTGGAGAGCAGATGAGTTTCGTTATTGATTATTCGTGGGAGTGATCGAAAGGCATTTTCCAGATGGTTACTTCAGTTTTGCAAACTCTTTTCCTGTTGCCACTGTTGTGTATGCCACAGCAGGAACCCCTCGGTGTATACTGGGGGACGGCGGAAGACGAAGAGATATACGACCGGATGGTGGAGGTTCCACTGCCCGAGGAGATGGCAATTGAAGCCGGCAGCTTTGAGGTCATGCCTGACGGTCAGAGGCTGGCAGTTGCGACTCGGCGTGGCGACATCTATCTTGTTGATGGTGTTTTTCAGGAGTACCCTCAGCCTGTCTTTCATAAATTCGCCAGTGGACTCGATGAAGTCTTCGGAATGGCCTACCGCGACGGCTCGTTTCTGGTCACTCAGCAGACGGAAGTTACGCGGATCACTGATACGGATGGAGACGACCGTGCCGATGAGTTTGAAACGCTCAGTGATATCTGGGGGTTCCGGAACTACCACGAGTTTGCTTTTGGCAGCAAACCGGACGACGAAGGCAATATCTGGGTCGCGCTTTGTCTGTCTGAATCCTACAACTCCAAAGTTCCTTTCCGCGGGTGGTGCGTCAAAGTCACACCTGAAGGAGAAACGGTTCCGATTTGCAGCGGCATTCGCAGCCCGTGCGGCATTGGTCCAAACGAACACGGAGTGATGTTCTATGCGGAGAGTCAGGGGCCATGGAACGGATCGTGTTCTCTGAAGGTTCTTGAACCGGGCGGATTCATGGGTCATCCGATCAGCTACAACTGGTATGAGCTGGCTCCCGAGATGGGGGAACCTCCGGTCGAACCGAATACGCCTTCAAGACTTGAGATCGAACGACAACGAGTTGAAGAACTCGTTCCTTATGCCGTTGTGTTTCCTTACAAACGGATGGGACGTTCAATTTCCGGGTTTATGGTGGACCGCACCGGCGGCAAGTTCGGTCCATTTGAAAACCAGATTTTCGTCGGCGACTTCAGTCTCGGCGTTATCCTGCGTGCGACGACGGAGAAGGTGAACGGAGTCTGGCAGGGAGCTTGCTATCCGTTCCGTGAGGGCTTCGATACTGGACTACTTGCGGTTCAATTCACGCCGGAAGGCAACCTGATCGCCGGTGGCACAAATCGCGGCTGGCCGGTGCGAGGTCCAAGAGCGTATGCCATTCAGCGGCTCGACTGGACGGGCCTGGTTCCGTTTGAAATCAAAGAAATTAACGCGACGCCAGCCGGCTTCCGTGTCAGCTTTACAAAGCCGCTGGACAAGGCGAATTCCAGTGATCCAGCCGCATGGCAGCTCAAAACGTTTACTCACATCTACCAGCAAGGCTATGGCAGCCCGGAAGTTGATCAGACGACTCCGACGGTCACCGCGGTCAGTATTTCCGATGATGCTATGGTCGCCGAGATTGAAGTTGCCGATCGCGTCCAGGGGCATGTGCACGAATTCCACTTGCAGGCATTGAGATCGCAAGACGATGAACCGCTTTTACATGGCGACGCATACTACACGTTGAACGAAATCCCAGGTGTTGATCACTCACAACCGGACAATTGAGAGTCACTATGAAATCCAGATTCAATCTTCTTGTTGTGTTGTGTCTTGTGGCTGCGTTTCCGTCGGGAAGTCCTGCACAGGTTGAAACTGAATCGGCACCGGATCGAAGAAACAATCCAAACATTATCTTGATTTTCACTGATGATCAGGGCTATCAGGATATCGGGTGTTTCGGATCACCGGACATCAAGACACCCAACCTCGACCGGATGGCGGAAGAAGGTGTTCGGTTTACGAGTTTCTATTCGGCCTGCTCGGTTTGTTCACCTTCGCGCGCGGCATTGCTGACGGGATGCTACCCTCCGCGAGTCGGAGTGACCAAAGTTCTGTTTCCTCGTGACGATACGGGCCTGAGTCCGGATGAAATCACCATCGCCGAAGTATTGAAAGAACAGGGGTATGCGACAGCCTGTGTCGGAAAATGGCATCTGGGACATAAGCCTGGGTTTCTGCCGACACGCCAGGGTTTTGATACCTACTATGGAATTCCCTACAGCAATGACATGAAGCTTGATCCTGAATCGGCTTTCGCAGATGACGCTGTCTTGCGCGAAGAATGGACGATGGAGAAAATCGCGGAAATTGCTGAAGGCGATCAGCCGAAGAACTGTGTTCCGCTGATGCGCGATGAACTGATCGTTGAGTATCCGGCTGATCAGACTACGCTTTCCAGACGCTACACCGAAGAAGCGGTCCGCTTTATTTCAGAAAATAAGGACCAGCCGTTTTTCCTCTACCTGCCGCACACGATGCCTCATATCCCGCTCTTTGTTTCAGAAGAGTTTGAAGGGAAGAGTGAGGCCGGACTTTATGGCGATACGATCGAGGAAATCGACTGGAGCGTCGGGCAGATCATGGAGGCCTTGAAGCAGAACGAACTCGATACCAATACCCTGGTCGTGTACACATCTGATAACGGTCCGTGGGATCTGAGCAGCGGGCATGGCGGTTGTGCGGAGCCGTTGCGAGGGTTCAAGTTCAGCACCTACGAAGGCGGAATGCGGGTGCCTTGCATCATGCGCTGGGCGGGAACGGTTCCAGCGGGAAGCCGGACGGATGAAATCGCCTCAACAATCGATCTGATGCCGACTATCGCCCGGCTGGCGGGCGCTGCGCTGCCGGCAGATCGAGTAATCGATGGTCATGATATATTCGACCTGATGACTGAGCTGGATGCGCTCACGCCGCACGAGGCGTTCTATTACTATCGCGGTCAGAGAATACGCGCGGTTCGTATGGGACAGTGGAAGCTGCACATCACTCCGGCAAATCGAAACAAAGAGTTGCCTGAACTGGTCGAGTTGTTTGATCTTTCGAACGATATTTCGGAATCGAACAATCTGGCATCAGATCATCCGGACATGGTTGAATCTTTGCGGGAACGATCGAGTGAATTTCATCGTTCGCTTCAGGAGAATTCACGAAACAGCGGCGTAGGAAATTAGCATCACGATGTTGCGTAAAATCAACATAGGGGACAGCCGAGCTGAGGAAAACGCTGGAATCGGCGGTGTCCGTGCGTAGTCAGAGGTGTTGGCATGGTGTTCGCATTATTGAGCGATCGTCAGGCAGTCAACCTCTGCCGGCCACCCACCCACATCGCTTGCTTGAGAGACTCCCATATGAACATCCGCAATCAGCTCATCATTCTGGCCTCATCAATATTTGCTTCGACGTTGATGGTTACCTTTGCTTTTGCTCAAGAGAATGCTTCTGATCCGGCATGGGAAACATCAGCCGCCAATGGCGAGCTTGCCGTCGTTAACAACTTCGGTCCACAGGGTGACGGCCAGAGAATTGCCAACCCGATGATGGATGAGCCGATCGTCAATTTTCCTCAGCCATCTGCGCCGGTTGAAGTAGCGGTTCCGGAGAGCTCAACTCCAGTTCCGGTTGTTCGCTATTCAAGCATTCAACGTAACAATCCGCCGGTCCCCGTTCCGATGGTGATGCCAGAAGGAGCTCCAAGGGTTCACAGCCAGTTTTCGATCAGCGGTATCTACCAGTCGAATCTCACCATCGGTGGATCTGTGCAGGCTGGAATGAGATCAAACCCGAATCCAGACAACCAGATCTATTACATAGCGCCCCGCAATTAACAGGTAGCGCCTCGCAATTAAGACAGCGAGCTCAAAAAGCAAACGATGAAAAAACAAAAGCCCGCTGATTTCAGCGGGCTTTTTTTGTGAACGTGTCGGCCTGTTTTACATCGATATGCAAACGGCTTTGGTTTCCAGATAGTTTTCCAGCGCTGCATGTCCCATTTCGCGACCCCAGCCTGATTGTTTGTACCCGCCAAATGGCATGGCAGCATCAAAGACGTTGTAGCAATTGACCCATACTGTGCCGGCCTTGATCGCTTTGGCGATTCGATGTGCCTCTGACACGTTGGATGTCCAGACACCTGCCGCCAGTCCGTAGGTGGTATCGTTGGCACGGCCAATCAGATCCCCGGCATTCTTAAATGGCATTGCCGCGACAACAGGTCCGAAGATTTCTTCCTGAACACACTCCATTGCCTCGTTCGTGTTCGTCAGTACGGTCGGATTCACGAAATAGCCGGCACCATCGGGTGAGTCTCCGCCGCAGATCGCGTTGGCACCGGCGGTCCTGCCGCGATCGAGGAATCCGGTTACGCGCTCGAATTGTTCCTTCGAGACCAGCGGCCCCATCGTTGTGGAAAGATCGAATCCGTCGCCTACCTTGATCTTCTTCGCCTCTTCAGCGATGCCTGCGGCAACTTCGTCGAAGATCGGCTCTTCAATGTACAAGCGCGAACCTGCGCAACAGCACTGTCCATGATTAAAGAAGATTGCGTTCGCCGCGCCGGGAATCGCAGTCGAAAGGTCGGCGTCACGCATGATCACGTTCGGACTTTTTCCACCAAGTTCAAGCGTGACTTTCTTCAGATTGCCTGCGGCTCCCTGTACGATCAGTTTGCCGACCTCGGTGGAGCCGGTGAACGCAACTTTGTCCACGTCATCGTGGTTTACCAAAGCAGCTCCAGCATCGCCGTAGCCGGTCACGATGTTGACAACACCTTCGGGAATTCCCGCTTCCTGAATCAACTCGCCCAGTCTCAGCGCCGATAGCGGAGTCTGCTCTGCGGGCTTGAGGATGATCGTGCATCCGCACGCAAGCGCCGGCGCGAGTTTCCATGCCGCCATCAGAAGCGGGAAGTTCCACGGAATGATCTGACCCACGACACCAACCGGTTCTCGCAGAGTGAATGAGTGGAAGTTAGCTCCTGGTGCATAAGGCACACTGATCGGGATCGTGTTGCCTTCGATTTTCGTGCACCAGCCAGCCATGTAGCGGAACATGTCAGCCGCCAGAGGCACGTCTGCCACACGGGCCACGGCAAACGGCTTTCCGTTGTCGATCGTTTCCAGCTGAGCCAGCTCGTCATTGTGTTTTTCAATTAGATCGCCGATTTTCCAGATCAGCTTGCCCCGATCAGAGGGTGTCATCCGGCTCCACGGCCCGTTTTCAAAAGCTTCACGAGCGGCTGATACTGAAAGTGCAATGTCTTCGTCAGCTCCGTGAGCCACATTCGCGATGACTTCCTCGTTTGCCGGATTAACAACGTCGAACGTTCTACCGGAAGCCGCCGACTGCCATCTGCCGTTGATTAACAGCTGTTTCGGATTACCGAGGAAACTGGAAAGTGATTCGGGGACCGAACGTGTTGCGGTGGACATTTTTGACTCCTTTGCTGCTTCGAATGCCGGAAACGCTGTTGTCAAACTATGAAACCGGCGGCCAGTTGGCAAATGGTTCGCAAAAAGACAGTGGTACGCAGTGATTGGCCGGGAAAATCCAATGCATTCACGACCGGAAGTGCAGACGAGTCGCGTGGCAGCCTACGACTACAGCAGCCTACGACTACAGCAGCCAACGACTACATTTGGAACCGGCCCGAAAGTTCTAAGCGGGTGGTTAGGCAGATTCATGGCTGGCTGGACAATTGGCTCCGCCTGCTGGACGCTTCGGATAGCCGCTCGATTCGTCTTGATCCGCGTTCTCGAAATTCAATAACCTGATATTTATGTCAGTTTGATCGATCGGCAACAGGAGGCCATGCGAACGTGATCATCCAGAAAACAGTTCCCCCGCTTAAGATTCTTCAGTGGGTCTGGTTCCATCTTATGTGGTTGACGATCTGGTCAGCCAGTGCGGTCGCGGTCTATGAATTCAGCGGCTATGGCTGGCTGATGTCGATTCCGTGGCTGCCATTGTCTCTGGTCGGTACAGCGGTCGCTTTCTACGTCGGCTTCAAAAACAACTCAGCCTATGACCGCATGTGGGAGGCGCGGAAAATCTGGGGCGCTATCGTTAACAGCAGTCGCGCCTGGGGTGCTGCGGTAAGAGGCTACGTGTCCAATCAATTCACAGAGCAGGATGAAGAAGATGCCCATCTGCATTCGGTGCAGCAGAGACTGGTCTACCGTCACCTTGCCTGGCTCTATGCATTGAGAAGCCAGTTGCTGGTGGTGAAGGAATGGGAGCATGCTGCGCAGACAGGAGCAACCGGCAGGCAGGCACGTCATTATCAGCAACAATACGGCGTCGGACTGATTGATGACGAAATCACAAAGGTGGAACTCTCGCAGTTGATTCCGCCTGACGAAATCGAGCAGACGATCAACTTCAAGAACACGGCAACTCAGATCATTGATCGCCAGGCACAGGATTTGAAAGAACTCAGGCGGCTGGACCTGATCGATGATTTCCGGCACATGGAGCTGCAGAAACTGCTCTATGACTTCTACGTGCATCAGGGAAAAGCAGAACGCATCAAGAACTTTCCTCTGCCGCGCCAGTACGCGAACATGAGTTCAATCTTCATTGGCATCTTTATTCTTCTACTGCCGTTCGGAATGGCAACTGAGTTCGCAAACATGGGAGAGTACGGCACCTGGTGGTCGATCCCGTTTTCCGCTCTGGTCGGCTGGGTCTTTGTCATGATGGAAGTTGTCGGTGACTATTCGGAAAATCCATTTCAGGGGATGGCCAACGATATTCCCATGTTCTCTCTATGCCGAACCATTGAAATAGATTTGCGGGAAATGCTCGGCGAATCGGACCTTCCGCCCGCCGTCGCATCGAAAAACGGAATTCTCATGTAGCTGAGATCGAGCAAACAGAAAATGACAGGGCTAGAATGGCCTCGTCATCTATTGAAGGATCTCGCATGCTATTTCGATTCGGATTTGCCTTTCTAATTTCAGTTCTTTCAGCTGGCTTTCTGACGGCGGACGAACCGGACCGGCCGAATATTATCTACATCATGCTGGACGATGCCGGTTACGGTGACTTCGGCGCTATGGGGTCGCAGGATGTCCTCACGCCGGCCTTTGATCAGATGTGCCGTGAAGGAATGCGATTCACCAATCACTATTCAGGTTCAGCAGTCTGCGCGCCGACTCGCTGTGTATTGATGACGGGACTCCACACAGGACACTGCCGGCGCCGCGACAACCAATCGATGGCCAACCGCGAAATGGCGGATGATCGCGGGCTCGTTTTTCTGAAGGATGAAGACGTGACGGTCGCCGAAGCACTGCAAGGAGCGGGCTACGTCACCGGCGGGATCGGCAAGTGGGGGCTGGGCAATCCAGGTTTTCCCGGTTCACCGGACAACCAAGGGTTTGATTACTTCCTCGGTTACCTCGATCAGGTTCACGCCCATGATCACTACACCGACTGGTTGTGGCTCAATGGTGACAGAATGGAAACGGGCCAGCGGTATTCCCACTATATCTTTGAAGACGCAACTCTCGAATTTATCCGCGAACATCAGGAGGAACCGTTCTTTCTGTATCTGCCTTACTGTCTTCCACACGGCAAGTATGTAATACCTGATGACGACCCGGCCCTCGATCACTATCGGGACAAGCCGTGGCCGGACGCAGTGAAGAACTACGCGGCAATGATCACTCGCGCTGATATGACGGTTGAGCGAATTGTTGATCTGCTCGAGGAACTGGAGATCGATGACAACACGATCATCTTCTACACATCCGACAATGGGCCCAACCAGCAGTTCGTCAGGCCGCTCACTTCCAACGGTCCGTTTCAAGGAATAAAGCGTTCGCTTTACGAGGGCGGAATCAGGGCGGGAATGGCAGTGCAATGGCCCGGGCATATTCCAGCGGAATCAAACAGCGATTTCATATGGTGCATGCGGGACGTGTTTCCGACTCTTTGCGAACTTGCCGGAACCCAGGTCCCGGAAGGGCTCGATGGAATTTCAATCGCAACAGTATTGCGCGGCGAATCCGGGCCCGAACGGGAACATCTCTACTGGGAATTTCCTCGCAAATCCCAGCAGGCCGTTCGCATGGGCAACTGGAAAGGGCTGCGATTCGGAACTGCCGGAAACTTGCAACTTTACGACCTTACTTCCGATCCGGGCGAAACGAACGATGTAGCCGCAGAGCATCCAAGCATCGTCAGCCGGATGGAAGACATCATGCGCGAGTCTCACGTTGACAGCGAGTTCTGGCCACTGAAGGAAAAAGTCAACTAGCTTCGATTTTAAAGCCAATAGGAACCTAAGAACTCACGCTGCCAAAATCTCAGAATCGTATGCCGACGCGAGTCTATCGTCTCCGCGGCCTAACTTGGGAATTGGGTCGAGTTTCTAATCGTGATCTTACACCTTCATTGGTGCATGGAGTTGGCGCTTTAGGTGCGATTGTTTGAAACTCATGGATGCAGAGTTTCTGGGGTTTCAACAAATAGCGTATGGCGGGGAAAGAAATGGGTATTTTCTTGCTATGAGCGGATGACGAGACTATAGTCCCAGCTTTTGCGATTCTTCCAAGGTTTGGCGTCAACTTTCCGCAAAAACATGAGTCAATTGATACTCACAATACCCAGCGTCCCCGATGGGAAATCGCTTTGGTTTCCGTCAAAGGCGAACGACTTTGTACTTCGTTGTTCAGCGAAGTTGTGCAAAAAAGTGTTTTCTGAAAGTCTTGTAAATAGGCTAGAAGAAGACGGTCTAGTTGAGGATGAAGTATCACTTAGGTTCACGGGCCGGGATTCCAAAGAAATCTCCGCGCGCGCGCTGATCTGCAGTTGCGTTAAAAAAAGGGGGGTTTCGGCCTCTCTCAGGCTGTCTGGCGATGACAAGACTCCAGAGCATCAAGTCAAGCCCGATATAGTCTTCGACAAAGTGTTTCGGTCAATAAAGCCGGGTGCCAGAACCGGATCGCCGTACGTTTTTTCTCCAGATTCAGTGGCCGATTATGTGATTCAAAACTTGGGGCTATTCAGGAATGTTGAGTCAGCGCCTGCGCCGCTTGTTGGGCTTTCCAAAAAGTTTGACGTTTCCGAAGTGCAAAGTCATCCTGAAGGGCTGATTGTAGTGGCTGGTGGAACGGGCACTGGTAAGTCAGTTTATGCGCGGAGCATTGTTTTGCGATGGGCTATTAGATTGGCGAATTTGACTTATCAGAAATTGAAGGCGCGGGAGAAGAGTGGGTTTGTGCCGCCCCATGTGGTTAGCTATGAAGATCCGATCGAGTCCTGGGAGTTGATGGTGGGGAGACAGAAGAAGGCTCACGAGTTGAACGGTAGAGCCGTTGGCGATAATGACTTGCATCTTGGAGTGAGACTGTCAGCAAGAGCTAAGGACCACGACGTCTCGGAATTAGCTGTCGCATGCCGTAACGCTTTGCGGCAGAAACCTGCGGTTGTCTACATCGGCGAATGTCGAGACAAGCATGATTGGAGGCAGGCGCTCGAGCTTGGTGCTACAGGACATCTTGTTGTTACAACATGTCATTCCTCGTCACTCGTCGACACTTTTTCGAAACTTGCAGGGCCTGGTCAAAGGGATTCGCAAGCGAGGAGGGTTCTAGCAAGTAGCTTGCTTGGTGTTGTTCACCTTCGGCAGTATCAGGTTGCGTGGAAACGGACGACCAAGTTCAAGGCTCACCAGACATTTTTTACCATGTGGCGCCGGTCATTGGAAAGCATAAGCAACTTTGTTGTTGATGGCATGTCGTCCATTGTGCCAAACGGGGACAACGTATTGAGTAGGCAAAGGATGGCCGAAGAGATTCTTGAGTTGCAGCGGAATGGCTATGACAGGAAAGAGGGGGCAACAGAAACTAAGTTGCTTATTAGACAATATGGTGAATGTGTTAATGCGGCAAAGAGAATGGATAATCAGTGGCTATGAGCAGGCGACTTGAACAACTTGGCATATCTTTTGGCACTGCATCAATCGATGCATTGGTGAACCCTCGTAAGCTCTTGTATCGCTTGAAAAATGACCGGTCGCATGTTGTCTGCATTGCTGGACCAGATGGAGTTGGAAAGTCAATTCTGGCGCTGACCGCCGCGAGCGTATACGCTTCAACCGAGCATTCAAAGAACCGTCAAAAGGTAATTTATGCTTCAACGGATCTTAATTTCGATCAGGCAAAAACAACATGGGATTGTTTTGGCCTTGGGGAGCCTAGGCGTCGCAGGAAAGTCTTGCGCGAGGAACTCGAGGCATTAGCATTTGAAAGAGAAAGATGTTCACTGATTGAAGGTCAGGAGGCGAGCCTAGCCAAGTCCTGTTGCTTGAATTGGACTTCGCCGTTCCAAGCAGTCGAGAACTCAGACAACCTGCCCAACCATTTGTATTCGTTTGACTCAATATTCGATGAGAATCCGTCTGGGACTGATCAGCCAGCAGTTTCATTCTTGGATCTTGCCGAGTTCTCGGCTGGCGATGATTGGGGTCTTCTGAATAGAACTTTGGGTTTGCTTTGTGACCTAAAGGATTCCAAGGCAACTCATTTGCTGGTCTTGGATGCCGTTGAAGGACTCGAAGCAATGGTCGGAGAAAATGATGGCTTTGGCTTAAAAAGGAGTCGCAGGTCTCGGTTGGCACAGTTGGTCAGGGCTGCAAGAAACGCTTGTTGCAACATCATCTTCGTGATTGAACAACGAGAGTTGAATGTTCACTTGGATGAAGTGTTCGTGTCAGATCTCGTCATTCGTCTTGGAACCTCAGAGCAGTCGGGTTACCTGCAGAAAACAATTGAAATTGAAAAAGCAAGAAGTGTCGCTCATGTGCGAGGCGTTCAGGAGTTTCAAATTCGTGATGGAACCGGCGGGCGAACGAATAAGTCGCCAAAGCCCAAGCCTGATAATCCCAAAATGAACTTTGGCGCAAAGCCAATTGGTTATCTGCAGGCACTGCCTTCGCTTCATCACCGGATCAACGATACTGAGAACATAGAATTGCCTCATGTTGAAAATCGTTGGTTTCCAAAATCGCTGGAGGATTTGAACCGTATTCTTGATGCAGGAAGCAACGCTAGAAGATTGGCGGCTGATCCGCGGGATAGAATTCTTGTATCGGTCGGGGATCCCGGCACGCTAAAAAGCCGTTTGTCCTACGCTTTTCTTTCAGAGGCGTTTTCAGAAGACGGCCGTGGGAAAAGGGGCGGCGTAATCTTGATTACAACGCAACCAATCGATCACGGCTCGCTTTTGCAGGCAATTGCTGAATATGGTCAAGACAGTCGCATGGGTGATGCTGACAGCCAGGTCATGGTTAGGGAGATCAAGCCGAGGTTTCTTAGTAGTAGTGGGTTGCTCTTTAGGATTCGAATGTGTATTCGCAAGATGATGCGCAGGCTGAGTCTCGACAAATCTGAGGCTCATAGAATCCGATTGGTTATCGATGACTGGAATTCAATTCTCGAAAGCCACCCAGCAATTAGTGAAGACCCCCAAGTACTCCAGTCAGTGATCCGTCTTTTGCAAAGAGAGGGTGTGCTGACCCACATTGTAAGTACGCAGTTTGGAAGCCCTCAACTTGGAAATAAGGAGGTTCAGAGCAACCAAAGACATGATATTTCAAAAATCGAAGCACGAAGAATTCACACATGGCCAGTAGATTTTTTCGGAGGAAGAAGGGTGGCCGTTACATCTTCAATCTCGAGCTCATCAGACAACCCTACTTCTGTTTTTGAGCTAAGAAGATCTGGGATGTGTACGTTCAAGTTGGAAGCGGATGATCACTTCGCTCTATATAAAGACTTGGAGATCGGGCAGGCCAAGCGTGTCGATTTGAAGGTCAAGTTGTACAGTGGTTTCCACGAATCGGATGAACTGCCTGAAAAGGACATTCCCGACTACACCAGGGAGGTCTCGTCACTGTTTGGTGGCGTTTTTCCAAATGAAAATAAATCAGACGACGTAGTTCAATTCGAGAGTATTGAGAGGTATGGCGGCTTCAAGGAGTATGTTCAGAACCTCGACGATTCACATCTAAATGAGACATTAGTTTTTGCGATCGACGAGTTTTGGATTGCGAACGATCCCAGTGAAAGAAGCCCTTTTGCGGACCTTTCAGATTTCATGACGAGCGATTCGGAATTTGGGGGGCAAAGACGAGAAGCGTTTGAAGAAACGCTCGTTCCCCAGCTAGGCGATACGACCACACGAGTTCCGCTGCATAAGGACTTTGGTCTGATGCTGGCGGATAAGAGTGTGTGGCAGAAAGCCAAAGACCTTGCCTTAGAGCCATGGACATTGCGGAAATACTCTGATTCAGAATTTCGCAGAGACACCGTTCGTCCCTACTATGGTGGCGGTCCGAAAACAAGCGATCTTGATATAGCATCTTTACCGACCGACAGCCTTGATCATGCGATCTTCAAAGAACGCGAGAGTAAGGGCAGAAGGCTCGGCGGTGAGCACGGTGAAAAATTGAAAGTGGGGCACGTTTGGAACGCACTGTGTCATCCTGAGGATAGGTTTGAGAACTTTGGTTACGGTCGGATTCTTTTCATGCCCTCTTGGCCTGTTTTCTTAACAGCATGTAGTGCTGTGGCTAATAGCTCTGGGAGGCAACCGTACGATATCGACCTTCGAACATCGGAGACACTCAGCAGCAATCTTATCGAAATATGGATTAGCGAATGTCACTCTAGGCTGGTCAGCGGTGACCTGAGGACGAATGGTGTTGGTTTTGAGAATAGCTGCAGAGAAGCACTTGAAAGGCTTTATGACGTCGGAACTCCGCCCTCAGAGCAAGTTTCTTTGTCGGAATTGTGTGAATTATTTCCGCAAGAGCTTTTCATGGCTGTCCAATTGCTGATTAGAAGCTTGCCTTCAAGGTTTCGCGAGCCGGACCTAAAACTTGGAAAAGCAGACCCGGATGCAGTTGCATTTAGGAGTTGGTTTGCACCTGGAGTATTGTGTCAAAGAGAAAATAGAAACCTAACACCTCTTCGATTGCCAGGGCGGCACCATGTTCGAGGAGATTGGTACTTGGGTGCCGCTCGTGGGTCCCGCTCGAAAATTTTGGCAGAAAAAGCAATCTCAAAGCTTGTTTCGCTTCCAATGAATTTAAAGCGTGCTCGAGAAGGAATTGGACTTCCCGTCTTAAGTTTTGATCATTTTGAAATCTCAACGGACAAGGTAATGACTCTTTTGACCAGTCCGAATAAAAGTGGGAGAGGGTATCGGCAAATGTCATTGAAGGAAATTGGTGAGTTGGAAAGAGATTCCGGATTAAGTGCACCAAGTAAAATGAGAAGGTTTTGCAGGTTTGCGGCAAAGCCTTTATTTCGAAGTAATATCAGACACTACGAAAACCAGGCAAATGAGTTTTTTCTTTTCGCTGCCAGCCTTCTAAGAACGCTCAATATAACAGAAAGTTATGCGCTTCTGCGGCCATACACGCAGGAGCTAACTGAGGGTTATTTGAAAAAAGGTCGCGCAGAATTTGACCTCGAGCTTTGCCAGTTCAAAGACATATGCGGTGCCTTCGACAGGATTTCGAGTTGACTTCTCAAGACAGTGGCTAGAATGCACATACAAGCAATATCTGAGAGTTGACTGTTTCTCTCCTCGAAGATTTACGGCAATTTTAATGAGACTACGTGGAAAAGCTATTGGCAGGCCGAGGGGCGATACGATAGACTAAGCAGATTATCGATTCACCTGCGTCCAGTCTGTCCAAGGTCAATCCTATGAGCAATTCAAATTTGAATTTGAAGGACATTTTTAGGCGGCTCTCGAATGATGTTCCTGATGCCCTTAAGAACCGGTGGCGTGTCAATGCTGAAAGATCTTACATTGACTCAGCACGATCGGAAGGTGTTGTAGAGTTTGATTGGAGGACTCATCGTTTGACAATAAGGTTTGCCCTGTCAGATGATCGTAAGCCGATATTGGACGCTGCGATGGACAATGAGTTTCCGCCCAATGAATTTAGCGATTTTGATGACCTGTTGCTTTGGGTTGTTCGTGAAGAACATATTGTTACAGACCGCGCATCTGCATAGTTTCTTGGACGTCTCTATTCGTCAGCTAATCCCGAAATGTGCAGTGGTCATAATTGCCTTGGCTTTTTGGCGTGCTGAATTATGAAATCGGTCAGGCGTTGCGATTGAAACCAGCCGAGCCACATGTCGTGGCCACGATCTTCGGGGATTTCAATACTGCAGGGACCGCCAAGCAGTTCGTAGCGAAGTATCAACTCGCCTGAGTTGTCCTCGAGAGGAACTACAACGTCGCTGTCGCCATGAATGTGATGGATCGGAACTCCGGCAGCGGCCAATGGCGCAAGACGCTCGATTGGATTGTGTTCGGCTAGAACGGCCGCCAGTTCCTCGGCGGTCATTCCATAGGCCGGCGCTGCGCGGTCCAGGCCGGGGTAACTGGCCAGGTTGCAGACTGGATAGACTCCAGCGATACCACCAACGCAATCAGGATGCTCAGCCGCCCAGTTGTACAGCATCAGGCCGCCGCGGCTGCGCGCCAGCAAGACCGGTTTCGGACTGAACTCGCGGTTCGTTGTCAGTTCGGAATATAGTTCCTGGAAAGCCGCACGACCTTCCGGGTTACCGAATGATTCGCCAACATCAATGCCTGCAACGGCGATGCCCTCTCGATAGAGCCGGTCGAACATCCAGCGTTCGGCCTCGCCGGGCAGGCCGTCACCAAGTGTCGGTGCATACCAGACCCAGGGGACGGGTTTATTGCCGGGCAACTGGGCAGGCCGGATGACGAATGCGGTTCTTCCGTTAAGTTCAAACTTTTCTTTCGGCCCATGCCAGGGAAGGCCGGGCCACCACTTCCGCCCGTTGTGATTCGGCTGGTCGGTACCGGGAGTTGACCGGCCTTTCTCGACAATGTTGCGGAGTTCAACAACCAGGTCTTCTACGACGCCGGGATGATCCATGTAGACGTTGTTCTGTTCCATCGAGTCCACAGCCAGATTGAACAACTGAACCGGGGGATTTCCGGCGGCGTATGCTTCGTTGTCCCGCGGAGGGCTCCAGCCACCTGACCCCGGACCGAGGATCAGCTTCCAGTCTCCTTTCCGCACGGCGAAC
>JBCCFB010000106.1:0-19188 GCA_039029995.1 Planctomycetota bacterium
CGCGAAACCGGGGTATCTCCGAGTCCAACGCACTTGCTGCAATGATCCGGTCCTGTGGAGCAGACTCAACATTTCCCGAAGGCAAGATCATCTTCACGAATACCGATGACGTGCGCTGTCGGACTCGCGCAGGAACCTTTGACGACACGATTCGCGAGTTGGAGACGCTAGGTGTCGACGCCACAACACTCGGATCGGCCTTCCCGCGCAACCGTCCGTCTATCATTGGAATGTCTACGGGGACTCCTCGATTTAACATTAACGATGCCGGCAACGTAATCGTTCCCGGAGCAATTTGTGAGAACCTGACCAGCTTCGGCGGTGAAATGGCAGGGAAACCCGGCCAGACCAAGCTGACAGCTTTTCTCAAGCACGGTGCTGCAGGGTCTTCAGGAACGGTTATCGAACCGTTTGCGATTGCAGCGAAGTTCCCTCACACTCGCATTCACTGCCATTACGCGCGCGGATGTTCGCTCGCGGAAGCCTACTACCAGTCCGTAAGCGGTCCCTTTCAGTTGCTGATTGTCGGCGACGCACTATGCCAGCCATGGGCTGTCCGCCCGCGTTTTTCTGTCGATGGTCTTGAAGCGGGGCAGGATGTAAGTGGCCAGGTTCGCATGAACGTGAACTATGAAGATTCGCCGGTTCCGGTTGCGGGTATTGAAGTTTATCTCGATGGCCAGCTGGTTCGCAGGTATCCGCGTCCCGACGAAATAACTTTTGACTCAAACGCATACACCGACGGTTACCATGAACTGCGGATTGTTGCCATTGCGGCAAATGAGATTGAGACACAGGGCCGGCAGGTTATTCCGTTTACCGTTGCCAATGGTGATGACCGGGTCCAGCTGACATGCGATGTCGAAGAAATCAACTGGGAGGATACAGTCTCATTTCATGCAATCACGAACTGTGGTGATGAGATTCTGCTGATGCAGAACAGCGAAGTTGTCGCCAGGGGCCCACAGTCCAATGTTGTTTTTCGTGTGACTGGCCGGAAACTTGGTCGGGGACCGGTAACGCTGCGGGCGGTCGTGATGAAAGACGGCCAGGAAGTCAGCAGTCAGCCGGTTTCGTTGACAGTTAACGGTGTGTTGAGAACTACGGTCACGAACACCATCGAAGAGATCGGTAATTGACGTTAATTGGCTACGCATTTTCGCTCGTTGCCGCGCGTCAGACAGAAACAGTCGATGCGATGAAACAGTCGATGCGATGAAACAGTCGATGCAGTGAAGCCGTAAATCGTTGAAGCAGAACAGCACGAGAAGGCTGGATCAATCACCGGATTTAATCAACCCTGAGGCTGCGCCGGACCTTCAATCAGTTCAGCGACCTGCGCGACTGCAATGCGCAGAGAATGCGCTGCCATCTGGAAGTTTGTATGCGATGAGATTTCAGGCTGGATTTCCTGAAAAAGCTCGTTCGCGGCTTTCAATCGCTTGAGCTTCTTCTTAGCCATCTTCAGATACTTGGCATGATCGCCATCCTTCAGCGGCTGACCGAGTGCGAGCATAAAGTCATACAAGCCGCGATGAACTTCCAGCAGTTCGTCATCCTCTTCGGCTTCTTCACTGTGCTTCAGAAACGTACGGACCATCCAGACATGACTGAGCAGGCGGTCGATCTCGCTTACCTTGTCAGCATCTTCCATGGAGCATCGTTCCTTTGATGACGCGATTTGATGGTGTGAGTCGTTCAGTTTTCAACCGATGTAACCAGCTACTCGAAATCAGCCAGCTGAAATCGGTCGCTGCGATCGAGCGGTTTTGCCATAGACGGCAAACGCCTGTCGGCCGATGAGCAGGCTCGCGGTTCGCTCGGGCATCAAGTCTTTTGAGCCAGGTTAGTGTTCAGCGTCGTCATCCGGCGACTGGTCACCGGGGTCAGCCGGAGCTGAATGATGGCTGTCTTCGCCCGGTTTTGCCGGGGGATGCCCGTGAGGCGTAAAGCCTGCGGTCAAGCAGATACCGATTGCTACCAGCAGCATTCCTACCCACATCAGCGGATTAGTCGTCTCGCCAGGTTGAAGACCGTTGTAAGCGGCTATCGCGTTTACCGTCACCGCGCCGCCGAAGACGATCGGCATCACATAGGCCGGTTTTCCACCGGCCTTTGTAAGAGCAAACGTCAGTCCCAGTGCACCGAAGGCTCCCAGGCAACCCGCGAGAAAACCCCACTTCATGGCAGGATAGTATTTGCCGGTAAAGGTGAAGTTGTCATTGAACGCAACCTTCATCATGATCGAGCCGCCGATGATCGCGATGACCAGGTAGGCAACGCCGATGAAGACATACGGCTTGAACGGACCCCATTCTTTGAGCGGCGATCGCGCATGGCTCAAAGTGGGGCCGTACATACCCCAGCAAAGGGCTACAAACAAAGCACAGGCAATCGGAAATATTAGCGCTCGCATAGCTGCTCCGGATCGGCGATGACAATTGACGGAATTAGTTTACAAGAAATGAACGCCGTTTGTATGGGGCTAACGCGGCCGACGGGTTCAACCGCACAGAGGACAGGGACCGGAAATGGCGACCGTGAATAACTCTCAGGTTCCGCGTTTATTCCCATACCAGAGAATGTGAAGCCGCGGACAGAATACAAATCCGTACTCAGCGCACAGAGGCCGGAGCCACGTTTCTTTTTCCTCGAGATCGGACTGTTGGATCCCTTCCGGCATCAGAAGAACCCGGGCCGGATCGTAGCCGTCCAGGCTTTCCAGCTGTTGAACGATTTCGGCCAGATCATCAGGGTGGCTGACCACATACTTCAGCTGATGTTCATATGCGGACATCAGCTGATTAAGGACATCCGGGCGTTTTCGGGATTGTTCATGTTTGCGGGACCACCCCCCTGCCCTGTCCACAGACGGCGTTGAATTCCGCAATTTGGGGCTGATCGACATCAAATCGCAGGCAACTTCCAGCTCAACCGTTCCCGCGGTCTCAATCGTAATGTGAATTCCGGCCTGGTTGAATTCTGCGCAAAGCTCGCCGAGTTCCCTTTGGATCGCTGGCTCGCCGCCGGTGATGACGACATGCCCCGCATCATACTTCGACGTCGCATCCATGATTTCCGCAACGGTCATTTTTGAACCGTCCGGTTCCCAGGAAGTGAACGGTGTGTCGCAGAACGAACAACGCAGGTTGCAACCCGATGTGCGGACGAAAATGCTGGGGGTTCCGGTGAGCAGGCCTTCACCCTGACGCGACTGGTAGATTTCGGAAATCAACATGGCGGTTAATTGTATCGGCATCGCAGCGGTTAGCGCAGGTCATTACCTGTTGGCGCGATCCCGGGATCGTGTTCTGCTATTGCCCGAAGAGTTAAGAATCTGAAATTACGGTGTCTACCATGACTGATTTTCGTGACATGCTGGAAACTTTTGAAAACCAGTTTCCCGATCGCGACTATACCATTGAAATCACCTGTCCCGAGTTCACTTCTGTCTGTCCGAAAACCGGTCAGCCGGATTTCGGGTGCCTCGTATTCGAGTACGTTCCCGATGTCGTCTGTATCGAGCTGAAAAGTCTCAAGCTCTATCTGCAGAAATTCCGCGATCAGGGCATCTTCTACGAACACATCACCAACTCGATCCTCGACGACTTTGTTGATGCCGTACAGCCGCGCCACGTCAAGCTGACGGCAAAGTTCACTCCGCGCGGCGGTATCTCCTCCGTCATCACCGCAGAATTCGTCAAGGAGAAATAGCGTGAGCACTTCCACTCCGTTGCTGTTGTCCGGCTTTGCCGACGAAGCCGCCAACGATAAGACAATCGACCAGCAGTTCTCAGCGTTCGCCGCGCTGGGGCTCAAGTACTTTTCGATTCGTTTTATTGATGCCGGCAATGGAGTGAAGAACGTCATGCAGCTCAACGACGCTGAGCTGGAACTCGTTTCAGCGAAGATGGACGAGTACGGGCTCTGCGTATCATCACTCGGGTCACCGTTAGGCAAAGTAAAACTGCTGGATGTTGAAGACGGCACGTCGAACAGTTTTCATCCGTTCGAAGAGTATCTTGAAAACGATGTGCGTCGCGCCTGTGATCTCGCCAACCGGCTGGGAACGAAACTGATCCGTGGGTTTTCCTTCTATCATCCACGGGGACAGAATGCTGCCGATCACATGGGGCAGACGGTTGAGCGACTCGGGAGAATCGCTGAAGCGTGCGACAGCGCAGGATTAACATACGGCCTGGAAGTTGAAGCCAATCTCGTCGGTCAGAACGGGGAGATACTTGCTGACATTCACCGGCAGGTTGCAAACGATGCGCTGGTGTTGATTTTTGATGGCGGGAACCTGGTTACGCAGGGTTTCTCACCGGATGAAATTCTGAATCAGTACAAGGTTATGAAGCCGGGGCTGGGTTGGATCCACATCAAAGACTTCCGCAATCCTGCCGGCGTTGAGCGGACGACTCATGTAGATGAAGAAGCGCTCAAACACTTCGTTCCGGCCGAGCTTGGAGATTCGGGCCATGCTGCGATTCTTTCGGATCTGGCGGGCTTTCTTCCTGAGCTTGAATCGCGAATGAAAAAACGTGGAGCCGATGGAGTGTTTGCCGATATGGAGCCGCACGTTAAGGGTGGCGGTCAATTCGGTGGGTTCAGCGGCCCGGACGGCTTTGGAGTTGCACTTCGTTCCTTCTGCGGGATGTGCGATCAGGCAGGGATTGCTTACCGGCTTCGAGACTTTGGTGACATTCAGGCAGCGCGCGGATTTTAGCGCGCGGATTCTAGTGTCCGGGTGAACTTGTCACCAGACTCATCGTATTCGGGCGCCGCAGCATGCGAGCCAGGCGTGTAAACTGAAGACCTTCCTCCCGGCCCGAAGTATGTTCATGGATGAATTTGATCGGTTTCGCCCGGAATTCGGGATCTAGAAGCGCGACAACGAAACTAACGGAACCAGAATGAAGAAGTACAAACTTGAATCGCTGATTTACTACTCGAAAGCCTTTGCCAACAAAGAACACATCATTGAAAAGTCATCTCACGATATTCAGGTAAAGCTGGACGAGATGGCTGCGCAGGGGTGGCGGTTGGCGTCAACTGACGCGACCGATTTCGGTTTCGCGGTGTACTTCTATCTGTACTTTGAAAAAGATGCGTAGGACTTCCTGACGCGTTTGGCCCTTTGGTTGGTGCGCGTCAGCTTCCGGCAATCACTGTGGCAAGCAGCAGGTTGTGAGCTAGTGACTGGTTAGACTAAGTGACCGGTTGGCTGGACAGTGCAAATGTCGGAGTCGGTCGTTCCTTGATCGCTAGGTTCCTTGATCGCTAGGTTCCCTGAAAAGCTATGTTCCCTGAAAAGCTATGTTCCCTGAAAAGCTATGTTCCCTGAAAAGCTATGTTCCTGCATAGCCATGATGTTTCACGTCGGCTTGACAGTCTAAATACAATAGGCGTCGGCGCGTGCCTTTGTATCCGATGTGCTGACACGACTGTCTAGACGGCAGCGACAAACAACATGTCTCCTACCCTTCTAATCGTGTGTTGGTATCTACTACCGGTACTGCCGTGGGCTATTACACTGTTCTTTCCGCGCACAAAATCATCGGCACTCTTTTTTTCCTTGTGTGTTGCCACGTTCGTGGCATGTGTGGCTACGATCGTCGCGGGCCATTTCCTGCTGGTGGGGCATGTTGAGGCAATAGATGCACAGCTTCTCGCAGAAGCAGACAAGTACGAACCTGGAACGCCGGAGCACGATCAAGCGATGGATGCGTGGGCCAGCGATACCGGCCGATCATTTGCCATAGCCTTTAGCGCGCCGTTGACGGCAGTCTGGTACACCTTCAACTTTGTTTTGCTCTTCGGCTTTCGCTGGCTAATCGGTTACCTGATAAAGAAAAGAAACGAAACAGCGATTGATCAGGCGGTTGTCGAGGGGCAGATCGTAGAGTCGTAAACAGCTCACATATCAAATCACCACAGTCCGAAATCCTTTGGTAAACTGTGAGTGTTTATTGCCGAATGTGCGATTCGGCTTATTTTGTTTTACGCTAGGTATGAGACCAATGCCCAGACTTACTCGTCGTATCGTGTTGAAAAGTGGAGTCGCTTTGGCGATGTCTACGGGGTTACCAGCGTTGATCACCGGAAGCAACCAGGACGGTCCGGATTCGCCCCGTCAGGAAGAATCCGATGATAGTTCCAACAGTGAAACTCAACAGCAAGAACCAGATGCAGCTGCTTCAGCCGAAACTGAGTCAGGAGAAACTATGAAAATTCAGTACCTAGAGATTGTGACAACGGAAGTAGACGCTCTGTGCAGTCAGTATGCTGCAATTTACAACACAGAGTTCAGCGAACCGAATGCCAGCTTTGGCGGTGCCCGCACTGCAGAGCTGGGCGACGGTGGCATGATCGGCATTCGTGGACCGCTGCGTGAATCTGAAGCACCCGTCGTGCGACCCTATGTGCTGGTTGAGGACATCAACGCAGCGGTCGAAGCTGCCAAAGAAGCCGGAGCCGAGGTTGCTATGCCGCCGATGGCAATTCCCGGTCAAGGCATGTTCGCGATCGTCATCAACGGCGGGATCGACTGCGGTTTCTGGCAGAACTAACCTGCATAACGACTCGAAGTACCGTGGTGGATTCCCTTCAGTGCAGATCGTTGACCACGTTATTGATCATGATCGCCGAGATAGTGCGTTTCGCCGAATTCATCAGTGAAGACCGGAATCCGGACTTCCTGATAGGCAGGCTGAATCAGCGACGGAGTTTCAGGAGCTTGCATGACCCATGCGTCTTTGGCCCAGCCGGTCAGTAACGAGCCAGCGTAGCCGACAAGGAATAGACCGCCGACGAAGACAATCATGACCCAACGGACGTTCTGCCAGTTCCTGTCAGAAGCACTGTTCAAAGCGCGGTTTTTTGAGTTGCGCATGTATGCCTCAAAGGCTTCCTTCGACTCAAATTGTTGAACGCTCATTTGGTTTTCACTGTCCCGAAAGATCAGAGATTTTCATCGGACGTTGAGTTTGCCGGCGATTTAATTGAGTTGACCTGTATGAATTTGCGCTTGCGATCGCGCAAGAAAAAACGTACGGCCTGTAGGTCGTACGCTTTCTCCTGCCTTTGTTCTCAGGGGTGTCCTGTGCCGGACTACTCAGTTGGCCCTTGCTGCTGTGCTTTGGCGATTGCCCTCTGCAACATATTCTGGGTCGATGAGGTTCTTTCGGCCAGGCCTGCGCCCGTTTGTTGCTTCGGAAGTGCCTCTGTTTCCTGTAGTTGAGCTGCCGCTTTTTGTTTCCTGGATTTGCTGCTTCCAGTAAGTTTCTGGAACGACATCCAGGTACGGTAACCGCAGAATGCCGCGAAACCGAAAGCGACGACCGCAAGGATGAAGGGCATGCTTGTCAGACCGGTGGAAGTAGTCAGCAGGTAGCATCCGCCAGCCATCGCGAGTCCTGTCAACGAACCACTTGTCAGGATGATTGCCTTCTGACGTTTTGTATTGTCGCTGTGATTGAGAGCGGCCTCAGCCTGCATGTTGGCAAGTTCGCGCATTGCATCCATGTTTGCTGTACGCTCTGGAGCCTGATGGCTCGGCTTGTATTCGTCCGGCGAGAGAAGCTTAACCGGCTCTGCTCCACCCGTCTTGTTCAATGAGCCCGCTACCGGGCTTGTTCCAGTCGCCGCAACAGGTTCAGCTCCGGTTTCCGCAGATCCACTACTAACACGTCCAAGCAGACGGTTCATGTAATCCTGAACTGAGCTGTCTCCCTCTTCTTCGTTGCCAGTCGAAGGTGCCGCAGGTTGTTCCGGCTCATATGACGGTGCCGTAGCTTCGAATACGGGAACCGGTTCCGCGCCGGCATCGGATCCGGCGTCATCTTCAAATGCTGTTTCTGGAAGTGTCCCTTTTGCCTGCATTCTCGCAAGTACTGCAGCAACACTTTCGGCTTCCTCCTGCGAGGGCGCCCCATCCGAAGCGGTTTGTGTGTCTTCGTCTTCGCTTGAGTAGGATTCAGTTTCGGGTTGTTGCGTCATACTCTCCATAAGCGAACCGCTGGACAATCCCGACGCCTCTTCATGCGTGTTTTCCGCTGTGTGGTTTTCGAGATTTGAGAACATGCTGTTTAGGCGGGCGTTCACATCCTCGCTACTATCGACGGCAGTTGATTCGACTTCGAACACTTCTTCATGTTCTGTTTCTGCGATTGCCTGATAGTGCGCATCGTCCTGAGGTTCTTGCTCAGAATATTTTGTGGTCTGGAAGCCATCTTCCGCGTTTTCTGATGCGTTAAACAGGCTGTTAAACTGCTCAGTGAATTCAGGCGAAGTTTCCTGCTGCTCCTCAGCCGCAAACGGTTGATTGCCTTCAGCAATGTCCTGTCCGAAGTTTTCAATAGAGCTGGAGGGTTCTTCCTGCCAAGTGCTTTGCTCCGGTGCAGGTGTGCTGTCGAACGCGTTTTCGGATTGCGTATCTTGCTGTTGCAGGAACGATGAGGAGGTCAAAGTTTCCATCAACTGTGCAACTGACCCGGTCAGCATCTCCAGTTGTTCCTGCAGGCTGTCGAATCGGTCTTCAGCCGAAGCCTGCTGGTCACGCAATTCCTCAAAGCCGGCTTCCATAGCCGTTAGTTTTCCTGTCCACTCGTCGAAGTTCTGTGCAAACGCGGCACCTGCCTGTGCGTCTGTATCGTCATGGCCGACTGTGCCTTGCCAGTCGTGAATGGTTTGCGCACTCTGCGGAGAATGTTCGTCGGTCGCGAGTGGTTCCGGAGAGTAGCCGGTTTCCTCAAACGATCCACTTCGTTCTGCGAATTCAATCTGAGTTGCCGTTTCAAATGGTTGCTGGTTGAATTGGCCTTCCAAAGATTCAGCGGCGCCGTTCTCGGCGCTGTCTTCGTATGTTTCTTCGTGTTGCGGCTCGACGGGAGCATCCTGCCAGGCGCCGGCTTCCGGCGTCAGACTGAATTCGTTTTCAGCAGCTTCGTTGCCACCGAAGTCGTTCTGCTGGTCCTGTGATTGGTGATGGTTTGGTTCGAACTCATTGTTCTGAGGGTATTCGGTATATCCGCCATCGTTCTCGCCGCTGTTGTAGGCCTGGTCTACCATCTGGTCGAATTGACGGTACGGAGTTTCCGAATGGAAGTGGTGTTCGATTTCCGAACTGATTCCGTTGTCATACTGATCCTGATTGTCGAACTGGCCTTGTGGCTGCTGCTCATAGCTATAGTTCGCGCTCTGGTCGGTTGGGTGGTCAAGTGTTTGCGCAGTTTCTGATTCGCTTTGATATTCAGGAGTCGGGAATTCCGGTGTCGAGAATTCCGCGGTGGAGGGTGGCGTGAATTCGCCCTCGCCCGCGAGCGCCGTTTCATTTGTTTCGGCTTGATAAGCTTCAGGTTGTGAAAATGCGTCCGCTGTTTCGCCAAGACCAGTGGTTCCACCACTATCTACTGTTTCGTTGTTGCCGAAGACTCCGGTCTGAACAACTTCCAGCTCGTTGTTTCCAAAAGTCAGACGATCGCCGTTTGTAAGCCACTCGACATCCAATGGATTGCCGTTGAGTTGATTCTCACCCCGGGTCGAGCGAGCAGAAACGCCCTGCGCACCCCGTAAAACTGCGATTGCGCTGTTTCCTTGTGAGTTGTCTTGAAGCAGGCACTTCCGGCTGCTGACTGGAATTGTCTGTCCTGCGTTCGGACCGGAGCAGTATCGGAAAATTAGGTCTTCGTGACTGATCTGAGTGTTGGTTGCCATGCTGCTTCAAGCCAGTTAATTGCTTTTGTTGTATTGAGAATAGTTGTGGGCGCATCGGTTTCCCGAGGTGATATCCACGTAGGTGGATTTAGGTTTTCCCGAAAAGAGGGTCAAACAATTTCTCAAATGCGGTCGCGGAATCCCGCGTGGCAAGGCGGGTTGTTCGTCACAACCGGTACGAGGCGCACGAAGACACGACGCACTGGCGCTGGTTTCTCTGAAAAGACTACTGCGAACTTCGCTCGTGTTTCCTGCCGCAAGATGCAGCCGGGCAGCTGGTCGATCTGATGTTGCCACCGAACATCACCGGAGCGATTTGTCGAATTTCGTCAACAATTTGTCGTATCAAACGACGGAAACAATATTCGTCGTGACTTCGCCGTTTCTGACTAAATTGTCCGTTCAACATCTAACAGCGAACTATAGTTCCGGTGCCCTGCGAGCCGCAAAACTGCTGGCAGGTGGCAAGCAGACCCTGAAAAACGCATAGAACTCGAGAACAAAAATGGGCCGTAAAGACGTACTTAGTAGTATGCGGGACATCCTCGTCAAGAGACGTGATGCGCTGCGTCAGGCAATCGCCGGTGACGACAGCATGCTGCGTGAGATGAATCAACAAACTGGTGGCGATGTTGTTGATTTCGCAATGGACTCGGCTCACGGTGAACTCAGCTCGCAGCTGGCGGAAGTGGAAAGCCGTCAACTTCGTTCCGTTGAAAACGCACTCGCTCGAATGAAAGCCGGAACCTACGGCAAATGCGAGGCGTGCAATAAGAACATTCCAATCGCCCGTCTCGAAGCTCTGCCCTTCGCGACTTACTGCATCAATTGCAAACGGCTGGCTGAAGAAGCCGGTGTTGAACCAGGGATGGAAGTTGACTGGTCGAAAATCCTTGAAACTTCCGACGATGTTTCCCGGATGAACGACTTCAAGATTTCGTAATCCGTACAACCGGACCCGGGTTGCAACCGCATCTCAGGAAACAGTTATTTGTTTCTTTTTCCGCGGACCAGACCCGGTATCCTGACCTGTGAGACCCATTGAATCGCCCGCTATGAATCAACAGCTTTCTACTTCCGAGGCTCAAAGCTTGCCCATGGAACTGCGGCCTGAATACAAATTCAGACGGGTGTGCACGATTATGTGCTCGCTTGCGTTCGCTGTTTCTACTTTCGGCGCCTCTATCGCGCCGGCGCAACTCGCCGCCAATCGGGATCTGCGTTCGGAAACCAGCCTCGCTCCGCCGGCAATGCTATCACGGACTTCGCCTGCATCATCTCGTGCTGGAATGTACGACCAGCTTGCGCGGGATGCAGCAGCTGTCGAGCCGCAGTATTCTTTGATCAAACAGGTGGTACGAACGATCGCTCCGACGGTAGTTCATATCGAAGCCAAAAAGCGTTCAAGAGGATCCGGTGAAGAGCGGGCGACCATAATCGAAGAAGCCGGTTCGGGCGCCATTATCTATTATCGAAACCAGTTCTACGTCGTTACCAATCACCATGTGGTTGAAGGCGCCGAACTGAATGACATAAAAATTGAAGCTGATGGCCGTTTGTTCTATCCGACGCGAATTGCACGGGACCCGGCCAGCGACCTTGCCGTTCTTTTCACCAGCCGTTCCGATCTGACTCCGTCTCGAATCGGCGACAGCGACATGGTGGAAATCGGTGACTTTGTTGTTGCTGTCGGCAGCCCGTTCGGCTTGAGCCATTCGGTGAGCTACGGAATCATCAGCGCGAAAGGTCGTCGCGATCTCGAGCTAGGTCCGCAGGGAGTCCGCTTTCAGGACTTCTTCCAGACTGATGCCGCCATCAATCCCGGTAACAGCGGAGGACCACTGGTTAATCTGCGTGGCGAGGTAATCGGTATCAACACGGCGATCGCAAGCAACTCAGGCGGTAATGACGGCATCGGATTCTCCATTCCGATCCGCATGGCGATGCGAATCGTTCGCGACCTGATCGACTACGGCGAAGTGCATCGAGGATTCCTCGGTGTCTCTCTGGACGCACGCTACACGCCCGAGACGGGGCGTGAGATGGGAATTGATTACAGCTACGGGACGAGAGTTTCGGCAATCACTCCGGACTCGCCGGCCGCAGAAGCCGGATTCCGAGTCGGTGATGTCATCCTCGAGTTCAACGGTGTGAAAATTGAAAGCGACTCCCATCTCGTTACTGTGGTCAGCCTCAACGAAATCGGAGCCGAAGTTCCGGCGAGAATCGTTCGGGACGGCCGTATTCAAACGATCAAAGTCAATGTGCGTGATCGCAGCGCCTTCAGCGGTTCCCGAAATCCCTGATGGCCGCTGCTTGTCTGCCGCTGCTTGTCTCTGGTTCTCCGGCTTGAGAACACCCATCGGAACCTCGATTTTTCCGTCATAGAGTGGTGCAAGCCGCGACGAACTATCGCGCGAACAATTCTGCGAACTCTGTAAATCCGGCACTGCGCTCACGGCAGTAAGCTACAGTTTCCCGTCGATTTCTTTTTGCCGGCGAGGAAAAAGTGAGCACTTCTGAACCAACCATCAGTATCCGCGATTTCTGCAAGTCTTACGGTGAAGACATTGCGGCTGATCATATTTCGTTTGAGATTCCAGCAGGGCGCATTCTTGGCCTGATCGGACCCAACGGGGCGGGTAAAACAACAACCATGCGCGCTCTTACGGGCATCATTCCGTCAAGCGGTGGAACACTGAATGTCTGCGGTTATTCGATCGACGAGAATCCACTCGAGGTAAAACAGCGAACGGCCTATGTGCCCGATGATCCGCGGCTGTTCAACGACCTGACCGTTCGCGAGCACTTCGCGTTCACCGCTGGCATCTACAACGTGGACCAATGGCACGAGCGGATGCTGGAACTGGCAGCTCGTTTTGACCTGACAGAAAAGCTTGACGCAAGAGCTGCTGATCTTTCCCGCGGTATGCGACAGAAGTTGGCGATCTGCTGTGCCTATCTCTACGAACCCCGGGCGCTTCTGCTGGATGAACCGATGACGGGACTCGATCCCCGTGGTATTCGAATGCTCAAGAATTCAATCGTAGAACAAGCCGAACGCGGAGCAGCGGTCATCATCAGTTCCCACTTGCTGGCTATGGTCGAAGACATCTGCAATCACGTTCTGATTCTCGAAAAAGGGCGTACGCGATTTCATGGTTCTCTGGAGGAATTGAGAGCCGAGTTTGCAGGAAACCAGAGCGACACAACTCTTGAAGACATCTTCTTCAAGACTGTCGAATCAACTCCGGTACCTATTGTTGATCTACCACCGACAGCATCAGGTCCGTTCGTTACGGGCTAGCCTCTCAGTGCGATCGCTCCGTTCAATTCGGATCCGTGACGGCACGCAATTATTTCTCCGCAAGACAGTAATCCTCCTGAATCAGCAATCTCTCCGGGAATTTCCGTGGAACTACAAACTCCACAAAACCATGTGTATTCATTCGCATTCCTAACCCGAAGCGTCAGCGAGGTGGCGACCACTGGCACTCTATCCTCGCTGACGCTTCGGGTTGTGATTTGACAATAGGAACTGACTCGCTTCGGTACGCGCGGTATCGCAAATCCTTGAACTACATGACTCCTGCATACTCAACCCACGCACCACGACATGAATCCTTTCCGCCTCCACCCTGCCCTGTCACAACTCATGAAGCGCCGGTTTGTAGCGCGCCTTCGACGTCTGGTGGAATCGTTTCGATCGCCGCGCAGGATCGTGTTGTCGATCATCGCTTTGAGCATGGCCGTCGTCTGGATCGGTCAGGCAGTTGCAGGAATCTTTCTGCGGGAAACCGCAGACCCGCAAAGCCTCCACACATGGCTTGCCCAGGGGCTTTGCCTCTACACGCTGTGGAATATCCTCAAAGTCACGTTCCGGACACCAGTCGAGCCCTTTGAGTGGACGGAAACGGAACGGGAGCTGTTGATTGGTGCGCCGTTAACAACCGGCGACCTTGTTCGCTACAGGTTTGCCACAATGACAGGAGCCGCATTGTTCAAGGCTTCGATTTTCACCGTGGTCATGATTCCCGATCTGAGCATTCTTCCGCTCGGGTTTTTCGGCATGTTCTGCGGCCTGATGATCATTGATTTGATCCGATGCGGGCTGGAAGTTCTCGTTGGAATGCTGAAACCGCGCGAACTGGCGCGAATGCGACTGATCACTTTCGGGTTTGCAGCAGTCATCGGCGGCAGCGCCATTGCCAGCGCGATCGCGACCAACGGCGGTTTCGGAACAACGCCACTGGCAAGTTGGGAGTTTGCCAAGGCACTTGCGGGCGGACTGGCGATTCAAACTCAAACCTGGTACGGCAGCCTGCTATTCGTTCCTGCCGGATGCGTAGCAGATGTTGTAACCGCCGATTCGTTTTCGTCGGGTGTGATACTTCGAATGGCAGGAGTCGCGGTGACGATCACAGCAGCCTTTTACGGGCTACTTCGGCTGACAGAGAACGCCGGGTCGCGACGTAAGCTGATTGCGAGGGAAAAGTTCAGCATTGCACAGGCCAACGACACCCCCGAACGTAAGCGTGAAATGGCTGATCGCCGGATCAAACGCCCTGCGACGCTGGGTGGTGTGTGGCCACTTGGCTGGCGGCAACTGCTTGGCGCTCGTTACTACCGTTTTTCACTGGCGGTCGCCCTGACGATTCCGCTGGTATTGTGTTGCCTGCCAACGCTGTGGGACACGACCGAGCTTGGAACCGTCATGAATGTCGTCGGCGTGATGGCCTTTTATTCGTTCGCGTGGTTACCGTCAGCGTTACGATTTGATTTTCGTCGAGACGTTGACCGGATGGCTTATTTGAAAGCCCTTCCAATTACGCCGACAAAAGCAGTACTCGGGCAGATCGCGGCGCCGGTCTTGTTGCTGACGGCTTTTCAGCTGGGCACTTTGTTGCTGGTGATGCTGATCAAGCCCTTCTCCCCTGCCCTGCTGCTGATCGGAATTTTGATTCTTACGCCGTTCAACATATTCAATTTCGCTTCGGAAAACCTGATGTTCCTCTGGTATCCACACCGGATGAATCAGGAGGGGATTCACATTTTCCTGCGGACGATTCTTGTGTTCACCGCAAAAGGGATTCTGTTCTCGATTGCGCTGGTGTTCGTGATCGCCTGGCTCTACTTCTCCAACAGCGCCGGCAAATGGTTGATGCCTGCCGACCCTGCAACAGCAATGGGGCTGACCTTCTGCGCTGGCGGTATGATCACGATGACGGTGATCTCGTGGGCGACCATCCGTGTCCTGTCACGGACGTTTGAAAAATTCGACCCGAGCATCGACCTGGTGGGTCTGGATTAGGGAAGTGGTGGCAAAAGTTCGGCATCATCAAGAAACTGAACGAAGCTTATGACTTTACCGTTTTTGAATGTGTATTCCTGAACCCAGTTGAGCTGGTAGTCACTGTCGGCGCCTTTGAAGCGGCCTGTTTCTCTTCCCCGCAAATAGACAATGTCACCTTGAGCAACGATCGAAACGAGATCAGGAAATTGATACTCCAGCATAGAAAAGTTTCCTGCCACAAGTGCGACTGCTGAGTCAACTCCCGATGCTGCACGTTTAAAACGGATGCCGGGTGCCCCGACGATCAGGATCACAACGTCGTCATCAAAGTGCTTCTTGAATTGACCGATTTCCCCTTCTTTTGCTGCTCGATAAATCGCCTGGATTCGATCGACATTTTCGCTTTCGTGCCTCTTTTCGCTGACGCTGTTGTCACGATGTTCGAACACGGTGCGAACTGACTCAATAAATTCAGCAAGCGGGTTGGGATCGCTCATCTGCTCTCTCCAGTCATCTCAGCCCCATTTTGATACTTTCTACGTCATTGCGAATGTAACATCATAGATACCCGAAAGTCGAAACCGCCCCGATTGACAGCACACGGGGTAATCGGTGTAGCGTCCAACGCTTTTGAACTCTACAAGAATCGTTGCTCAAACAAACTTTTCATTTGATACCGATTCAGGTAGCTGTCAGGAGCAGACGATGCGATTTTCCCTGCGATGGATGCTGGTTTTGGTCGGACTGGTTGCGCTTGTATTCGGGTTAGCCTGGCCGTTGATCGAGGACAGGCTCCACACAGTAGCAATCTACTCCAGCGAACGGACAGTAGCTGGCCGGCTGGGCTGGACGGAGGAACCTGAAGCCTATTACTCAACAGGGAATCCGATCTTCATCTGCAGCGAGATCTATACAGAGCACGTTCCCCATCTCAATGGCGAGAACATTCCCTATCTGATAGTAGTGCGAGGAGCGGAAAAGGGATTTCAATTTGAGTCCGGAAACGGACTCGATGTGAACAACCTCATAGCAAGCGCACGATTCAGCACCGGCCAACTGGAATTCCAGAGTACACATTGCGTTCACGATCAGCTTGTCGGCCCGGACGCCGTGTCCGGAGGAGTGAGGGAGTCGCTGACGATCAATAATCGCGAGTTTGATCTGACCAGGGGCAGAGTCTTTTGCGTGAATATCATCGACGACGGTTACGAATTGAATCAGCACAAGATCAGCCGGATTCCGGCAGACGTATTCAGAACTTCCCACCTGGAAGACAGGCAGAGAATTCGACGGGTCAACGCGTGGTGGTATTCGGCCGGCGTGGATTAGAAAAGGGCCATGCCCGGCCGACTTATGACGGCAAATACGCCCGGCGGGATTCGAACCCACAACCTTCGGCTCCGGAGGCCGACGCGCTATCCAATTGTGCCACGGGCGCTTGTTTGATCGAACACAGTGTCGCGATTCCGGTTCGCGTTTTCAAGCCGCGATCAGTTCCAGTCGGGCTGCCTGACCTACGTCAGATTTCCTGACATCATCAGGCGGTCGATGATGAACTGGCGAGCCGAGTCGGCTTTGATCGCAACCGCGACTTCCATGTTGTCCCGCCACTCAGCCGGATCGCGACGATCGAAGACGCAGGCGCCGCGAGTCAACTCGCCTTCGGTCTCCACGTCACCGGCCATCATCTCGAACTCGAATAGATCGGGCTCCACGACCGCCAACGCACCGACGACGTCGTTGAGTGTAATCGTTTCATGGCCCAATTGTTGCCGGTAGGAGCGGAAGGCGAACGGGAGCACTTGTCTCAAAAAGTACCCGCAGCGCGAATCGCTACCGGGCAGATCGTCCAGCATATCAAGGCCGAATGTGACCTGCGTCGTGACGTCCAGAGGAATCAAAGTCTTGGTCGTACGGGAGTTTAGAACCGTTCTTGCGGCTTCCGGATCGAAATAGAAATTGAATTCTGCAGCCGGAGTAATGTTGCCGACTCCGGAAACGCTTCCGCCTGTTATCACGAGGCGGTCAATCATTCCCGGCAGAGCCGGATCGCGACGAAACGCGCTGGCAATGTTGGTCAACGGCCCAAGGCAGATGATAGTCACATCTCCGGGATTGGCCCGGACACAATCGATGATCATCTTTTCGGATGGATGATGTCGCTGGAGATCGGCGGCTTCAAATCCCGCGTTTCCGAGGCCGTCGCTACCGTACAGGTATCTCCCATCCACCGGCGGAGCGTGCTCGGCGGGGCAGGCGGTCCCAAGCCGCGGATAGCGGTCGGGATCAAGTTCAGCCAGGATCGCCTGAAGATTGTTGTTGGCCTGGCCGGCTTCAACACAGCCTTCAGCCGCTGTCAAAGCGAGAACTTCCAGCCGTTCATCGAACAGGCACATGCATAGGGCTACGGCATCGTCCGTACCCATGTCGCAATCAATGATGACTTTCCGTGGCATATATGTATTTCGATAACGGGCGAAGTCAGCGGGGTCCTGCTGACGATGTTGAAAAGTGGTCGGTTCGCTCGCTTGCCGTCCATAAACTTCGAAACCCCGATTCTACGGGCGCCCCCGGGCTATCTCAAGCAAAAAATCTCCACTCCGGCGTGACGCGGACCCGGCGAGTGGTAAAGTTTTACGGCAGGCCGCAAGCCGCAACGTCTACGTGATCAGGAGAGTCAGTTGATATCCGAATCGATAACGCAGGTCCGCGATGGACAGTCATTGACCGAAGACCAGATGGCGCAGGTGATTGACTGGATCATGAAAGGCAACGCCGAAGACGCACAGATCGCCGCGCTGCTGACCGCACTGTTTGAAAAAGGAGAGACCGTCGAGGAACTGGCCGGTGCCGCGCGGGCAATGCGCTGGCACATGAACCCGATCAAGTCGCGACGCGAAAACCTGATCGACACCTGCGGAACCGGCGGGGGTGGAGCAGGAACTTTCAATATCAGTACTGCCGCCGCAATCATTGCAGCTGCAGCCGGGGCCGCAGTTGCAAAGCATGGAAACCGTAAATCGACGAGCAAGACCGGTTCTGCGGACGTGCTTCAGGAACTCGGCGTCAACATCGAGTGCGACTCGTCCACAGTCGAAAAATGTATGGACGAAATCGGAATCGGCTTCTGCTTCGCGCCCCTTTTTCACCCGTCAGTCCGGCACGTCATGAATGTCAGGCGTTCCCTTCCACACCCGACTGTGTTTAATCTGCTCGGCCCGCTGTGTAATCCGGCTGAAGCTCCCTTTCAGGTGCTTGGAGCCGGTCGTGGCGAAACGCGGGAACTCATTGCTGCGGCGCTGGCGCTGCTGGGGACCGAGCGATCACTGGTGCTACATTCCCATGATGGCCTGGGAGAGATTTCGAATACGGCGGTGACAGACGTTTGTGACGTTAGCGGCAACGAGGTGACAAACGTGACGATGTCGCCAGCCGATTTTGGAATCGAGTCGGAGGAGGCTTCGCTGAAAGCTGAAAATCCTGCCGAGAGCGCTGCGATTATCAAAGGAGTTGTTGATGGCAATTCAGGACCGCATCGCGATATCGTTGTGATCAACGCGGCGGCTGCGGTGTGGGTGTCTGGAGTCGCCGACAGTCCGGTTGCCGCGGCGGAGCGATGTCAGGCTGCTATCGATGGAGGTGAGGCGCAACGGGTTCTCGCGCGGCTGATTGAGCTGACGAGTTGAGCCAATGGATTGAGTGCGGGATGAACAGGCAAGTTGAGTTGATCAGTTGAGTTGATCAGTTGATCTTAGGAATTGAGTTGAGTCGACCTGATCAAGTGACTTCTGAGTCGGTCGGAGAGTGTTGGTAGCAGGCCCGAAGGGCCGAAACATCTAAGCCGGTGGCGTCAGCCACCGGAACAGTTATCGCGAGAGCTCGGAGGCCCAAAGGGCCGGCACATTCTGTTACTTAATTGCTGGAAACATCTTTCGCCGATCTTCGAGTGCGCTTTTGGTTGTGTCGGCCTTTCAGGCCTTTCATTTTGGGCGGATCTTGTCCGGTGGCTGCGCCACCGGCAGTTCATGTGTCGGCACTTCGTGCCTGCGCTTCCCTGACCATCTAGAACCGAGCTTCCCTGACCATCTAGAACCAAGCTTCCCTGACCATCTAGAACCGAGCCTCCTTGGACATTCAGAACTGGGTGTCCTTGGCCAACCAAAAACCGGGAGCCTCGC
>JBCCFB010000107.1:0-19168 GCA_039029995.1 Planctomycetota bacterium
CTTCGGAGAGCGTTCGGGCGCAGAAAACACCCTGAGCTGGCTCGCCTCACACGAGCGCATCCCCAGAGGCGCAATCTGGAGCGGCTGGTACGACGGTTGTAATGCTCCGGGACATGGTAACCGCGTGAGCGTCCTCGGATGCGTCTCACGAAGGGCTCTTGCCGATGCGTTTACTGTGAACGGATCGTGGAGCAGCACCGGCGTCGCGAGCAGCTTCCATCCGGGCGGAGCCAATGTCGCAATGGCCGGTGGATCGGTTCACTTCATTGATCAAAACATCGGCTTTTTCACCTTCTGCGACTTGAACGTGATGGCTGATGGATCCGTTACAGTCTGGCCGTAGACGATGAACGAATAGATGCAGACGTTTAACGAATAGATCCGGCAGCCGGGTCAACGTCGAATCGTATTCAGTTCGATGATTCGCTGCGCCGTCACGTGGTCCAGTTTCAACCGCCGGTTGTATCCGCGCTGTCCGATGACGCCAATCTCCTGTTTGAGATAACGATGGAGGTTCAAACCGGGAACCGCAGCAATGTGATGGGTGATTCTGCCGGTCTCATCCTGAAGAACATAGGTTGAAGTCCCCTGGCCGTTTTCGCGAACCAGTTCGTTCAGCCAGCCATGGGCGTCATAAGTCGTGTCGAGCATTACAGCCTGTTCGACACCCGAACCGGTGACTCCTGTAGCCGATGCCTGCACGACACCTGAACTGATTACATTTGAAGCCCGGTCGGCCGATGCCTGACGGCGATATTGATCACGCAGGTAGGTACAGTTCCGTATCTTATCCAGCAGCCTGTCGCCAAAAGCCCGGTCACCCGCTTCCGAAGCGCGAGCCAGCGCGTCTTGAACCTCACCTTTGATTGTTTCCAACCTCCAGAGGTCAGGCGACTCAACCATCTCGCGACTTAGCCGGATATCCAGCTCACGCAATGCCGTCCCGATCGGCCCTGTTGAAAGCTCCGCCAGGCTCGCGTCTCTGGCCTCGGCAAGCGTTTGCTCTGCGATCTCAGGAATAGAGACGGTCGCAGGTAGTTCGCGCGCTGAAACACTTCGCGTATCACGCTGTGCAATCCGTTGGTCGGGTCGAGTTTCTGCAACAGGACTGACTGCATTTGTCGGGAAGGCCGGCGCTGTAAAAGTATTGGGAATATTGTCCATCACTACCGGTTCGCTGTTTCTTCGGCCCGGAATTGTTGAACGTCGCCAACCGTCGTTGATGGCATCCGCGGTAACCGCCAGCGGAGCCTGAACCTCGGGTGTTGATTGAATGGGACTTTGAGCGGCAACTTGCCGGACGTTTGTGTCGT
Organism: Planctomycetota bacterium; assembly: GCA_039029995.1. GTDB lineage: Bacteria > Planctomycetota > Planctomycetia > Pirellulales > Pirellulaceae > Mariniblastus. Next base: position 1,314 of record JBCCFB010000107.1, read on the forward strand.
AGGGCGGTGCGGCGAGTTCGCTGGTTGCTCCAGCCTGAACGACATTCTCAAAAGCAAACCCCGGTGCGGACGTAACATTTTGTAATCCGGTGCTTCGGGGTGTTTGCTGATCAAACGAACGGCTGGGAGCGGCTGGAGGCGGAGAGGAAGCCGGCTGTTCGTTTGCCAGTTGTTGGATTGCCTGCTGCTCGATCGACTGTGTTGACGCAAACCGATCCTGTCGCCCTGCTTCTTCACTGGCCGAGCTCAATCCTGACTGTTCCGGCAATTGAAGATCCGACATCCTCACCCACCTGAATTCACCTGAAGGGGGTGCGATCTGATACCAGATTGTGGAATGACCGGCAGGATCAGGCCAGCTGACCTCTCCGATGACTTCAACCATTTCGCCCCGATCAAGCTTGATCTGCCAGAGAGGGGAATCAACGGCTCCTGTCTTCGTTCCAACCCACGCACGCGTATCGTCTTCGAGGACTGTCGCCACGTCATCGGCTACCAGCGTTAACGCCCCCTCTGGAATCAGAGAAAAACTTCCGAACGGAGGCCGGACTGCGCACCAGCCGCCGGGATCATGACGGTAGACTTCCACGCGCCGTCCTTGTTCAAGCCGGTCAGTCGTGTAGTGAACACTACCGGGACCGCTGAAAATCTCCGCTTGCTCTGCAAGAACAATTGCTTCGTAAGGGAACTCCGGCTCCTGCCCATGTGCCAGTGCAGTCAGCAGAAATATGGGTGCGGTAAGGAACAACGAAACCAGAAAAACAACAAAAAAACGCATGACTGAATCATCCTTGATCCGTTCAATGAACTGCCTTGCGCATCCACATCGCGCAGGGAGAGCTTTCCGCGCTGGTCTTTTAGAGAAACAGGCTAACCTGCTCAATAGGTTTGACGCTAGCTAGTAAACAGGCTGAATTCTAGAGCATCATTACTTGCACAAAGACGCGAGTTGCCCGGCTAACGGGTAAGATGCTTGCATGAACGAAAACAACGACGTCGATTCGAGTCCTAGCGACTTTTCGCAAGAACCGCATGACAAGAGCAATCGGGGAAAGCAATCCACTTCCCCACAAAAGCGTACAACCTGTTTTCGGATAGTAGTCTTCGCCGTGCTGTTCGGGGCGATCGCCTGTTTCGCTATCTGGAAATACTGCATTCAGATGCCCGGTGAAAATCGCGCTGCCCAACCGGATTCTTCAGCGAATGCCCCTTCAAATTCACTTGATTCCCATGCTGATCCGGATATTTCTGAGCAGGGTGCGCCACTGCAAACTCAATTATCCGACGAACTCGAAAGCTATGTTTCCGTTCTGGCCGACGAAATCGGTGAACGCAATCTTCAGCGCTACGAAAGTCTGAATGAAGCCGCCGACTGGATCGAAGGCAGGTTTGTGGAATTCGGATATTCAGTTGAGAGACAGTCGTTTGAGGTCAACGGTCTCGATTGCCATAACTTGATTGCCGAACGAATTGGAACGGCACTGCCTGACGAAATCATCATCATCGGCGCGCATTACGACAGCTTCACCGGTACACCCGGTGCAAATGATAACGGAAGTGGCACCGCGGCCATGCTTACGCTTGCGAGGAAGTTTGCCGATGTTTCGACTCGTCGTACGCTCCGCTTTGTTGCATTCACCAATGAGGAGCCTCCGTATTTCCAGCGTGAGGACAGAATGGGATCGCTCGTCTACGCCCGGCGTTGCCGGCGCGACGGCGATAACATTCGCGGGGTATTGTCTCTTGAAACGATGGGCTATTTCGATGAAACACCGGGAAGCCAGGAGTATCCGCCGCCGTTGAACCTGATGTATCCGGACACCGGCAACTTCATCGGTTTCGTAGGCAACCTGGGGTCACGTGACCTCCTTCATCGGGTCATCGAGGAATTCCGCAAACACTCTGAAATTCCCAGCGAAGGCGCAAGCCTGCCTTCGGCAACTCCGGGTGTTGGCTGGTCAGACCACTGGTCCTTCTGGCAGGAGGAATACCCGGGCATCATGATCACGGACACTGCACCCTTCCGTTATCCGCACTATCACCTTGATTCCGATACTGTCGACAAAATAGATTTCGACAAACTGTCCCTTATCGTGACTGCGCTTGAGCCGGTCATTCTCGATCTCGCAGACAACTAGGCGGTCCGGGGAATGCGACAACAGGCCGGTGGAAGGCAATTGCTTGTAATGCCAATCGTTTCAAAAAACTGACAATGTCCCTTCGACCTTGCGACGTCTACAATGGTCGCGAGGTCAGTTGCCTATGTCCACATTTTGTCCGGCTTGCGAAAGTTCTCTTGAAGAAGGCGCGGTCCTGTGCGTTGAGTGCGGATACCACCTCGAAAAAGGAACACGCCTTGAAACAGTCACACGTGAAACAGTAGAGCCGGAGGCTCAACCGGACTTTCGAGACGGCTTTCTTCAGCCAGTCAGTCATTGGTTCTTTCAATGGATGAAGTACGGAGCCCTTGTTCTTTCTCCGTTCCTGATTGGTCCTGTTTTCCTGCTTGGCTTTGCCGAGTTCGATGCCATCTTTCTCTTCATTCTGCTCCTGAAGGGACTCAGGGATTTGTTCTTGCTCTCCCTTTTGATCGGGATGGTCGGAGCGGGCATAAAGGCGCTGTCGTTGCTGACCAGCGACTCGCCGCTGATCTTCTGGAGCATCGCGGCCATCGTCGGATTGACGGTAGCCATCTTCATGATGGCCGTGGGCTGGGAGTGGTTCTGGAACTGGGCGATGCAGTCCGCCGAACGACAACCCGGGGTGTGACTCGACACTTTCCCGGCCACAACGCGCGCGTGCTTAGCGTAACGCCGGGCTCAAAAGAGCTTGAGAGGTAATCTTGAGACCGTTGCCTCGTGCCGGTTTAGAACTTGTGGCCCGGCTCAGGGCCATCCTGAGTCATCGTGAGAATTTCCGGACCGTCTTCGGTCATCAGAATTGTATGCTCAAACTGAGCTGAAAGGTGGCCGTCGGTCGTTCGGACTGTCCAGCCGTCACGCCGGTCGCAAATTGAACGGGATGAGCCACCGTTTATCATCGGCTCGATGGTGAAACACATTCCCGGATGCAGTCTTTCCTGTCGTGACTGACGGTTGGGTACGTGAGGGATATTCGGACGCTGATGGAACCTTGCACCGATTCCGTGCCCGACATACTTGTCTACAACTCCAAAGCCGTATCGCTCTTTGACATAGCTGACAATGGTCTCACCGATCGTTGAGATCGGACACCCCGGTTTGATCGCATCGATCGCCAGGTACAGGCACTCGAATGCACATTGGGTGACTCCGCGTGCTTCTGCGGAAGCCTTACCGGCTCCTCCAATGATGAACGTTTCAGACTGATCACCATGCCAACCATCGACGATTGTCGTCAGGTCCACATTGACGATGTCACCGTCTTTTAGTTCCGTCTCATCAGGAATGCCGTGACAGATCACATCATTGATGCTGATACAGCAACTTTTGGGAAACGGAAAAACGTCTCCAGGGTATCCAAGACATGCCGGAGTGTGGCCATGGTCAAGTGTGTAGTCGTGGACCATTTTGTCCAGTTGCTCAGTCCGAACGCCCGCGCAGACAAAAGGCCTGATGAAGTCGAGCAATTGAGCGTTGAACCGTCCTGCGGTCCGCATCATTTCACGTTCTTCTTCAACCAGACGAATTTTGGGACGACGTCTAATCACGACTTTGTTCCGGTGGACTCAAGGGGAGGAAAGCGAGGATCGGTGAAAAAATGATCTCTCAATGCATCTTACAACCAAGTCTAGCAAACGGTGTTCATTTAACCTATGAGAAAAGTGTTACCCCTGTTGAGATACGTAGATTTTGAGGATGATTACCGATTCGCACGAGGGTGATTACTACTTCACGCCAGCCGTTTCTCTTTCCTCAGGTGAACTTTCCCTGCCATGTCAGGTCATGCTTTTACCCCATGATTTTGATACGATGTCCGGCTGTTTTTGATGATGAGACCGGACTGTTTTTTCAGCCCATCCAGTTTCATAGCAAACGTTTCTGTTCGTAGTGCATGCCGGCCATCTGCCGCAGCGAAGTCGAACCCGCGCTGGCAGGAAGCTGCGCACTGATAAAGACAAAATGTGGCGGCAAGGGTTCGTCCACACCGGCAGAAACCCTGAAAGGCTCCTAGCAGGCCAAAAGAGGAATTTAAGTGCCCCGATACAATCCCGCAGAAATCGAGCCACGCTGGCAGCGTTACTGGGAACAGAACCACACGTTCAAAACCCCGGAGGAGATTACCGGCGACAAGCTCTACATTCTCGACATGTTTCCGTACCCCAGCGGCGACGGACTTCACGTAGGGCATCCTGAGGGATACACAGCAACTGACATTGTCTGTCGTCATGCCCGCATGGCCGGCAAACAGGTTTTGCACCCGATGGGCTTTGATGCATTCGGACTTCCGGCTGAAGAACATGCAATCAAACACAACGTTCAACCACGCATCAGTACTGAGCGGAACATCCAGAACTTTATCCGCCAGCTCAAGATGCTGGGCTTCAGCTACGACTGGGACCGTGCAATTGCCACCACGGACGTGGAGTATTTCAAGTGGACGCAGTGGATCTTTCTCGTTCTCTACGACACCTGGTTTGACGAAGAGCAGGGCAGGGGGCGTCCTATAAGCGAGTTGCCGATTCCTGATGACATTGCTTCAGCCGGCTCTGATAGTGTCAGACAGTATCAGGACGAGCACCGCCTGGCCTACGAATCCGACGCTCCGGTGAACTGGTGCCCGGCGCTTGGGACCGTTCTTGCCAACGAGGAAGTGATCGACGGTAAATCAGAACGCGGAAGTCACCCAGTCGTCCGGATGCCGCTCCGCCAATGGATGCTCCGCATTACGGCGTACGCTGATCGACTGGAAAACGACCTCGAAGACGTCAACTGGCCGGAGGGTATCAAAAAACTTCAACGCGACTGGATCGGACGGAGCACAGGCGCCGAAGTCGATTTCTTTATCGGCTCACCTGACCAGTTCGAGTCGTGGAAAGCCAAGCGAAAATCGTCCGGGTATCCGGCAAAAGAATCGGGAAACGCGCTTCGGGTCTATACGACGCGTCCCGATACGCTTTTCGGTGCGACCTACATGGTTATCGCACCCGAGCATCCGCTCGTCGAAAAGCTGACGACTCCGAACCTCAAAGGCGAGGTAGACCGGTACTGCGAAGAAGCAGCATTCAAAAGTGATCGCGATCGTCAGGATGATCGACGGAAAAAAACCGGGGTGTTTACCGGCAGCTATGCGATGAATCCGGTGAACGGACGTCCGATTCCCATCTGGGTCGCCGACTACGTACTTGCCAGTTACGGCACCGGCGCCATTATGGCCGTGCCGGCTCACGATACGCGCGATAATGAATTCGCCGTCGAGTACAAACTGGATATCATCGAGGTTGTGCAACCACCTGAAGATCAGGCGGACGTAAAGTGCTTTACCGGCGACGGTACAGCGATCAACTCCGGCCAGTTCGACGGACTTGCTACTGTCGATTTCAAATCAAAAATTGCGAAGTGGCTGGAAGAGCAGGGAGCCGGTTGTCAGGCCGTCAACTACAAACTGCGCGACTGGCTCTTCAGCCGCCAGAGATTCTGGGGCGAGCCGTTTCCGATCCTTCACGAAATCGGTGAGAACGGGCAGCCCACCGGCCACAAGCGCGCTGTGGCTGTCGATCAGCTTCCTGTTGACCTGCCGCATCTCGATGACTTCAAACCGCACGGACGCCCGGAGCCGCCGCTCGAAAAAGCGGGGGACGACTGGCTGTATCCGGTCATCGATGGAGTGAAATACAAGCGCGAAACCAACACAATGCCTCAGTGGGCAGGGTCATGCTGGTATTACCTCCGGTTTATCGATCCGAAAAACGATGAAGTTTTTGTCGACCCGGAACTTGAAAAAGCATGGATGCCGGTCGACCTCTACATCGGAGGTGCCGAGCACGCCGTGCTGCACCTTCTGTATGCCCGATTCTGGCACAAAGTGCTTTATGACCGGGGGCATGTCAGCACCGTCGAACCATTCAATCGCCTTGTCAACCAAGGCATGATCCTCGGCGAACCGGAATTCACTGCCTACCGTGACGAAAATGATCAGTTTGTTTCGGCGACCGAAGTTACTGAAGACGATGAGCGGAAGAAAATTCTCGCTTCCACTGGAGCTACCGTTCAGGTCATCAAGCTCGATCCGGAACAAACGACAAAGGTCGGCAGTGTCTTTGTGTTGAAGTCCGATGAGTCGATTCAAGTGGACAACAAAGCAGAGAAGATGTCCAAGAGTCGCGGCAACGTCGTCAATCCTGATGAGATTGTCGCCGACTACGGCGCCGACGCATTGCGTTTGTACGAAATGTTCATGGGGCCGCTCGAACAATCAAAACCGTGGAGCATGGCCGGCGTCAATGGCGTTCGAAACTTTCTCGATCGCGCCTGGCGAATGCTTGTTGACGATCGTGCCGAGGAAACAACCCTCAACAGCGCTGTCGTCGACGAGGAACCGACTGACGAACAGTTGAGGATACTGCACAAGACGATCAAGGCCGTCGGTGAGGACATCGAATCACTCAGCTTCAATACCGCGATCGCCCGCCTGATGGAGTTCGTCAACTTCTTCACCAAACAAAAAACGCGACCTCAAACGTTGATGGAGCAGTTTGTTCTACTTCTGTCTCCGCTTGCTCCGCATATCGCGGAGGAACTCTGGTTGCTGCTCGGCCACGAGCAAACTTTGGCGTACGAACCCTGGCCGGCGTTTGATGAGTCGCTCACAGTGGATGCGAGTGTCGAAGTTCCCGTCCAGATTCTCGGCAAGATCAGATCGAGGATCATGGTTGCGCGAGGAACTTCCAAAGAGGACCTCGAAGCGCTTGCATTTGCCGATGAGAAGATAAAACCATTGCTGGAAGGAAAAACAGTCCGCAAGGTCATTGTTGTTCCCGACCGTCTGGTCAACATTGTGGCAAACTAGTTGTGCTAGTAGAGCGAAGTCGCCTGCGACCGTCTGGTGAAACGTTTATCGGATGCAGGAAATGCAATGTCCGGTGTTGCGACTCGCAGCTCTCTAATTCGATAACCTAAAGAAGCGCCGATAGCACGCAGGCGCCGACTGCTAATTGCGTTGATTGACATGTACGACAGTCGATGGAAATCCAGGTTTCGAAAACGGCTGCTCAAGTGGTTCGATGTTCATAAACGGGACCTTCCATGGCGTCATCGGTCGACCCGATACCGCGTCTGGGTCAGCGAAATCATGTTGCAGCAGACTCAGGTCGCCACTGTGGTGGACTATTACAACCGCTTCATGCAACGCTTTCCGGAGCTGGAAGATCTCGCAAAGGCAGAGCAGGCTGAAGTGCTGAAACTCTGGGAAGGACTGGGTTATTACCGGCGTGCCCGCCAGATGCACGAGGCCGCGCAAATTGTACTGGACGATTTTGGCGGGCGCTTTCCTGATGATTTTGAATCTGCGTTGAGCCTTCCGGGTATTGGCAGGTACACAGCAGGCGCAATCCTTTCGATTGCTGATGATCAGAAACTGCCCGTTCTGGAGGGCAATACGATCCGCCTTTACTCCCGATTGATCGAACTGAGGGAGAATCCGAGGACCACGCCCAACCAAAGACTATTGTGGGAATTTGCTGGCGAGATATTGCCAAACAAAAGGTGTGGCGACTTCAACCAGGCGCTTATGGAACTCGGCGCACGGGTTTGTAAGCCGAAGAACCCGTTTTGCGATTCCTGCCCGGTAAAAAGCCAGTGCCCGACCTACATCAAAGGTCTCCAGAAGATCATCCCGGCATCGTCAAAGCCGCTCAAATACGAAGACCTGAATGAAGCCGTGACGGTGGTTGCACGCCGCGGTAGATTTCTGGTGCGGCAATGTGGTGAGGGAGAACGCTGGACAGGGCTCTGGGACTTTCCCCGATTCGTTGTCAGTGGCAAGCGCGCAACTGGTCAACTTGAGAAGCAACTCAAGAAGTTGACTGGACTGAACGTCGAACTGGAAGCCACCGATCTGCAAATCAAACACGCAGTTACTAGATTCCGGATAACGCTCGACTGCTTTCGCAGCGCCTCAGTTTCCGGGCGGTTAAAGAGTTCCGCTGGAGAAGCGTTTCAATGGGCTGATCTTGAAACTCTGAAAGGACTTCCGATGAGTGTCACCGGCCGCAAAGTTGCTGACCAACTAAAGAAAGAGTTGTAGCTCGGACCGTCTAGCGGTCGTTGTTGGCGCTACGCTCGGGTGCAGGTCGCGGGAAATTCTCTTCAGGCACGATGATCACTTTGCCATTGAGTCCGTCCGGAAAGAATGCATCAATGCTCTGATTACCGGGAATCATCGACTCGCGCAAGCCGATCATCGTTCCATCAGGCAATTGGACCAGGATTCCCGGGTATTCCCTGGGAACCAGCTGGCCTCCAGACGAAAACGTATCGAACAAAGTACCCAGTGTTTCCTGATCAGGCACACTTTTGGTTCCTTCCGGATCAACCGGCGGAAGCATGTCGAGACGATCACGCACATCATCCGCAGACTGGACTTCAGGATTCATAGATTTGCCCGGAGAGGGTGCTCCCCAGCCAACTGAATTTGAATCAAGTATACGCAATGACTCACCACGTTTTACCGGACCATTGGCCAGATCAAATGCAAGGAATGATGGCGAGTCGCCGAGCCCGCGGTAATCGTAGATGATTGAACCGGTCGATCTGTTGACCGTGATTTCGACTAGATAGTGACCATTGATGTCTTCGACTTCGACCAGGAATACGTCGAGCTGACGATCACTTTCCAGCCCGATGTAGCTGATGTTGCCGTTGAGGTCTTGAATCAGCCCACCGTCGATGGGTGCCTGCAAGATGTTCATGAATCTCGCGTCCTCGAGGTTCGCAACCTGCCCATGCACACCACGTCCCGGAATCAGGACGAGGATTAATGCAATCGCGACTGCAAGAATCGTGTTTCGAACCATAAGGAATTCCCCAGTCAACCGCAGCGAATTTGGACAAGATCGCGGCTGACGATGCCCCAAAGGATATAAAAAACCACCCGAACGAGCAACATTCAGCATTTCGTTCCCCAACAGAACCATCCCTGGCAGTCCAGCCCGGAGTCAACCAGGGCCGGTTTTTGCGTGGTTCTAGAGACGATTCGCAACTTGCTCGTCAAAAGATTCACTTACGACGGAAACAAATGGCAAATCGACACCTCTTATACGATCGGCCGGCGGGAAAGTTTCGTATTAGCCGCAATTCGCTGGAACAATGGCAGCATTGCGGTGCGCGCAAATCGCGAAGAGATCGAGAATTCGATCGCGATTTACTAAAGATAAGAGAATGCCTGGCCTGCGCGTTTAACCGGCTCTGGGAGAACTGTCCTGGCTCGCTGACCGTTGAGTGCAGTAGTTTTCCCGGCCACGTTTCAGATACCAGTGGCGAAACCACTGATCGTTATGGCTTACTACTCACTGATATGGCTTACTACTCACTGATAGGCTTGATACTTGTGCTACCGCTGGAATGAAGCTCGATCAGGTATCGCTTGCCCTTCTCAAAAGGCTTGATGTAATTAACCTGGCCGAACGCAGCTGAAATGCCAAGTTCTGCTTGTCTTTCTTCATCGTTGCAGACTTCCCAGAAATCATTCCAGATCTGCTGTTCGAATGCGTTCTGTTCTTCCGTCTTATACACCCCGGGAGGAGAGTCGGATGACTGGATATCCAACGGCTTCGCTCCCAGCGGACCATCAATTTCACCATAGATGCCTTTGAACACACACAGTCCGCGTCCGCGCAATTCGTCGGCACCCTCTACGTAGTGGTCCTCAAATGAAACGATCCACGTGTCAATCCGGATCTGATCGCCGGTTAGCGTGAATTCCCGTTCTGCTCCAACCGTGTTTCCGGCGTCGTCAATTTCAATGAACCGTACTTCATGAAAAGGCTGACCGTCCTCGTTGATCCCTTTGTCGAGAACTTCAATTTCGGCAACGCGGTGATCAAGCTTGATCAACTTCAAGGATGTTGCGTACAGATCCCTTTCAAGTTTGGTTCGCTCGAGTTCTTCCTCCTGCTGCGCGAATTCCTCCTGCAGTGCGACAAGGTCGGCCTTGGCCCGTTCGGCATCGAATCCGGGTTTGATGTAGCGGTCATATCCGACGTAGGAACCCCATCCGACTCCCCCGAGAACAATCAAAGCCAGCCCCGTTCGGACAGCACTGTTAATGACTTTTACATTTTCCATGAAGCCTGAGCCGGACATGGTTGTCACCGTTTGGTTTTTAGATGGGGAGGGCGGGGTTTTGTCTTCATCAGCAGGTTGTCCGTGATCAACAGTAACCTGTTCGCTTCGGGTTGGCGCTTCTGCGGAGGAGTGAGACTCCGGAGAATTGTCGTGGCGGTCTTCAGTGTGCTTTTCTTCAGACATGGCTTTTTATGCAGATCGACACGGGAAACAAATCAGGATCAGCCGGTATTCGCAAACCGGATACACGCAGTCTGCCGGCGGTACAGGCGTAACGGTCGAACCGGAAATCCCGTTCATTCTATCGGAGTTGCAGCAAAGAACAGGCGATTCTCCCCGGTCGATAACTGACCATGCCGCATATGCATTCGCGTTTTGCCGGCAAAAATTGAATCAAAACTAGTGAAATACTGATTTGACATACTGATCAGACAGTATCACCAGTGCCCAGATCGACACCCCGATGCCTAGCGGCCAGCATCCGGGCAGCGGCACAAGCGCGGCAACTGCCGCAACGATGCACCAGGTATAGGATCTCGCGTTCATCATTTTGAAGCCGCCAACAATCACCAGCACAGCGCAGATGATGCCGAGAACTCCCAGCAACATCAGGAATACACCGTAGCCCTGGCCGAACATCGCAAACAGACCGGTCACCTCACGAATCTGTTCGAGCTCCTGTTCCGACAGTCCCTCCTCTCCACCTGACTGCTGAACAATATCGTCTTCAACGACTCCCTGGATCGAGCCGAGTGTCAGCATGATTGCAACACCGTAGACGATCGTCATCACTGAACTGAATGCCGTCATGATTCCGTGCACCAGCAAGCCGATCGCAGGCGGAGTCAATCGGGAGCGCGGGTCCGGTGGAGGAGGGTAGTAATAGCCGGGGTCCGGAGAACCCGGTTGTTGAGGCGACGGGTAGCCTGAGTCCGGCTGTGCTTCTGGATATCCCATTGGTTATCTGGCCTGTTGTCTATTTCAGATTGTCTATTGCAGACGAGTCTATCGTTGCCAACGTTTCTTTCCCCGAACCTTTAAAATTCGGATCGAATCAGGGGAAGTTTGTGAGCAGACATGGAAGCAAACCTGCGTCGCGGCTCCCTGCGTTTGACCGCCTGCCGGTACTCGCGTTAAAACGTAGAAAACCAATTTGACAGGGAGAAAAACAAATGAACACTCGAGCACTGTTCACTGCTTCATTGTTTCTTGCTTTTGCAGCCACTTCAATCACCAACGCACAAACTGCTGTTCAACAACAGGCACCCGCCGCGCAAGGCACCGCGCAGCAAAGCGCCGAACTCACGCCGGAACAACAGGAACTTCGTACAGAGATACGACGGCTGATGGAGATGACCGGACAGGCGGAAATGGGCCGCCAGATCGTGGGACAGATGGTCGGTATGTTCCAGCAGCAGAATCCCAGCATTCCAGCCGAGTTCTGGGAGAACTTCATGGCCGAAGTCGATACCAACGAAATGGTGGAACTGGTTATCCCGATGTACGAAAAACACTTCACCAAAGAAGACATCATGGCAATGACCGAATTTTACCTGTCACCAATCGGGCAGAAGATGCTTGCAGCGCAGCCATTGATCATGCAGGAGTCGATGGCAATTGGTCAGCAATGGGGCGCGAACATCGCTCAGCGCGCCGCTCAAAAGATGCGCGAATCCGGTTTCTAGCAGGCCCTCTCGCATAGCCGCTAATGCAAACATGCCGCTAATGCAAACATATCGAAGGCAGGAACTGATTGGTGCCTGCCTTCTTGATGCGCATCGAATGCACAGGCCTTTTTTGCGACGATAGTTGCTGCCTCGATGTGGGTTGCCTCGATCTTCCGAAACAGCGGAATCCTGTCGAGGCGCCTAGGCTGACGTGCCAAGCAATTGTCGAACCGCTTCAGCGGGATCATCAGCGCGCATCAATGATTCTCCGACAAGCATGGCATCGACGCCTGAACGTTGCAGCAGCGTCGCTTCCTGATGAGTAAAGATGCCGCTCTCACCAACCAGAAGAATTTCTTCGGGGACGCGGCTGCGCATTCTTACCGTGTGCTGCAGGTCAACTTCAAACGTTTTCAGGTCACGATTGTTGATTCCGACAAGAACCGGATTGCAGTTCAGGACGGCTTCTATATTTTCCGCTTCATATAACTCAACCAGCGCGGTCATGCCCAGTGAAACGACCTGGTCGTACAACTGCTTTAGCCGATCGGGACTGAGACATTCGGCGATCAGCAGCACAGCATCGGCTCCTGCCGCCCGCGCCTGAAGCACCTGGTGCTCGTCGAGAACAAAGTCCTTTCTCAGGACAGGAAGATCGATCGCTCGTTTGATCTGCACGAGATAGTCAAGTGATCCACCGAAGAAGTGTTCGTCCGTCAGGACGCTGACACAATGCGCTCCGCCGGCCTGATAACTATGTGCGATCGAAACGGGATCAAAGTCTTCACGAATCAATCCTTTGGAAGGACTCTGCTTTTTGACCTCGGCAATCAATGAGATTCCTTCACCCGCGAGGGCATCGCGGAAACTCCTCACCGGTGGGGCATCTTTGACTTGAGACTCGAGGTCTTCACGGCTGATCGAAGCCTTGAGCTGTTCAATCTCAACCAGCTTGTGGTCAACAATCTTTTGCAGGATGGAGTTCACGTTTTTCTTATTGGATTGAGCAGCAGCTGGATTTCTAAACGGTCCGGAAGTCTGCCTCTTTGAACTCTGCCTCTTTGAATATGGAGGCGCAAGTCACACCGGCAGTCAGAAATTTACCCCGGACGCGGAGGCTAATGATAGCGGGATGACGGATACCACCTGACAACAATGAGGCGGTCCTTCGGTCAGCGCATGAAAAAAGGCGACTGGTGGTTGTCTCCCTGCCAGACGCCCGAGCCGGTTACGGCTAAATGGAGTGGGTCCCCGAACAAGAACGCGTTGAACGCCTTGTCTCAGAAAACTAGGTCACTAATCTCGCGTGTAGAAACCAAATTCAAAATTTCTTCAGACTGATGCCTAAACCCGTCTTTCCGGAACTGTGAAGATGCAATCCGGCATCATTTCGCGGCCGTGGATGTTCCGCAGATTCAACAAATCAGTCGCTTTCACGGAGGCATCGCAAAATATCACCAGCTCGAGTCCGGTTAAGTTCGTCTGTGATTTGCGTTAACCTGTGGCAGAAGTCTGTCAGCAACGGTGCCCATCACCTGAAACCACAACACAATGAGCCAGTTCACTCTCGTCGTCGGGACCCGCAACAAAAAGAAGCGCAAAGAACTCGAGTATCTGCTTGAAAAACATCGGCAGATCACGCTGAAGACTCTCGACGACTATCCGGATTCGATTGAGGTCGAGGAAACGGGAACGACGTTCCGCGAGAACGCTGAACTCAAAGCGACTCAACAGGCAAAGCTACTCGGCCAATGGGTCCTTGGTGAAGATAGTGGACTCAGTGTCAAAGCACTCGACGGTGCCCCGGGTGTGTACTCAGCCAGGTTCGCAGGAGAAGACGCGACAGACGAAGACAACAACGCATTGCTTCTCAGAAAGCTGGAAGGTGTTTCCAGCGTGGACAGGGTGGCGTGGTACACCTCGCACATGGCCCTCTCCGATCCCGAGGGCAACGTATTAATCAACTGCGAGGGCCGTTGCTACGGGCGGATCCTTCCCGAACAGCGCGGCTCATCCGGTTTCGGCTATGACCCGATGTTTCTGCTACCTGAATACCATCTGACGTTCGGCCAGATGGGAGACGCGGTCAAATCGGTGCTCAGCCACAGGGCTCGCGCCAACCGGCAGTTTGTTCCAAAGCTGCTGAGCATCTTGAGCAGTATCGCCGCGAGTCAGTAGACCGCAAGTCAGTAGGCCGCGAGTTAGTAGGACAGTGCCGGCACTTCGACCCCGCGACAGATCCTTCCCAGGTCAGTCAACCAGGCTGCTATTGCATTTGCCGGATTGACGTTTGCGACAACATGGTGCTGCAACAACATCGTGCGTTCGATGCACAGCGAAACCAGTTCGCATGCTCGATTCACGCAAGACGGGTCCACAGGCAGCTCGAGGCGTTCAATAAACTCCGCGACAGATTCACCCGAACCGGGAACCGTCGCAACGTCCGACAAATTCATCAGTACGTCTTGAAAGAAAGAAATTGCAAAGTCGCCAACGCGGACCAGTCGCTTTCTTTTTCGAGCTGAGTCTTTGCCGGCTTCGTCAACAAAGGTCGTTACGTCTTTCGCGAAATTCCGTGATCCGGGATCGTGAGTGGCAAGCTGTGAAAATAACATCGCCCGGAAGTTGAACGCCGACGGATCTGACAGCTCGATCGCCAGCTCCACACTTCCCTGGCTTGCAGCAGCAAGTTGTTCGATCGCCGGAGCGTCCTCTGGAAGCTCCATATTGCCGAGCAGGCGCGCGACCTGGTCAGATTTCAGCGCATCGAAACGGACGACCTGACTGCGCGAAACGATGGTTGAAAGCTGGCGCTGCTCGCTGGTTCCAATCAAGATAAGAATCGAGCCTGCCGGCGGTTCTTCGAGCGTCTTTAGCAGACAGTTTGCTCCCTCTGCGTTCAGGAAGTCAGCGTCATCAATAATCGCAATCTTCCTCCCGCCGCGAAAAGGTTTGAGTCCGATGTCGTGGCAGAGTCCTTCCTGGTTACGATGCTCCCGATCGCCGATAAATGTCTCCACCGGAATGAATGCTTTGTCTTTCGGCCGCCCGACCATGATCAGGTCGGGGTGACTGGCCGCACGAACCTGCTGACAGGCGGAACAGTGCCCGCAAGGGTCCAGCTGGCTTTCATCATTGGTCTCGCAAAGCAGAGCCTCCGCCAGCTTCAAAGCAAAAGTTCGCTTACCTGTTCCGGGAGGGCCGACAAACAGGTAGGTACTGGCCAGACGGCCACTGCTGACGCTGCGGCGGAAGCGTTCCAACGCATTTTCGTGATTGAGAATATCGTTCCAGCTCATGCGTGGATTCTACCGTGGACAAAACGTGATGCACACAGGCAGATCGATTCGTCGGCCGGGATGTCAGCATGATCTTGCAACAATCTGCCTGATTTCCGCCTGCATCTCGTCGACCGACTTACTTGCATCGACTAGATGGGTGCAACCTTTTTCGTCAGCGCCGGCCTCGTGAAGAAATCCTTCGCGGACTTTTCCAAAATATGCCTCACCCCGCGACTCCATTCGATCGCGTGATTCACCAAGCCGTTGCATCGCCTTCTCGACAGGCAGATCGAGGACGAAGGTCAGGTCCGGCAGCAGGTCATCGGTCGCGATACGATTGACCGTCCAGATATCTTCGGGCCTGAGTTCCCCTGCATGGCCTTGATAGACAACCGTCGAGAGAATGTATCTGTCAAGAACAACCGTTTTCCCGGCCGACAGGGCAGGGCGGATCAATTGCTCAACGAGCTGGGTTCTGGCTGCGGTGAACATCAGCATCTCGCTGCGCATATGGATCGGAGTCTCATGTATGCCTAGCAGCATGGAACGAAGCTGCTCACCGAGCTGAGTACTTCCAGGGTCTTTGCAAACAACGACCTCGCGCTCACGGGAGTCCGGACCGCCTGAGCTGAGCCATCGGGCGAGTGACTCGATCTGAGTCGTTTTCCCTGCTCCATCGATTCCATCGAAAACAATAAACATCCGCAAAGCTCGCTCAGTCCTAAGTGACGACGGCCAACCGTACCGAGGCGTCGAAACGCTAATTGTGCCCCCGTCGCGCGTTTGAACAAAGTGGCCTGTGCTAGCCGGGAAGAAGAAACCTGAAATTCCTGCGGCACAAATGCGTGCCAAATCGGAAGTTGAACGGTGCGATACAATTCTCTGGACGAAAAATCCTGATTCGCTACGACGAATCCCCTCCCGGTGAATAAGATTCCGATGTGACTTCACCAACCCTTCGCGGTTGTGCAGAAGCCACCTTCTAAGCCAGGGATGCTACGCATGAAATTGCCTCGGTACATGAATCCGGCATGGCAAATGCGTGGAAGTTCGCGTGGATATCCACCACGAATATCACATGCGAAAACTTGTTCAGGCCGTCAGCGAGGCGAGCCGCGATACCGTTTAATCCCCTTTGAGATATCGCAGGGATCGGAAGGCGCTTAATCCGGATCAACCGGATAACCCTCAGTGCTTATCTGATCGTTCCAGCGTGCCTCGAAAGTGCAGCTTCTGCTCTGCTTAACGGCTGCGGATCTTCGCCAGTTTTTTCGGCCGGTACAACCGGAATTCAGATTTGTAAATCGTACAAAATTCAAGTGAATTCAACTTTTGGCTAACGAATTATGTCTTACCTTTCAGGGTTGCATAGCTCTGCGACCAGTTTCCCACTGTGCGCTGTGCATCAGGTCAATCGACGTTAACTGGAGTCTCGAGATGTCTCGAATTAAAACCCTCATATTTTCGCTTTGTTTTGCCATGGCATTGTCCGCGGTTCCCACCGAAGCGCAGGCAGGTCCGCTTCTGGACTGGCTGCGTGGTCGCTGCTGTCGCAACGGGCTGTTTAACAACAACTACACCGCAGGTTACCCGGCCTATAACGGCTGCAACACCTGTCAGACTACACCGGCTACAACGACAGGCTACACCGCCAACTATGCCGGGCTGCAACCCGGACAGTGCATGACGACCTGCAACAAGGTCTGCTCACGCACCGTCGTCAATTACGTTCCACAGACTGCTTATCGCTGCACCTGGCAGCGGGTTCCGGTTACGACATACCGGCCACAGACCAGCAATGATCCCTGCACGGGCTGTACAGTGACGTGCATGCGACCATGCACAAGTTACACCTGGCAGCAGAAACAGGAGCCGTATACCACGTATCGTCCTGTTTATCGTCAGGAAAACTACACGGTTCCTGTCACCACAATTACTAACGATTGTTACGGGGGCGGTTGTTCAACAGGTGCATGTGCAACTTGCCCGACTCCGGTCGCAGGCCAGGCACAGAACGTTCCAACACTTGCCGGTCAGTCAGTTGTTTCCAACGGTACATCGTCTGATGGCAGTTACTACACAGTTCCCGGGAGTACTCTGTCCACCGATTCAGGATTCAGTACACCTGCCGCTGACTCGACACCGCAAATCCCTGCAGCTCAGCAGAACTATCAGCGCCCGATTGTTGATCAGTTTCCGACCAGCAACCTGACAACGAGCTACCAGCCTCACGTTGCATCAGCTGACAACCGCATCACCTCGAACGTGAACATCAATCCGATTGCAGACGACACAGGCCTTCGGGCACAGTCCTACATCCAGTTCGAGAACAGAACAGCTGAGTCTCCTGCCCGGGAGCGGTTCAACTATTCACCCGTACGTCAGGCGAGCTATACGTCGGTTGTCGAAACTCCACAGCCAATCCGTGAAGTTCGATCGCGCGTTGAGCCCGTGGCACCGGTTCGCCCGGTTCCGGCTGCTGGAGTGAACGCCGGCTGGGAAACCGTCGAGTACTAATCTGCAGCTCAAACGATGCTGGAAATCAGTCGACTTCAGACTTCGAAAATGACCAATCGAGAAAGGCACCCGGACACGGGTGCCTTTTTTGTTTTAATCGCTTCAATTGCGCGTTGAGCCTTATCCAA
>JBCCFB010000108.1:0-19166 GCA_039029995.1 Planctomycetota bacterium
CGATCGCTTCGGCGGCCGCACTTTCCAGGAGAACGGACACCGCGACATGCAGGAGAACAGAGGAGGATTCACACGACGCTGGTAAACAGGAATGACTCCCTTGTGGAAGGCCGGGCACCGGAAGGTGGCCGGTCTTTTTATTTGGCTCATCACCGTTTGCCGGGCGAGATTGCCCGCCAAATTCTATTTTGATCTGCAGAAACAGGCCCGAAGGGCCGGCAAATCCGTGTCGGTGGCGAAGCCACCCGTAAAGCAAACCAAACGAACCAAGGCCTGAAAGGCCGACACATTGGGGAGGGCTGCTTTTGTGCCGGGCCTTCAGCTTTCGATCTGATAGCGACGGGTTCGCCGTCGGCAGTCGATGTGCCGGCCCATTCGGCCTTAGAAACAACTAGACGTCAATTTCACTGGCGTCTTCAGCCCGCTCCATAATGAACCGGAATCTGGCGGACGCATCACGACCCATCAGGTCACTGATGATACGGTCGGTTTCCAGATGGTCATCAATTTCGACTTTGAGCAACCTTCGAGTTTCCGGATTCAGCGTCGTATCCCAGAGAGTTCGTGGCATCATTTCGCCCAGTCCCTTGAATCGCGTAATCTCCGGCTTTGCCCGGCCACTGTGGTCTTCAAGAATTCGCTCGCGGTCGGCTTCATCCTGTGCCCAGTAAGTCTCTTTGCCGATGTCGATACGAAATAGTGGCGGCATTGCGATATAGAGTCGTCCGTCTGATATCAATGCCGGCATGTGGCGGTAGAAAAATGTCAGCAACAAAGTCGTGATGTGATGGCCGTCGGAATCCGCATCAGCCAGGAGGATGATCCGGTCGTAGCGGATTCGTGAAACGTCCATTCCTTTACCGATCCCACATCCGATTGCCGTAATCAAATCCTGGATCTCCTTGTTTTCCAGGATCTTCTTCATCGGAGCGTTTTCGGTGTTGAGTACCTTTCCACGCAGCGGCAGGATCGCCTGATAGTTGCGATCGCGCCCCTGTTTCGCGCTACCACCGGCGGAATCACCTTCCACAATGAACAGCTCACTCTGAGCGCGACCAGCTCGCACACAATCACTCAGTTTGCCCGGTAGCATCGTCTTCTTGCCAGCCGTTTTGCGTGAGACCGCTTCTGATGCTGCGCGGGAAGCCGCACGCGCACGCGACGCCGCAATGATGCGCGCAATGATCGTTTCCGCCGTACTGCGGTTTTCGTTCAACCACTGCTCAAGCGCCGGTCGAACAGCGCTTTCGACGTGCGAGGTGATTTCGGGATTATTCAAGCGGTCTTTTGTCTGCCCCTGAAACTGCGGTTCAGCGATAAAGATCGAGATGATGCCGACCAGACCCTCCCGGATATCCTCGTGCGTGATCTTCACGCCGCGCGGGACAAGGTTGTGCATGTCGAAGTAGTTTCGTACTGCCTTGGTCACGCCGGAACGGAACCCGTTTTCGTGAGTACCGCCGTTGCCTGTCGGGATACCGTTGACGTATGAACGGATATGCTCGTCAGTTGATTCAGTCCACTGCATCGTCAACTCAACTCTCGGGTCAGCCTCCTTGCCGAACGTGAATTGAGATTCGTGGATTGGTTTTGCACTGCGGTCTTTGAGGACTTTCTCGAGGAAGTCCACAATGCCGTTTTCGTGATGATAGGTCACTTTCGTTTTGTTGACATCGTCAACAAAAGTGACTTTGACCCCCTTGTGAAGGAAACTCGCGGTTTCCAGGCGAGCCGAGATCGTTTTCGGATCGAAATCTGTTTTCGGAAAGATCGTCGCGTCAGGTGTGAAAGTGATTTCGGTGCCTGTGCCACGAACAGCACCTTTCAACTTCTGCAGCTTGGATTTCGCATGGCCTTTCGCGAATTCCATCCGGTACTGTTTGCCGTCACGCTTGACGATTGCAACCAGCTTTTTTGAAAGTGCGTTTACTACTGACGCGCCGACACCATGGAGGCCGCCGGCAGTCTTATAGTTGTTGCCGTCGAACTTGCCACCGGCGTGCAGAATCGTAAGCACCATCTCGAGCGCGGGTTTTTTCGTCTTGGGATGCTTGTCTACCGGTATGCCGCGGCCATTGTCCGAGACGGTGACAGTCTGGCCGTCTTTGTGGAGATGAACTTTGATCTCGGTCGCGTGACCGTTCATCGCCTCGTCCACGGAGTTATCGAGGATCTCCCAGATCAGGTGGTGCAATCCCGCGCTGCCGACTCCCCCGATATACATGCCCGGGCGTTTGCGGACGGGTTCCAGGCCCTCAAGGGCAACGATGTTTTTTGCGGTATACGTCTTTTTTCCGGTAGCTGTGCTCATGCTGCTTTGCTTGGTGGAGTCACTTCGGCCGGTGATTAAGCCGGTGTTTCTTCCAGGGGTTCAGGCGACTCAACAGGTGAGTGAATAACTTTGGCAATCTTGCCGTTCTTCTGAATCTCATTGCCTCGACCGCCACGCGATGTCACACGATATTTCGCCGTGGAAATCGTCTTCTTCGCGCCGCGGTTGGTTTCAACAGTCAGCAGGTCACGATCGCCCGTCGAAGTTTTGAAGCCGACAAGGTGGTCGGACTTGGCGAGTTTGATCAGCATGACTCCCTTTCCGGCTCCGGAAAGGTAGTTGATGTCTTCGACAGGGCAGATCATCGCTCTGCATTCGTGAGAGATGGCAAGAATGTTTTCGTCCCCGTCGATGGTGTAGACACCGATAATGTCGCTGCCTGCTGAAGGACGTGCGTACTTTCTTCCACTTCGAGTTGAGACTTCCGCAAGTGTTTCCAGTCCGAACCGTAACGCATAGCCGTTGCTGCTGGCCGCGACGGCATGGATCTCGGGGCAGAGTTCCGGATCTTTCGGGTCCTCTTTGATGTCGCCGATCGTACGAGGATCAAACGAAATAGCTGCGACAATCCGTTCGCCATCTTTCGTTTTAAACAGCTTCTGAATCGGCTCACCGAATCCGGTCGATGCCGGAATGTCGATCATTCGAGCGGTATAGCAGACTCCCTTCGATGAAAAGAAGCCGACGGTTGATCGGGTGGAACCAGCCACAACCGTTAGAACCGAATCGCCCTGACGCAGCCGGCTTTTGGACGGATCATTGATCTGTTTCTGTCGCTTCACCCAGCCGTCGCGCGTGATCAGCACGTGACAATCTTCGGCAACGATGAAGTCCTCAGCGGTGTACTCTTTTTCTTTGCCGGCAGCTTCAATCTTCGTACGGCGTTTGCCTGCCTCGCCTGCACAGTAGTCTTTAACCAGTGCCTCAATTTCCTCGCGGACAATTTTCCAGCGGCCCGAAGCGTTGGTGTCGTCTGTTTTTTCTTTCAGCAACTTGCGGATCTGACGGGCGCGCTTTTCCTTGTCTTTCAGTTCATCCTGAATCAGGTTGATCTCCAGACGTGCCAGCCGGTAAAGCTTCAACTCGAGAATCGCATCGGTCTGTTCTTCATCCAGCCCGCCTTTTTCGGCAGGAAATCGCTTCATAATCTTCTTCGCCGCGTCTGCTTTTCCATCAGAGCGACGGATGATCCTGATGATTTCATCGAGGGCATCAAAGACGGTGACGAATCCACGAAGAATGTGCAGCCGCCGGTTCAACGCCTCGAGTTCGTTCTCCAGTCGTCGCGTGACAACGTCCAGACGGAAATGCAGGAAATGCCAGAGGATCTCTTTCAGGCCCAGGCGTTCAGGCCGACCGACTTCGGGGTTCTCCGTCGGAACCAGGCAGGTCATGTTGACGTTGAAGTTCGTCTGCAGCTGCGTGTTCTTGTATAGATACGCGAGCACCTTGTCTTCGTCAGCGCCTTTTTTGAGCACGAGGTCGATGCGGATGTCTTCGGCGGAAAGCTCGCGCACCTCCTGGATCAGCGGAAGCTTGCCGCTGAACGCGATCTCGGAAATCCGTTCAACCAGGTTCGTCTTGTTGACGCCGAACGGGATACTTGTGATTTGCAGGATCTTGCCGCCGCGCGGTGCCGAAATTGTTTTGGTCGTGCCACGAATCCGGATCGTACCCTGGCCGGTCTTGTAGATGTCACGAAGTTCGGACTTCGTGTTGATCACGCGACCGCCCGTTGGAAAATCGGGGCCTTGAACGGCGGTGTCGGAAACCAGCTGGTACGGACTGATCTCCGGGTTCTTGAGCAGCTTGAGCAGGGCGCGACAGACTTCTTTCAGATTGTGCGGCGGAATGTTCGTCGCCATCCCGACCGCGATTCCGGTTGCTCCGTTGACCAGCATGTTGGGAAAACGGCTGGGCAGAACGACAGGTTCCTCGCGCGTACCGTCGTAGTTTGCTTTGAACGGAACGGTTCGGGTCTTCAGATCGGTCAGCATCTCCGACGAGATCGCGGTCAGCCGGCATTCGGTGTAACGCATCGCGGCCGCGTTATCGCCGTCGATGGACCCGAAGCAACCACTGCCATCCACAAGCGGCATCCGTAACGAGAAAGGCTGTGCCATTCTGACGAGTGCGTCGTAGATCGAACTATCGCCGTGCGGGTGGTAGTTACCCATCACGTCACCGACGACTTTGGCACACTTGCGGTGCTTGGCCGTATGAGTCAGTCCTTGCTGACTCATCGTGTACAGGATCCGGCGCTGGACCGGTTTCAGACCGTCGCGCACATCCGGTAGAGCACGGCTGGTGATGACAGACAGCGAGTAGTTCAGATAGCGCGACTGAGCTGCCATGCGCAGCGGAATCGTCACCAGTCCATCGGAGTTCTCGAACAGAGTTGCCTGGTCTTCGGATGGATTTCCACTTCCGGACTTCGTAGAGCCGTTGGAGGCAGAAGATTTCCTGCGGGCTTTTGCCGGAGTTTTTTTTCCGTTTCGGGAGGCGGCCGTATTCTTCTTTGCGGGCTTCCTTGCCGGAGTTTTCTTACTTGGACGACGCTTTTTGGCCACGTCCCAACCTCGTTGCGAATTCAGGGTCTATGAATCGTCAGGGGAAACAGGTGGCGGGCTGCATTGCCGGTCTCGTCGGCATTCTGCGTGAAAGAAAGACGGCGCAAATCCGGCTCAATCCAGTCGACCCGTCCCAAGCGCACAGCTTAACGTCGGGCCGGCCAACCGTCCGGGCGGTATTCCAAGCCCCCTATCTCACAGGCGCGACCGGCCGGACTCTCCACTTGCGACGATGGACGAATCGGCCGGTGCCACCACCTGCGCGGATTGTACCAGCCAGCACTTCCGGGTCACAGACGGTTTTTCGGGTTGTAAGACAGCACATTCTGTTTTGAACGGGCGAGCCGCACGATTATCTGTCCCTTCTTTTCCGTTTGAGCCGACCAAATCACCGGAAACAGACCGTTCTGTTCCAGCCCGAGTCCGGCAAGCCGGTAGACGGCATCAACCGGTGACCCCGGCAACACTCGCTTGAGCCCTGAGCGGGCGCTTCGTACACGCAGTTTGCAGTTGGCAAATCTCTGTGTCCTGGCGGCTGAGCAGACTCAGGCAGCAGGTTCACCCGCAGTTCCCGCAACCGCTCCGGCGGTCGCGCCGCACAAGAACAGTGCTCGTAAGAGCAAAATTCAGGAGAGCGATCAAAATGAAATTCCGCAACGTCTTTGTCGCAGTCGCCGTCGTTGCGTGCTTCGGTTTGCATGTTCAGACCGCTTTCGCACAGTCAAACGGCTCAAGCACAAACAACCTGTTCGCCCAGTACACCACTCGAGGTGCGGGCGACACAGCCGGTCTCTACCCGGCACCGCATCCGGTCCCTCACTGGGTGGGAGCGAGCTCCTACACTTATCAGCCGTTGATGCCGCATGAAATGATGTATGCCCATCAGCGCAACTACTACAACTACTACGGCAACGGATCGTACTACGACAACTGCTACGGCCACGGCGGCGGTGGTGGCCTCACCAAGACCACAGTCGTATGGCAGAACGGCTGCAGTCACATGGGACCACTTCCCGGGTCGGGACGGTTTGCTGAATGGCAGTACGCATGGCAACGTTATCTCTACTGCATCGAATCCGGCGGATCCAACTGTGGCAGCTTCCTTCATGGCGGTGGCGGCGGTGGATTCGGCAGCCGGCTGCACGGTCACGGCTTCGGATGCACATCAGGCTCTTGCGACACCGGCGGCTACTACGGCGGTGAAGTCTACGGTGGCTCCTACGGAAACGCCGGTGGCGGATGTGCAAGTTGTGCGCAAAACGACGGCGACACATTCAGCCGCTAGTCAAATGCTTCTGATCGCCGATATCAGATAGGCAACAGCTGAAATTTCCAGCGGTTCGCTGCGTGCGGACCGCTGATTCCTTTATCCGGAAAGACCAATACGCGGAAGGTCCGAACAATGAAGAAGTTTACATTAGCAATCGCGCTGGTAGCGGCGGCCGCGCTGGTCATGCCGGGTATCGTCAGCGCTCAGGAAATGGAAATGGTCGGCGGCCACGATGCCGGTCAGGCAGCCGTCGGTGTCACCGGTGACATGGCCGCTGGGGGCGGTGCGGTTGGTGGCGAAATCTACGGCGCGCAGGCATACGGTGGTGAAGCCTACGGTGGAGCTGATTGCGGAAACGCCGATTGCGGCGGCAGCTGTGGCGGTGCCATCGGAGGCGGCGCGAGCTGCGGTGGTGGATGCCTCGGTGGTGGACGGCTCGATTACGGCTGTGGTGGTGCACGTTGTGCAAGTGGCGGATGCGGAAGCGGTAGTTGCTACTTCTGCCGGCGCTGGGGCTTCAGCGGTGGCGGCAGCTACAACGAAGACGGCGAAATCACAGCGGTGGGTTGCGTTCGCAACAATCCGGCACTGCAGCACTACTGGGCCCATCGCGACAGCTTCAGCCCGAATCCGCACTACGCATACAGCGACCGGGGTGTTGAAGCTGCTCTGACGCACCAGTGGAACCGGCAAATGGCGGGTCAGCACTCGTGGCACGACAACTACGAATACTGGCGCTGGGGTCAGCCGACTGCACTGGTCGTTCCTCCAACAGCAGCCTTCCAGTCTCACTATGCGTGGGGCGTCGGCCAGACTCAAAGCCGTCCGATCTACCATCAGTTCGGAATGGGTGGTGGTTACAACATGGGTGGAGGCGCTGGCATGTACAACAAAGCCCCTTACTGGCCATCCAATACCGATCAGTACGGTGTGTATCCTGTCCGCGGGCCGTTCTAACGAACAAGACTAAGACAGCAGTAGAACTAAATGGACGGTGCGAGAGCACCGTCCTTTTTTTGTGCATTGACGGTGAATTTCAGGTTGGAGAACTTGCTGATAGCGACGTCAAATAGAATGCAACATTCTGCTATGGGAACTCTTTAGTACCCGATATTGCTGGTCAATAACCGGCAGGGAAGAGCTGAACCGTTCGTAATCTCGCGTGACTTTTGATGGCCGGACATCTATTTTGATTGCGATGGTGTTGATGCGCCCTGACAGACTGCCGATCACCAACGGTCTATAGTCTCAAGCGGTCTACGCAGAACATTCACCGTGGAACACTCAACGAGAAGTTGTTTACATGCCGCTCGTCTAATTGCCCGTGAATAGGACAAACTTGTGAATAAACTCTTTTGCGCTTCGGTCGTAGTTGCCCTTCTTTGTGTTCTCGCGGGTCCTGCCAACGCGCAGCGCGGCCGGCAACAGGAACGTGAACCTCTGGAAATTGTCGAAGTCGAAGCGCCGGACACGGGTCAGCTGCAACCGTCCGTCTTCCTGTTCGATGTTCGGTACGACCAGATCGTCGCTGACCTCGAGTCGCAGGGCATTTCAACCAGATTGTTCGATCAATGGTCGGAATGGGGGCTCACACCAATTCCGGGTATCAG
Organism: Planctomycetota bacterium; assembly: GCA_039029995.1. GTDB lineage: Bacteria > Planctomycetota > Planctomycetia > Pirellulales > Pirellulaceae > Mariniblastus. The sequence continues at coordinate 7,783 of JBCCFB010000108.1, forward strand.
TGACATGCGCCGAATTCGTCGGATTTACGGAGCCTTTGCCGCACCGAAAAACGGAATGGCATCTTTGAACGACAATAGTGGCGCAACGATGTTTGATTTTTTTATCCGGTATCAACTTACCGACCGTGGAGACTGTGATGCAGTCTTCGCAAGGCTGGATGGCTACCGGCATTTTGAAAGAATCGAAATGATCGCGGGGAAACCGTACCACGTGATTCGTCCCGGGACCAACGGGTTTCATGGCTTCATCTACCTTCATCGTGTTGATGAGTCGACAATTGAGGTTGGTTCCCCCGCCTATTGCCTTGCGGATACTAGAAACTTTTCCAGTCCGGTTCTGCGGGATGCTTTTAGTCGTACGACAAACGGTGACATTCGCGTTGCAGCCGATACACGAGCCCTCCAGCCTTTGATGACTGAAGCCATCGGTATCTACGGGCGGGAACGACTGGTTCAGTTGGCGGGCGAAGTCGGTGCTCCTGCCGCGCTGGTCGATCTGCATGATGATACGGAGATGATGTACGGATCGATCGACTTTTCTGACGGACCGATTATGGACGCAACGTTCGTTTTCGACGATGAGGACGATTCCCGTACTCTGCAGGCTTTTCTTACGTCTCAGCTGGACGTGATAAAAGAGGCTGGAAATGAACCGCTTCCCTATCTCGTCGGCGTGCCGGGAGTCACTGACGTCATGGAAGGTACCTATATGGAAGCTTTGAATCAGACGTCAATTCTGCAAAACGGCAGCCAGACTGATGTTCGCGTTCCCCGTCCAGGGTCATTCCCTGCAATGATTGCGGCCGTTGACCGGCGAATGGCTGAATTGAAAGCGTTTGAAGCCGTGCGTCGCAAAAAAGAAATCATGTTGCGTGTGTATCGTAGCATCGATGTATTTGAGTACGTCTACAACGTCTACCCTTTTCAGTACACTCGCGAAGACCTCGTGGAAAGAGCCCGTTCGTCGGAATCATCTGAAATCAGTCCGGAGCTCAGTTGGCGAGGTCGCCTGTGGGCTCACCCGGTTTGTCACGAACATCTGTTGGCCGGGAGTCGAGCGGAGTTCGATTCAACAATCGAGGGAATGAGGCATACGGTGGGACCGGATGAACATCCGAATTCACTGCACACCGAAAGAATGCCTGCTCCATTTGCGCTCCAGCATCCGCGGCAAGCCGGTGGCGGAACTCACTCGACCATTCGTTGGATTCAAACGGAAATCAAGACTGAGGATGACATACCCGATGGAGCCGGCAATACGATCATGCTGATGGAGTATCCGGACGGCAAACCGTGGTTGATCAACGATCCTCTTTCCATCGACGAGGCGGTTGAACTTGCTACTTCCCTCGAAGGAAACGAACGTCTGGTAATTTCGTTTTACAACGGAGAAATTCGAATCCTCGCGCCGGGCAACGATCCGACTGTTATCCGGCAGATGTGCGATCCGTCCAACCATGACGTAGAGTCCGCCGCCGCAGTCCGTGAACAGGCGGTATATGACGAACGATAATCTATGCGGACTCGTGTAAGAAAGCTCGCGTAAGAAAAGGCCGTGCTCTCGCCATCTATTTCAAGCAACGATCATTTCCCTGCAGCCGCAGATAGATTTTCACGGCCACTCTTCGCAACAGCTTTCTTCCGCGTTTGTTGACCGCTCGCTCAGATAGCTCCTTTTTTCTGTGCGACACGGCGAATCCTTTTGAGTGCGCAAGCACTCTGCGTGCTGTCGCGGTTAATCTGTGCGACCGTTAAGGCTTAACATCAGTCAGGCGTAAGTCCTTAGGAATTGTAGTTCTTACCCGTCTGGCACACCCTCTGCAACTTGCTTGTTGCGTATGGAAACTACACGGATGTGTTTCAAACGAAACATGCGTCTCCCGGCGAACACATGACGGTCCCTGGAGGCTACAAGGAAGCGAGACCTGCTATGTTCCTTTACCAGCTCATTCTGTTCATCGGTGGTGTTGCAGTTACCCTCATGGCAATCACAGCAACTCAGCCTGTTCGCAAAGACAATCCGATCACAGGGTGCTAATCACCTCGTGAACGGTCAGAGAACTGAATCCGGCAGTCTATTCGTTCTGGAGACGGATATAGAGAGAATCCAGTTCCTCCGCCATCGCACTGGTTGACCAGTCGGCTCCTGTTGCCTTGAGATATTCAAGAACCTTCAGCGCGTCGGCTGGTTCGCCCGAGCGGTCCAGCAGCCTCGCAACATTCAGTTTCGCTTCGAACCAGTTGTCAGAGTTCGGACGCAGTTTGCGAACGATCCTGCGCCATTGAGTCAGCGCGCGGGTGGTGGCTTCATCCCCTTCGATCATCGTCAGGCATCGTGCCAACTGCATCTGCAGTGCTGCGCTGTTGGGTTGCTGCGCGATCAGGCCTTCGATCAGCTCGACCGCTTCGGCATGCCGGCCGGTCGCCACGAGCGAACTGGATTGCCGTGTGCGCCAGAAAGTAGTCTGTTGGTCATTCAATTCCATCGACAACGCTGCGGTTGATAGCGCGAGTCTTGCTTCCTGAGCATTCAGACAATCAGGCCGGCGCTGAAGCAGGCGCGCGAGTCCCTCATCACACCGCTCAAGCGCAGGCAGAGACGTGGCGAATGTCGCGATAACTTCGTCAACATCGGCTGTGCCTTCCGGTCGAGTATCTGCAACCGCAACGACCAGCCACGTTTTGACCTCGGCTTTCTCATCGCTGGTGCAGTTCAGATCCGCACGACTGATGATCTCAAGTTCATCAATGTTTCCGGCGCCGAAGCCAGTTTGCAGTTGAACCAGGGCAACAGCGATCGACGTATGCAGGGACGTCCACGAGTCAGATTCGGCGGAACCAATGTCTCCGAGCATGTCGAGCAGTTGCATGCAGAACCGGTCACAAACGCCGGCCGTTGGCTGGCCTGAACTTCGCAATTCTTCAAGTTTCCGGACCATGCAGCTGCCCGCTTGCCGGACCGCTTCAACGCTCCAGCGGCTGGCAGGCGATACCGACATCCACGTTTGGACGGCATCATCCCATTGATTCATTTCCTGAAAGTGACCGGCCAGCCAGGTCCGGGCCTGATCTACGGTCTGGACGTCGGGCCACGTTGAAATGTTCTGGTTCAACATCGTGACGAAATCGTTTTGCATCACCTCGATGTCCGGCAATGATTCAGATTTGGCGCGGGCAACTTCCTGAGCCTGATTCCAGCAGCCGCGCAAATGAACCGCTGACGCGTTCTGTTGATCCGGATATCTCGCGGCAATCTGAATCATCGCCTGAGCTGCAGCCGCATACTCCTGACGCTGTTCAAGAATGCGGGCGATGTTGATGCTCGTCGTGAATACCACCTGGGAATTGCCGGCAGCCTCGGCAGTTGTGACTGCCTGCCGATACGCCCTCAATGCGTCTTCGAGATTGCCTTTGCGATAGGCCTGATCACCCACTCGTAGCACGATGTCGAGGTCAGTGCCGGTTGTCATTTCCGGCTGTGTATTTTCACCGACGACCGGTCCCGTTGCCCCGATCAGTTCGAGTTCTGCGAGTCTTCCCCAGTAGGCTCCATGCGAAGTCTCGACTCTGGAAACAAGTCCTGCCGCTTGCGATTGCCATGTGCGGGAGTTCGAAGCGTCGAGCCGCGACAGTCTCATCATCAGTTGCACTGCGGCGAGTGACAGTTCTGCTCCCGGGGAGTTTGTTGCTGCGAAGGCCTGTACCAGTTGCGTCGCGGCACGCTGGTCGCCGGCAGCGATCGCGATCAAAATCTGCTCTCGCAGGACTGCCTGCTGCGTGGCGTCAGTCGCCTCGTCCATCGGCAGGGCTCCGACGACTTCAAGAGCGGCAGGCAGGTTGCCCAGCAGGCGATGCGATTCAGACATGCCCAATTCATTCTGCCACCAGACAGGCTGTTCCGAAGATGTACGCCGACGGACAGTCTCCATTCCTTCCTGTGCCAGTCCCAATGCGTTAATCCGGTTCAGCTGGTCATCAAGGGGGTAAAGCCGGGCACGATTGAGCGTGCACATAGCAGACTGAAACTGAACATTGCTTTCCAGGACCTGAAGCTGATCAAGTGTCAGTTCATACTCGCCCGGTTGTCTTGAACGGCGTTCAGGAATCAGCTGTTTGATCTTCCGCGCAATCCCGTCCAGTTCCGAATTGCAAATCTGCAACTGCTCAAGCGCACGATCACGCTCGCTGGCTGGAATGATATCCGCTGCGATCTGTTGCTGAATCAGCTTGCCGTGAGTCAGGTGAATCAAGGCTTTTTGAACTTCAACCAGCAGGACCCGGGGCTGGTTCCGGTTCTCGTCGATAAACTCGCGCGCTGTTTCGACGGCTGCTTCCCATCTCGCAGCACTTTCCTCTATCGGTGCTACTGCCGCCCGTGAAGTCTGAGTGCGCAGAAGCTCAAGCGCCAGCACTGTTCTGTCATCCGCATTCAACTCGGAATCGTCTAGACGCGATCTACAGAAGTGTTCTGCAATATCAAAAAGTCTTCGCTCACGAAGCCCCTGGGCCATCACCGAGTCTTCTGACGATGAGCCGGACGGCAGAATCGACTGGGCAGGTGACACTGCCTGAAACACAAGACATACCGCGACCGCAACAGTGAAACGCAGGATCAAGTTGCGGGAGCGGACGTGCATGGGCTGACGGTATCGTTACGGGTTGACGGCAAAGGAGACTTTTTCGAATCCGGTGCTCTTGGAAGCGTCGTAGATTTCGATCACATGACCTAGCGGTACGACCGGATCAGGATGAACGATTACGGTCGCTGACGGCTGGATGCCGAAAACTGCGGACAGCCGTTGTTCCACTTCTTCGGCAGAATCAGCGGGGACCTCATTAACCGTCCATGTGGGGTCAACGCCATCCCAGAAAATACGAATGACAATATTGTCGAAATCGTCTTCGGGAAGCGGATCAACCTGTTCAACCGGATCAGAACCTGTTTGTGCGGAAATTTCACTGGCCAGGACTTTTTCAACACTGATGAACGTCACGGTCCAGACAAAGTAGATCAACAGCAGGAAGACGATATCGATCATCGGCGTCATTACCGAGTTCATATCGACATCAGCGCGTTTCTGATGAAGGGCGCTGGGCAGCTTCATTGCGCATCCTCCGGTTCAACAACGGCGTATTTGACCTTCCAGATTCCGGATTTCGTGCAGGCCAGCATGACCGGTTCAACACTTGAGTAGGGTGCCTCGCGACTACCGCGAATTCGTACCTCAAGATCCTCACCTTCCTCTTCTTTCACGGCAGAAAAACGGTCGGCAAGTTGTTCGGCAGGAACCACGCGGCCGGCGAGCCAGATTGATCCGTCGGGTTTCACGTTGACCGTGATACGTGGTGTCTGCTGGTCAGTGTCTTCTTCACCACTTATTGCCGCCGAGAGATCAATCTCCATGTGCGTTTCCTGACCGCGCAGATGCAGGCTGACCAGAAAGAAGATGATCAACAGGAAAACGACGTCGATCATCGGCGCCATATTGAATGCGTAGCGCCGGTTCGGTTTGTACTGGGGGATGTGCATCTAGTTGGATGACCGCTTTGCTTTGCGACGCAGTGGAGTGAAGACATGCTGAGCCATATAGGCCGCTTCAGCTACAAATTGATCGATCCGGTTTCTGAAAACGGCAAAGGCTCCAATTGCCGGGATCGCTACGATCAACCCGCCGACGGTTGTGACCAGTGCCTGATAGATACCCGTCGCCAGCTGCGGTGCGCTGGCGGTTCCTTGAGTTGCCGCGACAGCCTGAAAAGCAAAAATCATACCGATGACGGTTCCGAGCAGCCCGACCATCGGCGCCATGTTGCCGATCACGTTCAGGTATTCGATCTTCCTGAGCAGCCGTGCCGATTGCTCGGCGAGCGCATCCTCAATTGACTTCTCAACTGAATTCCAGCCGAACTCCAGCTCCGAGATTCCGTGCATGAGTACAAAACTCAGCAGACTCGGTTTCGCATTACAGGCCTCGCGCGCGCCGGCAACGTCACCGGACATAAGCGATTGACGGACCTGATCGCTCAACCCTTCAGGCATCAGGTCTTTCCTGCGGATCGTCATGATATGGTCGAAGATCAGATAGGCTGCCGTCAGAGACATGAGCAGTAGAATCACAATCATGACCGTCCCGATCACGCTTCCGAAAACGATATCGAAAAACCCGGATGAAGCTTCTGCTTCGTTCTGAGCGATTAACTGACTGAGGTGAGAAAATTTGTGCATGAAGTCTTCAGTTTCAGTAATGTCGATCTGTTTCAAGTTTGTCAGTTTCCGTCTTGAGCCGACACGATCTCAATTTGACCGGCCCTCGACGTCTCCGCATAAGATCCTTTGAGTTCGCGAATCAATGCGTTTGCCTCGTCGTGACGTCCGGCATTTTGCAGCAACTCAGCCGACTTGTACAACGCCGCTGCACACAGATCGGGTTGATCGGGAAAGAGAATAGGAATTCGCATCAGGTCAACAACTGCGTCGTCCACCTGGTTTACCTGCCCGCGCGCCGTTCCCAGTATGAGATACGCTCCGGCTCGAACATCTTCGGGCATTTGTGAGAGCTGTTGTGACCATCGCTCGACTCTCTGTTCATTGGCGGTCGGCAGTACGGTTCTCCACAACTGCGCAGTTGCCAGCGCGGCAACCTTGTCATCGCCGCTGTTCGCAAGTTGTTCGAGTCGTTGTTCGGCGAGCTGTCGTTTTGGGCCGGACAGCAGCCAGCTCGCACCGATCAGTTGCACGACTGGCTGCGCAGTGTCGATCCATTTTTCCGCGTTGGACGCGAGGCCCTGGGCAACCGATGCCGAGCCGGTCCAGGGCAGGGGGGCGAGGTGAATAAACCGCGTGTCGGGATCTTCAGCAAGAATAGAACCGAACAGAGTCAGCGCTTCGCTGTGGTTCTCAGTGGCCATCAATGTCTGGACCATCTTTGCTCGAATCGCAACTTGCGCCCAACGGCGACTTTCAGAATCGAGAGCCTCCTGCAGTTTCTGACTGGCCGTATTAAATTGCCCTGCGGCAATCAGAGTCTCTGCTTCGTTGTATGCAGCCGGCCACGTTGTCCGGACGCTGATCAGTTCGTTGTTGTCAAAAGTGCGTGAACGGCCATTGGTGAAGATGGTGATACGACTGCCGCGCCAATCGGTGATCTCACCGCGGTAGCGAACGGTTCTGCCGGGCTCTCGACCTACGACGGTAACCATGTCCGGCAAGGGACCGTCCTGAAGTTGCTCTTCCTGAGCGGAAAGTCTTTGCCCCGTATCTACAAGAGCAATGAACAGTGTGACGAGCAGGATCAAACTAGAATTTCGCATCACTGATCCAGCCTCAACGTAAGAATATTTTTGTAGACGTATCCGCCGCCACTATCCCGCGCAAGCCGCTCGATGGATCGACTGCCTGACCGATTGCCGACGCCGAACTCGATGGCATTGATCACCGTTGCGCGGCGATTGCGTCTGGAAAGAGCACTGAGCTCTGCTTCGGTGAATCCGCCCTCTGCATCCGTCAGTAGAAAGATGACATCCGGTCCCAGCTGCAGCGCTTCATTAAGCGCGTTCATATGATCGGTGCCGCGATCTCCACGGATTGATTGGACGAAATCGGCAGCCTGTTCTTTCATCCGGTCATCGGCAAAAAGGATTTCCGGAACACCGCCGAAAGGATTGAAGATGCGCGTCCGGTCGTTATAGAAGATGATCTGGAACTGATGATTCGCGCCGAGCGATTCGAGGCTCTTGAGCAACTGCTGCTTGGCAGCCATCAACGGCCGGCCTTGATATCCTTCCATACTCGCCGAGCGATCAAACACGTAGACAAATTTGTTGCCGGTCCCTTCGACCCCAAAAACTTCGGTCGTGACTTGTCCGCCGACGTCGCCGGTCGCCGGAGCACCGGTGATCAGCGAATCGGCTCCGGGTAAAGTCATCGCGAGGTCTTCGCCGGTTCCGGACAGTTGGGATTCGCCGGCTTCCATCCCGGGGAGGTCCGGCGGCAGTTGTTCGCTGGCCGTAACCGGAGATGGATTCTGTGCCTGCTGAGATTCAGCCGCTGCAGCCTCCGCTAAGTCGCCCTCGCTAAGGTACTCGGTCTGCTGAGCCTCTGCGTTTACCAGGACAATCCCTGCGTTTCGCTCGCTCGCATCCTCAACGCCACGTTGAACGGACGCGAATGCAAGGATCAGCACCACGAAAATCAGCGTGTGAAGAAGCAAAGAAAGAAACCACGCCGGCAATCCGCGTTTCGGCGTGATTTGAGACTGGCTGGCAGGCTGCTTCAGGCTTTCGTCGGGCGAGTCCGGGCGGATTACTGGCGCTTGGTCACCATTCGGACTATTCGGATTTACGGCCATAAAGCCACACAGATAGATAGATGCCGCCCCCGACAACAATCAGAATTTTAGGACCGGCAAATTATCGGGTCAACGTCGATGCTCTGGCCTTTGTTACAGCTGAGGCATCTTTAGCCAGGCGAACCGGCGCGACTCAGACGAACCGGTGTCTCATAATACACGGCACATTCACCTTCGTCGGACAGTTCGCCACGGGTAAGTGCGTTCGCGCAGCGGCCGTTGGAAAGCCAGCCACCTTTGTCCATCAGCGCGATATCGGTGCGCTGAGTCGGATCGAATTTCAATCGGACTGACATCTGCCCGATGTTTGATCCGACGACCACCACGTCTCCATCGGCAAAGTCAGCGGCGGCGTCCGGATGCACCGTCAATGTCGCCGGCCCTTCCTGTTGTTCCGGTTGCCACTGCGCGGCCTGAGCTTCATCCGTCGAAAGCGCCATCAGCCGCAGCGGAAAGTCATCAACCGTTTTCGTTTCCGGCGCGATGAATTCGGTGACCAGATTTATCTTGCCTGATTCTGTCGGGAATTTCCGGTCTTCAAACAAAACTTTAGCAGCGAGCGGATTGCGGGTGCTTTTCTCACGAAGGCTTTCCAGGGTCACACCATGCGACTGGAGCCCGGCCATCATCCGGCGCTTCCACCAGTCAGCGTCGCCGGAGAACTTTTCTTCGAGGCCAACTCGTCCGGCCAGCCGCTGCATGATCTGGTAGTCCGTCAGCGCGTCTTCCGGCGCATCGACGACCGGCCTGACTTCATTTATCCAGTGGTGCCCGTAGGCTCCGATCAGATCGTCATCTTCGAGCATCGTCACCGTCGGCAGAATGACGTCAGCACACCGTGCTGTGTCAGTCATGACGTAATCGATAACGACAGTAAACCGGTCCCTCAGCGCGCGGGCGACTGTCTGCGATTCCGGCACGTTGGTAACCGGATTTGCAGCAGAAACAAAAACCATTTCGACCGGCGGATCGGCTGCTTCTTCAATTCCCTGACCAAGGAGCGGTTCAGGAATTGTTCGTGGTGCCGTCGAGTCATCTTTGAATGAGACGTCAAATGCGCCTCGCCGCGCGAAGTAGTAGGAAACGCCCCCGCCGGCGACTCCGATATTTCCACTTACCGCCGCCAGAGCATCTATCGCGCGGATCGTGTTGGCTCCGTTGCGACGGCGCTGCATACCCCATCCGCACAGGACCGTGGTCGGGCCGTTGGCGTAGGCTTCGGCCAGAAGGTTCAGCTGTTCGAACGTAAGTCCCGCAACTTGAGCCCACTCGTCGGCCGTCCTGGAAAGGATCAGGGAAACGAACTCGTCAAAATGGTCACAGTAGGTCGCAGCTTCCGCGTCGAGCTGATTCCGGTCATTCATCAACCGTGCGATGCCGAATGCAATGGCTCCGTCGCTGCCCGGTACATTTTGAATGTAGTCGTCACAGATATCGACTGTCCTGTGCCGCACCGGGTCGATCAACACGATGCGCGCACCTTTGGCTCGACATTCCTTCAGAACGGGCAGCAGGTGTACATGAGACACGTAGACGTTCTTGCCCCAGAGGAAGATCGTTCTGGCGTCGTAGAGTCCAAAGATGTCGCTGCTGTCCACGTGACCGAAGTCCGTCTCCTGCGCGATGTCGCCGGCGCCGGAGCAGATGTCGCCGGACTTGATCGTGACCGGACCGAATTCCTGAAAGAAGTAGTCGGTGACATACTTCATCATGCCCATCGAGCCGCCACAGCGATAATTCATGATCGATGCGGGGCCGACATTGTCGCGGAAGTGCAACAGTTTTTCCGCGACCAGGTCGAGCGCTTCTTCGAGTGATGCTTCGCGCCAGTTGTCCTCGTCCTTGCTGCCGACACGGATCAGCGGTTTTGTAATTCTGCCCGGATCGTACTGGCGATCCAGAAAACGGCTGGTTCTTTTGCACAGGAAGCCGCGTGTGATCGGGTGCTCTTTGTCACCCTGGATCTGAACGATGCGGTTACCTTCAAGCGTGGCGACGATTCCACAGGCATCGGGACAGTCGCGATTGCAGGCTGTCTTTACCTGGATTCTGTGTGGTGAATTCATGCCTCTATTATTGCGATTGCACCGGATGATTGCGAATGTGACACGTTAGGTCACACCGTGAGAATCTACACAGCAAAGGCGGAATTCGCAGGCCAATTTGAGCATGCTTTAACCGGCCATTTGCGTCATGCCACGCCGGCGAATGATGGCACCTGAGAAATATTCGTAGTGAAATTTTCCGGCGTGACCTGATGTGTCCGGGGGCAGGCCAATGATGACTGACAGAGTTGGAAACAAACTTTTGTCAGGAAAGCATCGCCATGATTCGCCCGCTCAACACCATGCAACTTTCAAGCGCCAAACCACGCACCGGATTGCAGAGCATTGGAGAATTGATTCCACGGTTGATCCGCCAGTACGAGATGCAAGCGGAAATGATGAGATCCGTGGCGCGACGCAACGATGCTATTCCAGCTCCAGTCGTCAATATTGACGGCGGTCAGGAATTCGGTTGCGAATTCAGCAGCAAAGTCCAGGCGACATTCGGCTGGGACTAGAACGACTGGGGCTGGAGTGGTTGAAGTCGGAGTGGTCAAGGCCGGAAATGGTCGAGGCCGGAAATGGTTGAGACCGGAAATGGTTGAGACCGGAAATGGTTGAGACCGGGCTAGCGCAGAATCGTAACCCGAAGCGTAAGCGAGGTGAATTTCTTTGTGGCAATGTTTCTCGCTCACGCTTCGGGTTGAGAACAAAGTGTGAGCCTGGCACCCTGATGTCTTGTGTCGGCCCTTCAGGCCTTGTGTTGCTTCAATGAGGCACCGGTGGCTGGCGCCACCGGCAATTGATATGCCGGCCCTTCGGGCCTGGTGCTGAAGTGTGTCTGTGAAGTGTGTCTGTGAAATGTGTCTGTGAAATGTGTCTGTGAAATGTGTCTGTGAAATGTGTCTGTGAAATGTGTCTGTGAAATGTGTCTGTGAAGTGTGTCTGTGAAGGGTGTCTGTGAAGTGTGTCTGTGAAGTGTGTCTGTGAA
>JBCCFB010000109.1:0-18973 GCA_039029995.1 Planctomycetota bacterium
CGGTAATAGCACTGGCAGATAAAGTGCCTCCGGTCGAATCGTCGTGATGTTTTATGACTACCTGCTGAGACTCATAGGTTCCTGCGGTCGTCGAAACTTCTGAAGTTGTTGTCAAAGTGAACTGATTAACATCTTCGGCGATCATGAACCTCGTTCCGCCATTGATCGTCTTATAGACGGGGTCTCCCGTTGTGCCGGACCATTCATAACGAAAGACGTCTTCGACTCCGTCTCCGTCGCGATCAGTCGTCGTAAACTCAACTGCGTTTGCGGACAGTTCACCGATAGATATGGCGTGCTGGAGGTTTTCGGAAACCTCAAGGGCGAGTCGAGTCGATTGTATCTTGTCAGCCAGCAGCCCTTCGGTGAGCGTTCTGGTCTGTGAGGCAATGTAGATCAGGCCCCCTGCGGCAGAAACGATTGCCGTCATCAACGGAAGGGCTACAAGCAGTTCGATCATTGTCTGACCGGCACGTTGCGTTACGCATCGTTCGGCGCCGCTTCGACTCGCCGCGATTCGATTTGTGAAACTGAAACTAAGGGGCATTACTTGTAATCCACCTCTCCGTCAGCGTTGACGCCGATCAGCTTCTCGTATCCACCGCATTCGATTTTTATGGTCCCGTTCACATCCGGAATTCCAAACCCGTTGAAGGTGACCGAATTTCCTCCGTCAGAAAAACTGATGGCGGTAATCGTGGAGCGATAGGGAACCACACTTAATTGCACAGAGTAGTTTGCAGTTGGATCGGCTTCTCCGGGCATTCCGGTGATCGAATACGCGCTGCGGGTCTGGGAAAAGGTGACGGGCACCGCTGTTGACGTTCTGGTGGCAAGCGAGCGGGCATTCTTCAGGTCGAGTGTGACTCTTCGTGCGGCGGAATCCACCGAATGCCGTGAGAGCACATCGATGTAACGCGGGACGGCAATCGCCGCGAGAATTCCGGTAATCAACACGACGATCATGATCTCGACCAGCGTAAATCCACCGTGAAGATTTTTCCGGGCCGACCGGGTGGCATCATTCATCCGGCTACTCGCTTGCATGAATCCGTAAAACAGACTGGTCCTTGTCGAAAGCCTACCTTTCAACCCGCCCGTATTGATTTTCGACTTTGGAAATTGCGTGCGTTTAACCTGTCACCGTGCGGGGTACCAACCCGGCACAGATACGAAGGGTAATCCGGTTTCGCACGGTTGTACGGACTGAAAGGTTGCGCAGTGGAATTCATACGCAAGCGTATCAGCAGTGACCTATGCTTTGCTGTCGTTCCGGCCCGAACGCTTAGTATCATCGCAAATATTGCTGTGAATTAATGCTCAGCATTGACGGGTGCCGGTTCGCATCGTCACCGCATTCAACCGGACCCGTTTCAATGCCCAAGCGCGCTGGATTCTCGCTTTTCGAACTGGTTATCGTCATCTTCGTGATCGGGATCCTCATGGCTGTCGCCATGCCCCGGTATCTTTCACACGTCGCGCAAACCAATGACCAGATGACGCTCTTGAAATTGATGCAGGTCCGCGATGCGATCGACCGCTATCAAACCGAACATGACCGTCAGCTTCCGCAGATTACTACAGAAGCCGGTTTCAAGGCTGCGATCGAACCGTACCTCAGAGATGGCTTTCCGACGATTGACATCGGACCGGCTAAGGACCTGTCAACAATCGAGATAGTCAGCAACAGCGGCTCGACGCCTTCGGTAGATTCGGCTCCTGCGATGATTAGCGTCTCGACGGAGCTTTCTGCGGCGCCTTCAACAGATGCAGAGCTGGCGACACCAGACACCGGAAGTGTTCAGGCTGCGTGGAGCTACAACAAAGACACCGGAGAGTTTCGCGCCAACTATTCAGCCGCCACGGCTCTCGATCCGACGACCACCTACGACCAATGGTAGAAAGCTCTGGTTGAAGGACCGCAGGTTTTGCCCGCTGAAACCCTGGCATACTCTCGATATCGCAACCAGTGAGTGACGACTGCCCGGATTACTGACGCAGAATCGAGTTTGACTGGCGCTTGATTTTCTGAGTCTTCTGTTGTTTGTCGTGTTCTTTGATGGCCAGTATGTCGTGCTGGCAACCGTAGAAGGCTTCAACGACGCGCGGGTCCCACTGGCTGCCGGAGCCGTCGAGCAGAATCCCCATTGCTTTCTCGTGTGCCATTCCGTTGCGGTAGGGGCGATCGCTGGTCATCGCATCGTATGAATCGACGACGGCCAGAATTCTTGCATCCAACGGAATGTCATCACCTGACAGCCCGTCCGGATATCCTTTACCGTCGTAACGTTCATGGTGAAAGAGAACACCGGGAAGAACGTACTGCAGCTGGATAATCCCCTGAAGGATCGACCAGCCGCTTTCAGGATGAGCCTTGACAAGCTCGAATTCTTCATCGGTAAGTTTGTCCGGCTTTTGCAGTGCAGCATCATCGACACCGATCTTTCCGATGTCGTGCAGCAGGCCGGTCAAATGTAGACGATCGGCGGTCTGCTCATCCATTCCCATCGCACGGGCAACACGCTTGCCGTACAGGGCCACTCTTTCGCTGTGACCACAGGTGTATGGATCTTTGGCATCAAGTGCTGACACAAGTGCCCTGACGATATTGATCAGCATCATCTCCTTTTCCTTCAGGAGATTTGCATTGGACGAATGGGTGGCAAGAATGGTTGCAGCAGTGCTCAGCAGCGTTGCTTCGGAAGACCCGAAATCCTGATCGTAACGTCTGCGCTGAGGCGTTAGCGGATCGCCGCAATCAGAGGGAATTTTGTTGGCGACAACCAGCCAGCCCATTAACTGATCCGCAGTCTGCACGGCAGCGATAATGAAGTTCCGAAGACCTTCGAACTCGCGGAAGTTTTCCAGTGACTCGCAGCGATTGTTCAAGTACGGACGTTCAACGGCGCGCGCACCGAATCGCTTGGCGAGATTGACCAGTTTTTCACCTGAAAGCAGGTTTTCTCCGAGGGAGATCTGCTCTTCCGGACGAGGTGTTCCATCGTTTTCCGGCAACAGATAGATCGAGCGCGCATTGACCAGGCGTTGAAGCATCGGAAGAACTGCCGTTCCTGCGATCTCCTGCATGCCCGAAGCCTTGTCCGCAAACTTCAGCTTCTCAGTCAGGTCGCGCATGAAGCTCAGCTTCTCGAGATCATTGATCGCCTGAGTTGCAAACTCCCGGTTTTCCTCCAGAAGCTTGCGGTTCTGCTCGTATGTTCGATGTTCCCGCAGTACTGATTCGGCGAGATTCAACAGCAACTGCGGATCGGAGGTCTCAAGCCTCGTTACCGCGACAATGTCTGACGGCTCACCTGCAACCGGAATCGTCAGTTCGTATTCATTTCCCTGCAGGAACGTAGTCCGTGGTTCGCTGACATCATTGAGTTCGACGGCCGATGGCGAAGAGTCACCGACGCGCTTCCAGGTCGACTCACCGGTTCTGGACCAGAATTCAAACTGAGTAGAGAACCTTTCGTTCAGTAGAGTCTGCAGGTTGTCGAACATTTTGTCTTTTCATTTTGATGGAAGGATTCTTCAGGGAGGGCCGCTTAAACATACAACAGAGATAAGCAACTACTGCGCAATTGATATGGAAACCCGCATTCCCATTGCTTGTGTAATTGATACAGGTGTTCCAACACGAATCTGACATATCCGCGGATTCTCATTGAGATCAGGAATCTCCCGATCAATCCACCACGATTTAGGTAGAGAACAGGGTTGGCGGGAAAATTCTCCCGAAAGTTAGACATTCCCGCTTGCCATCCCCAAGTGCAACCTACTGTTGCTCAGACAAATCCCGCCACCAGCCATACGTAAACGTTCCCCTGCGGGCTGGGTAACTCCAGAATTTGATACAGATGAGGTTACTAACGTGAACAAAAGAATGAATCGCAACGGGTTTTCGCTGATCGAACTTGTTGTCGTTGTAATGATCCTTGGAATTCTTGCGGCTATCGCAGTTCCAAAACTACTCAACACTTCACAGGTTGCAGTAGACAACGGGATCAAAGCAACACTTGATACGGTCCGCAACGCGATCGAAATCTACACAGCGGAAAACAACGGCACACTTCCTGGTCAGGGCGACGATCTGCCGGGAGACATTGCAACCTATCTTCGAGGTGATTTCCCGACGTGTCCTGTCGGACCGGCCCCCAATGCAACTGTCAAATATTCCAACGCGACGGGCACAATTGCCGGTGTTGCAGTCCCGACCGAAGGGTGGCATTACAACAAGAAGACCGGCGAGTTCATTTGCAACTACACCGGCGCGACTGCTAGCGACGCTGCGGTCCAATACGACCAGCTGTAACCAGCTGGAATCGAATTCAAACCTCGAGAAACCCTGTGCCCGGCTGGTCACAGGGTTTTTTTGACAACCGGGGTAACCCGGGACAAATGCATTGACAAAGAAACATTTAAGGGTTGGTCAAGATTTGACGATAGATGAAGAGTACGCCGCATTCCGTCCGGCTCCGTGCCGGCGGTCCCGTCCAACCTTCCAACCCCACCTACTGCTGAAAAATGTCTGAAACAAAAGGTCAAGTAATCGTTGTCGAGGACAATCCCGCGCTGTTGCGCGTGGTCCAGGTCGTTCTCAACAACGCCGGGTACTCCGTCACGACGGCGGAAAACGGTGAACAAGCGTGGAACCTGATTCAAAAAAACGACTTTGATCTCGTGATCACTGACGAGCAGATGCCCGGCATGAGCGGGACTGAGCTTTGTCGCATTCTTCGTTCAGATTCAAAGTATGAGTCACTCCCTGTATTTCTGTTAACCGCTCGCGGACTGGAGCTCGATCTCGAGCGCCTGAAGCGCGAACTCAATATCAACGAGGCATTTGCCAAACCGTTCAGCCCGACGGCGTTGATCGAAGTTGTTAATACCTGTTTGTCTCCGACATCAATTTAATCTGATTCAGACATCCGCCCGGGTATCGCCGCCCATGGATTTATCACGAAGAATCACCGTCTATTACACCCTGTTCTGCGTCGTCAGCGCGATCGCACTCGGGTGCGGTGTGTTTCTAGCAACGCAGCAGTACCTCAATGCGCGCGCCCAGACACGGTGCCTTGCGCTGATCGGGCGGACTTCCCCTGCGCTGGTACTACAACAGCTGCGCGGTGACGAGGACGGTCTGCAGGAATCAGTACAAAGATTGCAACTCGAGGAAAGCCTTGAATACGTGAGCGTCGTTTCCTCAGACGGTGTGTATCTGGCACATAGCAGCCCTGAGATAATCGGTACCGTTGCTCCGTCGCTGGATGGCCGTCGTGAGCTGCACGACGCCGCAGAGGAAATCACCTACGAAGACGAACAGGCCAACAGAATTCGCGAGTTCCGTGCGCCTTTAAAGTCAGGCACTACTGACCTTGGTGCCCTGCATCTCGCGATTCGCGAAGCCGACATGGTTCAACCTTACGTTTCCATCTCCGGCTACTATCCGCTACTCCTTCTTGCGCCGGCCATCCTACTGGCATTCGGCCTGCTGGTCATCCGCCGCACGATGAGTCCGATTGCAGAAGTAGACAACCAGCTGAGGAGTTTCTCGGCAGATCCGGCAGCAGGGTTCTCCGGGCTGCAGTCAGTAGAAGCTAACACTGCCGCGACCTTCGGCTGGAACCGGATCGTACAGCAACTGCACGACTCGGAACAAAATACTTCCGGCCCCGATGAACTGATGCAGGCGGTCCGGGAATACAGACATGACAAAGTCTATCAGGTACTTGATTCCCTACCGGATGGAATTGCCCTCGCAGACTCCGATGGCAACATCAAGTTCATCAACCGGATTCTAGTTGCGCTGTTTTCCGGCGACGAAGCTCAGGAAGACCTGACGGGCTGCAACCTGATCGAAAAACTCAGGGAATGGAGTACTGAAGAAGGTACTGGAGAGGCGACGGCAACCGGCGGACTTGAATTCGCAAGGTCGGCGTCTATCGGCGACCGCGTATTGAAAGTATCGAGTTTTGATTTTCACGATGGTGACTCACGTCGCTCCGATCAGGTCTGGACAGTGCGCGACATTACGCAGCAACGGTTGACCGACAAGATGCGTGACGAGTTCCTGGACTGTGCAACTCACGAGCTGCGAACCCCGCTGGCCAACATCAAAGCCTACGCTGAAACACTGGCGTTGAGCGAAGTGCTCGACATTGAACAACAGAAGGAATTCTGTAACACAATCAATGCTGAAGCCACGCGCCTCGCGCGATTCATCGATGATCTGTTAAGCATCAGCAGTGTCGAAACAGGTTCACTGACCGTTTCCCGGGAGAACGTGGACCTCTCCAGAATGCTGCAGGAGATCATCGGGAAGATCAAACCGACTCTGGACAAAAAACAGATCGAGCTCGAGGTATCGCTTCCGGAGAAACTGCCGGAGGTCCAGCTGGACAAAGACAAGATTCAAGTCTGCCTGGTCAACCTGCTCGGCAACGCGGCGAAGTACACGCCCGAAGGCGGCCGTGTAGAAGTCGTCGTCAAAATGCTGGAAGACGTACTCACTGTTGCGGTGCAAGACACTGGAGTGGGGATTTCAGAAGAGGAGCTGCCGCGGATCTTTGACAAGTTCTTCCGCAGTGACAACGAATATGTCAGAAGCGAAACCGGAACCGGTCTCGGCCTGTCACTGGCGAGGGAAATTGTTCAACTGCATGGTGGCGAAATCACCGTTGAAAGTGAAAACGACAAAGGCAGCACGTTCAGCGTGACACTCCCGGTCAAGATCGGGAGGCAGGTCTGATGGAACGCTCACTGCATGGTGCCGTCAACGTCGTCAAATGTGACGAGAAACTGACCACGGAAACGGTGGACCACCTTGCGGCGGTTCTCGGGGAATGCCTGACCGGTGATCTGCCGATGGCCGTAGTCAGTTTCGAGAAGACTCAATTGTTCAGCGGTGCCGGACTTGA
Source organism: Planctomycetota bacterium (assembly GCA_039029995.1). Taxonomy (GTDB): domain Bacteria; phylum Planctomycetota; class Planctomycetia; order Pirellulales; family Pirellulaceae; genus Mariniblastus. The sequence continues at coordinate 6,924 of JBCCFB010000109.1, forward strand.
GTATCTTCTTGATGCGCGCGAGCAGTTCTCCAATCGAGGTGGCCGTCTTTCGTTTGTCGCACCGACAGCAATCAGCGCGGAGGTGCTGCAAATCACCGGCATGAATGAGCTGATTGAGGTTCATTCCGAAGTCGCAGGCGCGGTCAGGAGCTTCACACAATGAATGCTCCGGAAACTGCACCTGCTCAAATACAAGTCCCGCCGGGACCGATCGAACGGGCTCCGTCCAAGCCGCGTCTTGGTGAACAGCTCGTAAGCCGCGACCTGATTACCGAAGCCGAACTTGAAGCCGCGCTGCAGTTGCAATCAAAACACGGTCGCAAGATCGGGGAAAACCTTGTTGAACTCGGGATCATCACTGAAGAACAACTGCTGCCGTTCATCGCGGAACAGCTCGGTTGCCCTGCCGTTCGATTGCGGGATGCCTTGACCGACCCGGCTGCCGTCAGAATTCTGCCTCGCGCCACCGCGCAACGGCTGGACGCGATTGCGCTGTTCAAAGTCCGCAACCAGTTGACCGTTGCGATGGCGGACCCGCAGGATCTGGAGCGAATTGACGAGATCCGCAAACTCACCGGGCTTCGTGTGCGGGCTGTTTTTGCGTTCACGCAGGTCATCGAGAAGATGATCGGTCGTTGCTATGAAGAGGACTTTGCCGTCGATTCGGTTACAGCCGACATGGATGAGACGGCCGTCGAGATCAGTGAAGACATGTCGAGCGTCGATTCGGCGTCGATCGAGAATCTCGTCGAAGGCAGTCCGATCATCAATCTCGTGAACTACCTGATTCTGCAGGCGATGCGGAAGGGCGCGAGTGACATTCACATCGAGCCATCCCGCAAATACACATTGGTCCGGTTCAGGATCGATGGCCAGCTCGTTGAAGTTCTGCGACCGCGCCGTGACATTCATGCAGCGGTCATCTCGCGCGTAAAAGTAATGGCCAAGATGGACATTGCCCAACAACGGATACCTCAGGACGGTCGATGCCAGGTCAATGTCGAGGGCAAAGACGTCGATTTGCGAATCTCGACGCTGCCTACGGTACTCGGTGAAAAGGCCGTATTGCGTGTGCTTGACCGGCGCAGGCTGACTTTCAACCTCGACGAACTCGGAATGCCTTCAGGGCTTCTTGTCCAGGTCAAATCACTTCTTGCGAAACCTCACGGAATGATGCTGGTAACCGGTCCGACCGGTAGCGGTAAGACAACCACTCTGTATTCAGCACTTGAGCTGATCAAGTCGGTTCACAGTAACATCGTTACCGTGGAGGACCCGGTTGAATATCAGCTCGAACTGATCAACCAGGTCCAGGCCGAGAAGTCCAGAGAATTCAGTTTCGCAGCGGCCCTTCGCTCGATCCTTCGTCAGGACCCTGACGTAATCATGATCGGTGAAATCCGTGATAAGGAAACAGCGGAGGTCGCGGTCCAGGCGGCGCTTACCGGGCACCTTGTTCTAAGTACTCTGCATACCAATGATGCGGCCAGCGCGATCACCCGACTGACCGACATGGGCATCAAGTCTTACAAAGTCGCTGCGTCACTGTCTGGCGTTATCGCACAACGACTGATCCGGACCGTCTGCCCGCACTGCGAATCCACCTACTATCCTTCCGCAGAATATCTACAAAGCCTCAACTACACAGGTGACCGCCGGCGCACTTTTACGCGCGGCGAAGGATGCAAAAACTGTTTTGACACAGGATACCTGGGAAGAACGGGCATCTACGAAGTATTAACCGTTGAGCCCGAAGTTCGCACGTTGATCAATGAAGACAACAGCCTTGAGAAAATCCGCGGCTGGTTCTCAGAGCAGGGAGGGCAAACGCTTCTCGCTTCAGCGCTGCGGCTGGCCGAAGAAGGAAAAACAAGTTTGAAGGAAGCCGCGAGAGTTGCCTTTTTTGATTAGTCAGGAATTTACAGATACCGCTGCCGTTCACACGACATCAAACAATGTCTGAAATCGACAACAACTTCAACTCGACTGATGCATGGTCAACCGGTGTGCCGGTTGTCGTATCGTCCGATCCGGGTGGCCAGGATACTCCTCCGCCAGCCGAACCGGTCAGCCTTGCGCGGTCGTCGGTCAAAGGTCGTCGAGTCAGAATCAAACGGCAGGAGCTTTACAACCTGACTTCCCAGCTGGCGATCATGACGCGATCAGGTGTGGATGTCAGTTCGGCCATCAAATCAATGGCCAGGCAGACCAAACTACCTGCCGTCAAACAAATGCTCACCACCCTGCATGAGGAACTCATCGACGGGCGTTCCTTTTCCAGTGCCCTCAAGCGGTTTCCGGGCGTATTTGACGACACCTACGTTGCCAGTGTCGCGGCCGGCGAAGCATCCGGGGACATGCGACAAGTTCTCGAACGACTGGCCCGAATGCAGCGCAACGATATCCGGTTACGCGCTTCGATTCGCAAAGTTCTGATCTATCCGCTGATTCTGATCGTGGTCTCGACCATGGTTCTGTCCGGCCTTGTTCTATTCGTCCTGCCTCAATTTGCAGGTGTATTCGAAGAATTTGATACGCCGTTACCGTTCATCACCCAGTGCCTGATCGACCTTTCCGGGGAACTGCGTGGGCGCTGGTGGTTATGGGGATCTTTGCTGTGTGCCGCGATCGGTGGATTGATTGCTGCCCGCCGTAGTGACGCGGGCCAACGCATGATTGATCGCTTCATGTTGTTCTCACCCGTACTGCGCAACGTAACCAGGTCTTTGCTGTTCGGCCGTGCTTGCCGATTGCTCGGCTTGATGATTGAAAGTGGCGTCCCGCTGCTGGAGAGCCTCGGACTGGCCGAAAGAGCAATCAGCAACAGCGTCTACAAACGACTGTTTCGTGACCTTCAAGACGATGTTTTGAACGGTCGTGGCATAACCAATGCGCTTCTGGAAAGCGAGTTTGTTCCTCCAGCCGCCGCTGAAATGGTTGTGACCGGGGAGAGGACCGGCTCGCTCGGAATGGTGACTCAACTCGTCGGCGAACACTATGAAGAAGACGGTGAGTCAAAGCTGCGCGACCTGATCACACTGCTTGAGCCTGCGATCACGGTGATCATGGGTGCCTTTGTTGCCATCGTTGTGCTGGCAGTCCTGCTGCCGATGTTTGACATTGCGACATTTGCCAACAAATAGGACTCCATATGGACACAAACAAATTGATAGAAGGCAGGGGACGCGGGTTTGCTCTCGCGACCGCTCTGCTCTTGTGTGCTTGTTTCTACCTGGTCCAGCTGCCCGTTCCTGCGAACGGTCAGCAAAGACAGGATCGTGCTCAGAACCAGCCGCAATTCCGCAGCGGAGCGCAGATGTCGCTCGACGTTCTTCAGGAGATTTCAACAACACTGAAATCGATTGATGACCGGCTGGCAAACATGGAACGGATGGCGATGCAGGTGCAGCCACCACTACCACACGGCCCGGGAATAGCTCCCGGAGTTGCTCCACACGAGACTCCTTCACGATCGAATCGTCGATAAACGGATTGTATTAAGCAGATGTTCTGGTCACGAAAAACCGGTTGGATCGGTGTCGACATCGGCACTTGCGCAGTCAAACTTGCGCAGGTCGAACGTCGTGGCCAGCGCTATTTCCTGCGCAATGCGGCGATCATCCCTCGTGAAAAAATGATTGATACCGGTGGATGGATCCGCTCGATTCCCGTCAGCTCATCGAATGAGATACGCGAGGGTAGAGCGATCACTGGTTTCGACGGCAAGGATTCCGCGTGCACGATTCCACTTTCGGTTTGTGACGTGCGGCGGATTTCACTGGCCGAGACATCAGACATGCGGTCCACCGTCGGTGAAAAGCTATCTGAAATTCACTCGGTACGGACGGACAACATTCACTTTGATTTCTGGCCCTCGGCAACCAGCGACTCCCGCGACAAAAATGACTACAACGTAATCTGTCAGGCGGACAGGTGGACCAATCAGGTTCTACTTGATTACCGCACCGCAGGATTGAACTGCCGCGTTCTCGACGGTGTGCCGTTTGCCATCGCCAGAGCGTGCTCAATGATTGACGGCTTTGACACCGGTGTTCCGTATGTCGCAATCGATTGGGGAGGATCGTCGACGACCGTGTGCGCGGTGGCGGGATCGAAGCCGGAATTTGTACGAAGTCTGCCCGGTCACGGCTTTGACCGCCTTCACAAAAAGATCGGCTCCGAACTGGGAATTCAACCTTCAGCAGTACGAAAACTCTGTTCGGAATTCGGCCTTGCCAACAGTCGTGAAATCGTGGACGAGGATGTTTGCGAGGTCGTCACGGAAATCACGTCCTCATTCAGGGGCGATTTGATTGAAGAAATCCGCGTCACGCTGGCCCATTTGCATTCACGCATGAAAAAGATCTTTCCGGTTCATGGAATTGTCATGGGCGCGGGAGCGACTCTGAAGAACGTTGACGCATGGCTGACGGACGAATTGCGGATCCCGTTCTCCACCTGGCGAATTTCGACGCGTAGTACAACACCGGTCGCCGGAGTCGAACTCTACGGCCCCGCGGTAGCAACAAGTTGCCTGGCATGGAGTGGAGCATGAGTTCACATTTGAACCTCCTGCCGGAGGAAGCACTCCGGCGGCAACTGATCAGGCGGCAGGCGCGCCGCTGGATTCTGATTTACCTGGTCTTCTTCCTGATGGCGGGGGGAATACTGACTCATTCATTTACAGAGTCGAGGCGATCGGGAACAGAACTTGAAGCCGCACAGAGACGCTTTACTCCCGTCAACGAGATGATTCAGGAGTCGGAGTTCTTCACGGGTGAAATCGAAACACTGCAGCGCAGAGAAAGCCTCGCTCTTGAGCTGTCCAGAAATCGTTCATTTCTGACGCTTCTTGGCACCCTGAGCAACGCAGCAGCTGAATGTGAGGACAATGTAAATGTCCAATCGCTTGTGTTTCAGCCGAACCAGAACACGTCCGGGCAATCCGCCGCCTCGAAATACGAACTCACACTGCAAGGCATCGGAATTGACAACCTGACCGTTGCACGATTCGAACTTGAACTGCGGAACTCGGGATTATTCAACAACGTGGAACTTACTTCGACAGGCGCTACAAAAGTCGGCGACCACGACGCGTTCATGTATACGTTGGTCTGCCACTTTTAAACAAACCTCATGTAACCCGAACAGCATGTCACACCGCAAACTAAAACCCGGACTGAAGCTCGCAGCAATGGCTGTGCACGGTGGGCTTGCGCTGTCGATGGTGCTGATCGGAATCGGAATCTACACACTTGTCCTGACACCTTTAAACAACAGCCGGCAGGATGCCAGCAAACAAGTGACTGAGATCGAAGACCTGCTCAAACGAACCAGTGAATTTGCAGAGGAAAACGCTGCGCTGTCAGTGAAGATGGAGTCGATCCAGAGCAGGGCAAGTCTGGTGAACAGCCGTATTCCGGACAGTCCGAAGGAGTCAGAGTTTCTACAACAAGCGACCAGTGCAGCCCAGGATACCGGAGTTGAAATTCTTGACTTCCAACGCGGGGAGACTGATTACGAAGGAGAATACGCGGAGTTGAATATCAACTTCACGATCGAAGGCAGTTTCGAAGGGATCTGCAACTTCCTCGGACGCATCGAAAACCTGCCACGTATTTCAAGGATCAATAAGGTCACGATGGAAACGGACTCCCAGTCTGAAACCTATCGTTTTGATCTGTCGCTGGTATTGTTCTTCACGAGAGAGGCTCCACCCGAGCGGATTGCGAGGGCAACCGATGGCTAACAAGTTCCTTGAAAATTCCGGTGCTACGCCAGGCAAGTTAATTCTTGTCGGAGTCCTTGGAGTGATTTTTGCTGGAGTGATGATCTCCAATTTCGCCGGAGGGCCGACAGCGCCTCAACCTGCCGCGGATCGACCGTCGCGCATTCCATCCGTCGCAACCGAGGTAGCAACTGAAGATGCCCCGGCCGACCTGCCGGCAGAATCCATGCCTGACATCGTGACCATCGAATGGCCGACGATGGAACCGGAAACTGTGGCAATGAACAATCCCTTCGACCTTCCTGAAAAAATACTCGTCATCGAACGAGCTCGACGGGAAGAAGAGGAACGACTGGCGAGGGAAAGGGAAGAAGCCGAACGAAGAGAACGCGAACTGGCAGAACAAACCGCCGCCGAGCAGGAAGCCCGGATGGAGCGGGAGAGGATCCGGCAGGAACTTGAAGAAGAGGCAAGACAATGCCAGATCCGGCGGGAAAATGCGATACGAACATTACAGGCGCTACGTGAATCCGGAATCGGAATCGCTCTGGTCTCCGGAGAATCCCGGGTCGTCGAGATCGGTGGCCAGAGATTTGAAGTCGGAGACACCGTGGCAGGCTTCAGGATTACCGAGGTCCGTGACGACGGATCTGTGATCCTGGAATTCGTCGATGATCATGACGAAGACAATTGAATGGATGCAACTCATGCTTAACAGGTCAGGAACGCTCGTTTGCACCATTGTCACGCTATTCGCGTGGCTGGGTGTATGTACGTGCGCGTTGAGTGTCCAAACTGGCAGCGGCCAACTGGTGCCTCTGGACAACAGTCCGGACAGGCAGACGGTGGTTACTGTACTGACTCCGTCGGCACGGGAATCACAGGATCCCTTCGGGTTCCCGCCCCTGAACGATCCGGAGACTTCACCACCGGACTTCGCAGCGATAGCTTCGCCAACATCTTCACCAACATCTTCACCGACAAGTGGGGCTGCGGATCCAGGCGAAACACCTGCACAGCTCCCGCGGTTCGGCCCGCAGCCGCCTCCGCCGATTCAGGTTCAGCCGGGCGGGCAATACCTGATCCCTCCTTCGGGCATGCTACCTCCGGATATCCGCGTCGAACAAAACAATGGCCGGATCTCTCTGGTCGCCCGCGATGCGTCATTGCGTGATATCCTTCAACTGCTTGCCGAGAGTATCGGCTTGAACCTGGTAATGGCTCAGGACCAGTCTCCTCGAATCACAATTACCCTGCGCGACGTTACCGTGCGTGATGCAATCGATTCGATCATCGCCGTGGCCGGCTACACCTGGACTTCCCACAACGGCATTCTCCACGTCAGTTCGATTGCCACGACGAATGCTGTGACTCCTCATGTCCAGGGTCGCGTACTACGTGTGTTTGAACTCGACTACGTATCTGCTGAAGACTTGAACCTTGCCGTAACCGGCATGCTCTCGCCGAGCGGGACAAGCGAAGTCACGCTTAGCAGCACAACGGATAACCGACGAACGATCGAGGCAATTGTCGTCGAGGACTTTGAACCATTTGTCGCCCGTATCGATCAATACATCCGGCAAATGGACGTGCCTCCGCGACAGGTTCTTATTCAAGTTCATGTGCTGGAAGTGAAACTCGACGATGAAACATCAACTGGAGTCAACTTCGAGTCTTTGATGAGATTGTCGGGTACTACCGCTCGACTCAGCACGCGCGGACTTGCATCTGCCGGAGCTGAGCAGGCTTTTCTGCTGGAGATTGACGGGACCGATATCGACACCCTGCTCGAGGCACTATCGACGTACACCAACAGTGAAACGCTTGCGTCTCCAAGAGTACTTGCGCTTAACGGGCAGGAAAGCCGGCTGCAGGTTGGTGAACAACTCGGCTTCCGCACCACAACCACCACTGAAACAAGCACCCAGGAGAACATCAGTTTCCTCGACGTCGGAATCGTGCTCAATGTGACACCAAGAATCAGCCGCGACGGTCACATTCTGATGAACATCAAGCCCGAGGTCTCCTCGGGTGAAGTCAACGAAGTGACAGGCCTGCCACGTGAATCGACGTCGGAAGTCGAAACGAACGTTCTGTTGCGGGACGGCCAGGGAATTATCATCGGTGGCCTGATTCAGGAACGCGACCGGTTCAGCCAGGCAGGTATTGCTGGCCTCGAGAATCTACGACATATCGGTGGCTTGTTCCGCAGGCGTGCAGATGATGTCGAGAAATCAGAGATCGTCTTTGTGCTGGTCCCCCACATCGTTCCACACGGTGCAACTCCAGCCGCATGGGAATCCAACGGGGACCAGGTGAACAACTCTCCGAGATACCAACGACTCAACCTCCAGCCGGATATGCCGTTTGAGTTTGCCGGAAGTGCCTACAACGACCAATACGGCAACTACGCCGGACCGGCACCGGCTCCCGGATACCACAGTCAGCCAATGGCACCGCACCAGAACCTACACTACCCGGGCATGGACTATCACAATTTGCATGGCCAGGGTTTGCATAGCGGCGAGCCACCACTCAACGGTCCATTACAACATAGCCCGTCACAACATAGCCCGTCACAACATAGCCCGTCACAACATAGCCCGTCACAACATAGTCCGTCACAACATAGTCCGTCACGACATAGTCCGTCACGACAAAACATCTCTGCCCCGTTCGGCCCGGGACAATTACTGCCCGACGCCGCAACACCAGGACACGTCGATCCCGGCCCCGACGGTTCGTCGATTCTTCAGGATGCAACCTCCAGACACCTGCAACAAAACGGCTACCCGCATGGGGGACTTGCACGGGCTCAACAAGCTCAGCCGGGCGGGGTCAGCATGAACTTGAGCTCTGCAAGCCTGAGCGCCGATTCAGCTCAGTCAAGGGTCGCGCAGAACGTTCCACCAGTTGTTCAGGCAAGCTATCTCGAAGACCGTCGGCGGATGGATCAACATCGCGCTGAGCAACACCGCATTGAGCAACAGCGATACGAACAACAACTGCGGCAACAACAGCTTTATGAGCAACAACTGAGACAGCAACGATCGTATGAGCATGCGGTTCCGCGCGACCGCAATGCCCCGCGCCGCTAGGCCGGACAATCGCAAGAATCAAAAAGTGAATGACTGGAGCCAATTGAAATGATGGATCCCAAAGACCTGCCATCTGAACTTCAACACCTGATTGAAAAGCGAAATTCGGAAAAAGACAGGAGACAGTCCGGACCTGTGGACGGCAGAAAACCGGAAGAGCAGGCCAATGGCTCACAACCTGAAGATCGACGCAAATCAATACGCCGCCATTCCGACTAGGTGCCACTTAGTCCACGCGCAATATCGCGTACACACAAGTCCGGTTACGCATAGATACAGTAGGCGTACTGTCACCGCCTACTCGAAATCCTGGACTTCTTCGAGCACCAGCGGATTATCTGAACGTGGATCATCGACGCGGATCGCGATGCGACCACTGAGAATCTGTTCGATCAGTTGGCCAACGAGTTCCCGCCGCCAACCGTTGGCCATCGCAGGCGGTTCCTTGAGCTTGACCATTCCCAGCTTCTCGGCGGCAAGATTTCTGACGTCCTGAGCTGTGCCGACAATGGACGGTGCGATTTGATTGCTGCGACAAACCACTCCAAGTGCAGTTGTCAGAAATTGACCGAGGCTGCCAAGGTTCATTGACTTGCCGCGTGGCAGTCGTTGAGGCCATTCCGATTTAGGCAGGTCGAGGGCATCACCAATTGTGTCGGCAATCGCTCCCAGCGTCCCTCCGGCAATCCGGTTTTCCAGTCCGCGGATCGCTTTCAGTTTCCTGGTTTCTCTTGACCCGCGCTTGGCGACCTCTACCAGAAGGTCGTCTGGAAGAATGCGGCGAGGAGAACGGTTCCGTTTTTTTGCTTCCTTGTCCCGCCAGATCCAAAGCTGTCGCACGATAGCCAGCGGGCCACGACTGAGGCTGGAGATCCCGGGCATCCGATGCCACTGAGGCTCAACTTCCGAACGCACCAACGCGTCAGTTCTTTGTTGCGTTTCCAGCTCCAGCCATTCCATTCGTTCCATGGACTTCAGCTTCTGCGTCAGCTTGTCATAAAGCGGGCGCAGGTGAATAACATCAACCAGTGCGTACTCAATCTGAGACTGCGACAGCGGTCTGCGCTTCCAGTCGGTTCGGGTTTCGCCTTTGTCGATCGTTATCCCGAGCAGTCTGGAAATCAGATTTCCATACGAGGCCGGATACTCAAGCCCCGTGAATCCGGCGGCCAGCTGTACATCGAAGAGATTGGCTGGTGTACGATCACTTGCACGAAAACAAAACAGTTGTTCTTCACGAGCTGCGTGAGCAATCGTTACATGGCTTCCTTCAACCAGCAGATTCCAGAAGGGCGAAACATCTTTAACGGCAAGAGTATCGATAATTGCCAGCTGTTCGTCAGCGGCAACTTGAATAAGGCAAAGCTCGGGCCGGTAGCGGTTTTCAGACACGAACTCGGTATCGAAGCCGATGAATTCACTTCCCGCGGCCTTTTCACAGAACTCAACCAGATGCGAGTCCGTCGTAATATGTTCAAATTTCCGTTCCTGGGGCATATCATCAGCTTAGCCGTTTTGTCTTGCGGCGCACAGTTGACGAACCTGCTGACCACCGGACGCATCACTTTACGTACATGAATCGTTCTCTCGCACAGACTGACTCACCGCAACTGCTGATCAGCGTGAATTCGCTCGCCGAAGCCCTGATTGTTGCGGAATATCCTGTTCCAATCATTGACATTAAGGAACCTGATCATGGCTCTCTCGGACGTGCATCGAATGAAACCATTGCTGAGATTTGCATGGCTCTGCAGGCTGACCCGCGGTGCAGGCTGAGCATTGCTCTGGGTGAAATGGCCGACGTTGATGGAAGCAATGTGCAGCTTCCGGTTAATTCGTTGCGTGACGTTTGCGCGGTCGACTACGTAAAGTTCGGATTGGCAGGCATGCCGGGCCTGAAGAACTGGCGTCACCGTTTTCTTGAGGTGATTCAGAGCGTTTCGCGGAACGTGTCGGCTGTGGCTGTTATCTATGCGGATCACCAGCTGTGCAATTCGCCAATTCCCGAGGACATCGTCCGGCTTGCGGTTCAATCAGGTTGCACCGGCGTTTTGTTCGATACCTGTTTCAAAAACCGTCCGGAATCAGGCAGCCTTTTCGACTGGTTGGATCCACATGAGATCAACCGCATTGTCACCCCCGCCCGCGCAGCCGGGCTCTTCGTAGCCGTTGCAGGATCACTGGGAATCGGCGACATCACCACAGCGCTGAAGTGTGCACCGGATGTCATCGGATTCCGGGGTGCAGTTTGTCACGAGCAGCGCCGGCATCTTGACGAAGACCGTCTGATCGAGCTGTTGAGTGAATTTGCAAGTCAATCTGCGTCCGGCAGCAGATTTCGAAACTTGTGTCAAGCGCCGCGTAGTCGGGATTGAAAATTAGCGACATCATTAGACAGATTTATCGACGATCATTGGCATACAAAAAAACTCGCTTAGTGTGCGCAAAAACTTGACAACGGAAATATTAACTTCATATTAAAAATCCGAAGTGTCACCCCTCCGCGAATGCCTGTTTTTTACGGCCTGAAAACGGTTGCTGAAAAACAGGTCCCACCTTCAAACCCGACATCATTTTTTTCGTTGGGAACGGAAGTTCGGTAGATGTCATGACGCTTCTTCATGGAGGTCAAGTCGTACGGCGGAGTTGCCAATTGTTTGCTTACCCTACGAAGGAATCTACAAGTGCGCGAATCAGTTTTGGATGCAATCAGACAGGGAAACTGGGACTTCGAACCGAAGGAAGTCGAGTCAAACGACTACGAATGTACAAGAGCACTGCCCGGCTCGAATGAGAAGATTGCCGAGCTTGCTTTGCGGGCACGTGATGGTCTTCCGCTCTGGCACCCCGAAGACCGACTGTCCTATGACGACAGCGAGGAAGCCTTGATCTGAGCAATCTGAAATCCGGGTGATCTAAAAAGCAGTGACGAATTGGCTGTTCCGTCCCCGCCAACCGGCTTCAGACAGTGTGGACGCCTTGCATAGAAATTCCGTTCGCGGTATCTACTGTAAACCTGCCGTCGCACGAGGATGCACCGCCGCAACTCTACGTCAAAAGCCGGCGATTATCGCGAGTCAACAAACGGAACTCTGATGCCCCGATTTGAGGTCGCAGTCGACCATTCACTTGAGAAAGCCGACGCAGTTTCACGATTTCGAGTACGAGCTAGATAAACACCCTGCCTATGACAGAAGCCAAAGAATTATTCAATGGTTAGAAAA
>JBCCFB010000110.1:0-18973 GCA_039029995.1 Planctomycetota bacterium
AACGATTTATCCCTCGGGGGGGCCCGCCCCCCCCTCCCACACCGGAACCCCTTTAAAACGTGTAAAAACACGACTCTCCACTGACTAGAATAGGGAATTGGTTTTCGGGCGGCTCAAACTAGTCGGCCATGTGCCGGGTCCTGCCTGAACTCGAAACCTGCGACGCGAGTTTTTTCGCGCTGACATTGATTCGAGTCCGGGATCCGGATGGCTGCTGACCCCCTCTCAGATGCGTTCGGCCCAATCCCGCCAGAAACACGAAAACCGCTAACTTTCGCCAAACCGGGACGGTCAACTGATCACTAAAAAGACGTAACGTTAGATGCTCAAAGCCCTTGAAATCAGCGGCTTCAAGAGCTTCGCCGACAAGACCCGCTTTGAATTCCCGGACGGGATTACGGTCATTGTCGGCCCTAACGGCTCAGGTAAGTCCAACATCGTCGACGCCATCAAGTGGGTACTTGGTGAGCAGAGCGCAAAAAGTCTGCGCGGAAAGGACATGTCGGACGTCATCTTCAAGGGGTCCACCGGTGCCGGCGCGCGAAAGCCGGCCAACTCGGCGACAGCGACGATCATTCTCGATAACGCTGATCGCAGGTTTCCCTATGATGCGGACGAAGTACACGTCGGGCGACGTGTCTATCGCAGTGGCGAGACCGAATATCTGATCAACAATGAAACAAGCCGTCTCAAGGACGTGCGAAATCTGTTCCGGGGTACCGGAGTCGGCGCGGATGCCTACAGCCTGATTGAGCAAGGCAAAGTAGACCGGTTACTTCAGGCCGGAGCAAAAGAAAGACGTGCGATCTTTGAGGAAGCCGCGGGCATCAGCCGTTTCAAAGCCAAGAAGGTTGAATCGGAAAGACGGCTCGCGCGCGTTCAGGCCAATCTCGTTCGCCTGGCGGACATCGTCAACGAAGTCGGTAACCGGTACCGCAGCGTCAAAGCACAGGCTTCCAAAGCGGTTCGATACAAAGAGTACACCGAACGGCTTCAGCAACTGCGCACGTACGTCGGAATGAAAGACTGGCGTTCGTTCTCTGAAAAGCTGGACGGTTGTTCAGCCGAAGCCGGCGAACTTCACGGGCAGGCGGAAGAGATACGCTCTGAGATTGAATCACGCCAGCAGCAAGCTACCGAAGCCGAACAGAAACTCGACAAGCTCACAACAGAACTGCAGTCTCGACAGGAAGCCGGTGCTGAGCAGCGTGAGTTGATCGCACAGATTGAATCACGGATTCAATTGAACGAGTCCCGTCAGGTCGATCTTGCCGAACGACGTGAACAGTTGTCTGCGCAGCTTGAACGTTCCGAGGTGCGCACCAGCGAGTTCGAATCAACGATTGCGAAGTCCGAGTCCGACCTTGAGTCTGCTGAAATCAAATTCAGAGACTCTTCCGATGAGTTAAAGAAACTGGAATCGGGACTTGAGGAACTCGACAACCGCGTCACCACACTTCGTGAACAGGCAAAAACCAATGGCCTGCGTCATGCGGAACTGCTGACGCTCGTTACCGAAATCGGAAGGATTGTTTCGGCGGGTGAATCGCAGGTCACGAGTCTTTCAGAAACAAAAAGCCGCTACGAATCGAGCGTCACTGCGCTGTCCGGCGAACTTGACGGATGTCGTAAAGAACTTGCGTCCGTCGAAAGTGAACAAAAAGAGCTGCAGCAACAGGCTGAGTCCAAAGATACGGCCCTCGCGGAAGCCAGACAGAAATTCGATCAGTATCGCGCCTCTCTCGAAGCTCATCAGTCGAGGCTCGCAAAGTTGAGTTCGGATCAGGCCGGTGCAACGCAGCGTGCAAGTGTCATCGAGGAACTTGAGAAAAAACTCGAAGGTGTCAACGCAGGAGCGAGAGAGCTGTTGCAGCTTTCAAAGCAAAAACGATCCGGTCCGATGTCAGAAGTCGTCGGCCTGGTGGCGGATCTGGTTTCGGTAAACGTTCAGCATGCTGCGATCGTCGATGTGGCTCTCGGCGAAGTGGCGCAGTACATCGTCGTGGACGGTGAGCAATTAGTCGGATTGATGGCTGATGAGAAACTCAAGGTCAAAGGACGCGTTGGAATAATCCAGCTGCAGGATCCGCCGTCACTTGGAACCGATCCGTCAGTTGATGTGACCGGCGCCAAAGGCGTCATCGGTCGCGCCGACAAGCTGGTTCAGGCTAAACCCGAGTTCACCGGTTTCGTCGGAAAACTGCTGAGCGGAACCTGGGTGGTCAAATCCCTTGCAGACGCCCTGAGATTGAGTGAATCGAAAAAAGGGCAGGTTCGCTTTGTAACTCTGGACGGAGAAGTCGTCGAAGCGGACGGAACAGTAATTGTCGGACCAAAGTCCGCCGCAAGCGGTCTAGTGTCACGCCGCAGCGAACTGCGCTCCCTGCATCGTCAGATGGAAGAGTTTAAGACAGAGATTGCCGGGGAAGAAGAGAAAGTTGTTTCGCTTCGTCAGCTGTCGGCGGATTCGGAAACGCAAGTAAACCGATTGCTTGGTGAAAACACCGAGATGGCATCGCGACTGTCGGAATGCAAAACTCGTTCGAGCAGTCTTTCCGAGCAGTTGGCAGGCCTCGAGGAGCAACTGGAAACGGCCGCAAGTGATCGCGAGGCTGCGACTGGAAGACTGGCTGATCTCCAGCACCAACTGGAGGCCAATCGCGAAAAACTAGTCTCCAATGAAACGTTGGTTACAACGCTCGCGGGCCGGATCGCGGGCGATCAAGGCGCAGCCGACGAAGCGCTTGCCGAACGCCTGGCCGTGGAAAAAGCCGCTACGAAATCAAAAGTCACGTTTGCAAAAAGTGAACAGGCGCTCTCCGAACTGGAAATGCGTCTGGGACAACTGCGGGACGACTTCGCGGAACACCAGAAGACAACTTCCCAGATCAAGACGCAACTGGCGACGGACAAGAAAACAGAAGCGGCAGCCAGTGACCAGATTCGCGAAGGCAAGGAAGAGCTTGCTAAACTGCAGGTAGACAAAGAAGAGTTGTCAGATGAACTGACAAAGCTGACTTCCGAACGCAGCGAGGTCGACGCTGCGCGACGAAAAATCGCTGTTGAGCTCAATGGCAAACGTGATGCACTGCGCAACGTTGAAGATGCGATGCATCAGTCCAAGCTTCGCGTCGAACAGTTGACGATGCAGCGGGAGCAACTCGCCACTCGACTGAAAGACGACTACAACATCGACATTGCCGAAGTTGACGTCGAGCTTTCTGAAGAAGAGCAGAACAAGCGCGAGGAGATCGATGCAGAGATCACCCAGTTGCGCAAAAAAGTCGGTGCGATCGGTGCAGTTAATGTAGATGCTCTCAACGAATTGGAAGAGATCGAGAGCCGGTATCTGGAGCAGGAAGAACAGTACAACGATCTGGTCAAAGCCAAGGAAACACTTGAACGGATCATCTCCAGGATCAACACAGACAGCCGCCGGCAATTCGTTGACACACTCGACGCGGTCAGGACTAATTTTCAGAAGCTGTTCCGCCAGACTTTCGGTGGTGGCAATGCCGACATCGTTCTTGAAGAAGGTGTAGATCCTCTGGAAGCCGGTGTCGAGATTCGTGCGACTCCGCCCGGTAAGCCGGAATTCAGCAACTCGTTGCTTTCCGGCGGCGAAAAAGCGCTGACGGCTGTTTCGCTGTTGATGGCGATCTTCCAGTACCAGCCAAGTCCCTATTGCGTGCTTGACGAAGTCGACGCACCGTTTGATGAAGCCAACATCGGCCGGTTTATCGAGGTGCTCAAGAGCTTCCTCGGCATGACGAAGTTTGTCATCGTTACCCACTCAAAAAAGACGATGACTGCCGCCACAACTCTGTATGGTATTACCATGCAGGAATCAGGTGTCTCTAAGCGCGTGAGCGTCCGCTTTGAAGATGTCAGCGAAGACGGGCATATCTCTCAGGAAGCGATCGACCGTGACGCGGCTGAAGACGCTGCGTAGGTCACATCGTATCGTGTGCTCTTGTAGCTTTTACGCTTCTAGAACATTTCACGTCGTTATTCCCCGTAGTCTGCTATCCACTGGGCTACTTGTTCGATCACCTCGTTTGTAACTCGAACCGCGCGCATTTCACCTGATGAGTGGTGGATGCCAATGACCGCCGGTGAATCCTGGAGGTCAACCAGAAGTGGAGCACCTGCAGTTCCATGCCCGGTGTCGATGAAGTAACTCAAACCACCGGATTCAAATGGAGTTACGAATCCACTGGACATCCACAATTTGGATCCGTTGTCTCTATCAAAAGGGTAACCTGCAATCGTCGCTTCGCTGAGTGATAGTTGCTGATCCGAAATGAGTTCCAGTTCCAAAGGCTGTATGTTTTCGACGGGCATTGGCAGGATGATGGCACCGAAATTGGACTCGTCATTGCGACCGTTTGTCCAGCCTGTCGGCAGCAGAATTTCAGTCGATTCGAAACCACCCGCAAATTTCCCCGAAGCGGCGGTTTCCGGTCCGGCTAATACCTCAACCGAAGTGCCATCCTGATCTATGTTATAGGCGGCTGTCAGAACGATATTCGGAGCCACAAAGAACCCTGTGCCGAGCATTGAGGTACCATTTGCAGAAATATTCAGTCGGCAAATCGCGTTGAAGGGAAAGCTGCCCGGCTCCCGAACACGGATTCGGTCGTCCCTACCATTTATCGACTGGGCAACGCCATACGTCTGGCTGCTGGGCAAAACTGCCGTACCGCTAACAATCTCTTCCACCTTGGCATAGTCTGAAATCAGGCCGGCATTCCACAGGAATTTCAGATTGATCCGGGCGGCTTCGTTGTCGTCTGCGCTTTCAATCGCGTGCTGGATCAATTCCGACTGAAACTTCTGTCTCTCCAATATCCGGTTGTTGCAACCCTGGACGTAATTGGTCAGAGACGCGCTCAACAAGGTGATGAAACCGCCGACGACAGCCAGGCCGATGGGGGACTTCCAGAATTTGGTTGGGGAATCAGAACCCTTCTTGTTTGAGCCGCTCGCCTGTTTCTTGAGCTTGAGTTCTTCCTTCCGCAATTCGAGGTCGGCTTCGAACTGGCGTTCCGCCAAATCAAGTTTACGCTTCTCGATCTCATTCATTGATTTCTAGACCCCTGACTACCGTGCAGCATACGGATATACCAGCTATTGATTCCAAATGCACGCTACTTTCCCCGGCGAAGGAGTAGCACGGTGTTGTGGCAGATCGGTTAGGATCTTGATTGTAGAAATTGTGGTTCCCTTTCGGTTGATCAAATTGAAATCTGAAAACCTCTCCCCTGCCGCGCAGACTCGTCGCAATACGGCAATCGTTCTGGTCATTGCATTGGTCACCGCAATTGGAGGAGCGTTTGCTGGAGCGATTCTGGCGTCCATGTTCGGTGGCATCGTCGGCGGATGGCTGGGATTTGAGATCAAATGGTGGCATGGAATTCTGATTGGAATTGTGGTGGGGGCCGTCTGGGGGCTGATTCAAGCCGTTTTGATCGTTAGGAGATCGAGTGCGTTTTCAAAAGCGGTTGAGTCGCTTGGAATGCAGCCACTTTCTGACGTGGATACCGAGAGGATCAGCGACGACGTATCAGAAATTATCATCGGTGAGGATGTACGTTTCTGGGATTGTCACTTTCGCATGAACGAAGGTGTGAAAATCGTCCTTGGCGATATGGGATTGCAGAGAAGAAGCAACTCAGACAGTAGTTCCCCGGAAAAGCAGCAGACGTGCGCGTACTTTGAATTCAGTGATTTTGTGTTTCCCGAATTTGAGCTGAAACCTGAAGGCTTCGGACTGAGGATGCTTGAGGCAGTGGTCGGTCGTTCCGACATCGACTTTGATGACTCACCCGCGTTTTCGGACAGCTATTTCCTGAGCGGACACCCCGAAGCATCTATCCGGCAACTGTTTTCACCGACTGTGCGGAAGCTGTTCGAGCAGAAACCCGGCTTCTGCGTCGGGGCAAAAGGCGGGCGAATGGTCGTCTATCGGTTGAAAGAGTCGTGCAGAATCAACGAGCTTGAATCGTTTCTAAGCGAATGCCTGATGATCGCGGGCGAGCTCCAGGCAAGCGGCGTGGATATTCCGGTCGAGGAAACGAGACGGCCGCCAGAGACGAAAGAGACAGCCCTTGAAAAGGCCGAGGCGATGGGCGGCATTGTCGGCGCGATGCTCAGTCGCGAGATCGAAAAGAAAGCGATCAGGGACGATGAGATTTCAGACTTCCTAGCGCAGCCCGTCCCACGCGCGATTCCAACGCAGCTGCGCAATCAGATGAAGGCAGATCCCTTTCTGGTCGTCTTCGGATCTCTCTTTTCAGGATTTGCGATTATCTTCGCACTGGCGTTCCTTGCGGGAGCAGAAGATCGTCAGGATATGTGGCTTGCAATTGGAATCTCATTTCTGATTTTCGTTGTGGGATTCAGCATCCTGTTTCTTGTGAAGTTTTTTGAACGCCGCCGATTTCGCTTGCTGACTCACGGGGACATCCGCGAGGCGGTCATTGAGAGTGTTAAAGCGAGCTCGCTTGTGATGGGCAACGAGAGGGTGTTTGATGTACGGCTCCGGTTGAATGACGGTGCAAACAACCGAACGATGAACACCACGGTAAAAGGCCTGGCTGTTTCAAAAGCGAAAGAGTTCTCCGAAAGCGGAGAGGCGATTCGCATTCTGCAGGATCCCTCGGAGAAGTCGCGTCTAATTTTGATCGACTGTCATTCGATCGGCTAAACGAATCGGCTGAACGAATCGGCTGAACGAATCGGCTGAACTTCGATCGGCCAAGCAAGCGAACCTGAACGGGCTAGCTCTGTGGGGTCCTCTTGCGGGGGTATTCGCCGGGCATACGAGAGGCCCATGTGAGTCAACTGCGTGATCAGGGTTTTGCGGATTGTCTAATGGGTCAATAGTCCGTGAAGTTCATGGGCATTTACATGACAAGCAAACGCGGGATTTTACAGGTAGACTGGAATATGCCTCCCCCACGGTGGTCCGAGTGGATTGCCGCTTGCCCGTCCAGATGTGAAGTTGCCGGAAGCCCGAAATGTACTTCAAGATTTCCTGTCCACATTGCAAAAAGTCGCTCACCGTCCGCGAGGAACTGAGTGGCAGGAAATGTGGATGTCCGCATTGCGGCAAGACTGTCCAGATTCCGTCACTGTCTGTGATCGGCCAGGCAACTCAAGGTAGTCGGGCAAAAGCTGATATTCAGATCGATACAAAGGCAGGTGCCGGAACCAAACAGCGCGCAAAGCAGGAGGTTTCGACAACCTATGAAGATGCGACCAACGTCAGCATGTTGTGGAGTCTACTGTTCGGAGTCATCGGGACAGGTGTTTTCTATGTCGTGATTCTGCTGCTGAGGAGTTTCAGCTGGACGGAGATTTTCTGGGATCGCGGCTGGGTCCCCTACGTCACGATGCTGATCTTTTTCTGGTGCATCGCCATTCTTCTGTTGAAGATGCGAAAAATTCAGAAGCAGAAGCAGGCTCTTCTGCTGGATGTTCTTCCGACAGAACTATCGCCGGAAATCACTTTTAACTCACTCGACAAGTTTCTCGATTACATCGCAAACCTGCCGGCGGGCGGTGATAGTTTCCTGATCAATCGTGTTGTTCGTGGAATCGAGCATTTCCGTGTGCGAAAAAGCACGTCCGAGACAGTGACGATGATGGAGTCGCAATCGGACATTGACGCAAACAACGTCAGCGGAAGTTACACCCTGGTAAAGGTGTTTATCTGGGCTTTGCCGATCATGGGCTTCATCGGAACGGTCATCGGAATCAGTGGAGCGGTTGCCGGGCTTTCAGGTAGCCTCGAAAACGCCAACGATGTTTCTGCCATCAAAGGCGCGCTGAACGATGTCTTTGCGGGGCTGGGCACTGCGTTTGATACAACATTGCTGGCCCTGGTGCTCAGTCTGATGGTCAAGGTTCCGACATCTGCGATGCAGAAGAGCGAAGAGGATCTGATCACATGGGTGGATGAGTATTGCAATGAAAATCTACTGAAGCGGCTGAACGACAAAAGGGAAGGCGGCGCCCAGCGGGGAATGAACGGAACCGGTGGCGTTGATCCGGCTGTCATTCGCGAAGTGTTCGCTTCAGCAATGGGTATCTACCACGAGGAATGGAATAAGCAGGTCGTTGAGATGAACCGGGCGACCACGGAGATGCAGAAGTCATTTGAAGCCATCACAGCTCAGACAGAAAAGCTGCAGCTGAACGCCGTCAAATCGAACCGGACGCTGCAGCAACACTTCGCCGGCCTTGAGCGCGGGCTGGACGGGCTCAGCACAGTGCTGGAACGGCTCGGTGAACAAAACGTGGTCGTCCAGCAAGTGGACAAACCGAAACGTGGTCTGTTTGGATTCGGACGGAAATAGGATATGGGCCGCAGACCGGATACTGACGACAACGATGTATCGTTGTTTCCGTTTCTAAGCATTCTTGCCTGTGTCATCGGTGTTCTCACCTTGATGATTTCCACCCTTGCGCTGTCTCAGATGGACAACGAGACGGTGGCTCAGGTCGAGGAAGCTGAGCAGCTGGCCGAAGACCTCGAACTACAGCAGGCGGAACTCAATGCACTGCAGCAGACGCTCGATCAACAGCGACTGAATGCGAGTGATGACATACTCGCCAGACAACAGGAACTCGAAAAACTCAGGCAGCAACTGGCAACCATCGGAGCGGACCTCCTGCTCGCCAGGGAAAAGCAGGAGGAACTGAATGAAGATCCGGAAGCAACGGACCTTGTTCCCCGTCAGCCGATTGAGGAACTCGAATCGGAGCTGGCATCGCTTCAGGAACAGATTGCCGTGCTTGCCAAAGAGATTGAAGAACGGAACCTTCCTCCGGACGAGGCCGAGTTTCGAGTATTGCCCGGAGGAAGCGGCAACGGCATCACGCCCTATTTTATTGAGTGCACAAATAACGAGCTGGTTGTTCATCGGCGAGAAGGGGAATTCCGCGTGCGCGCGGGGCGAATTGGTGGAGATCCCGAACTGCTCAAACTGTTTGATGAAGTGGCTGGAAACCCTGACGCAAAAATCATCTTCCTCATCCGGGACGATGGCGTAAACGTATTCAATCAGGCGCGGCATCACGCATCGCAGCTGGGCGTCCCCAATGGCAAACTACCGGTTCTGGGGCATGGCCGGCTCGATCTCAAAATGTTTTTAGAACGCAGATAGGAATATTCCCGTGAGACGACGCAAGCAGGATGACGACGGGGCGGCGATGGACTCGCTGCTCGATACGATGACCAACGTTGTCGGCATCCTTGTTATCGTCCTTGTTGTGACTCAGCTGGGAGTCGGTGACGCGGTTGAACGGATTACGGCAAATCTGATTGTTGATGAAGAGAAGATCGAAGAGGACCGTGCGAAACTGCTAGAGCTTGAGCAGCAAATGCAAATGGTCCAGATCAGTCTTGAGCAGCTGGATCCCGACGAGCCGCAAGACGAATCTGTCAATGAAGAGATCGAAGCGTTGCGGCAGCAGATCAGCGATGATGAGGTTCAGCTGCGTAATTTGCGGAGACGAAACGCTGACGACGAAGCGCAGCTGGCCAGAATGAAGGAAGAGCAGGAAGCGGAGCGCATCAAACGGGAGCAGCTTGAGACTGACATTGAATCTGCTTTGGGAGAATCAGCTCGTCTGCGAGCGACACTTGACGATACACCTGAGCGGGAAGTGCTGACGGCTCATGAGATGCGGCTGCCGGATCCTAGGGAAGCTCCGGAAGGATTGAAGCAGTTTGCGTTGATCTGTTGCGGAAATCGAATTTATCCGCTGAAGTTTCACCCGATCGCGCTTGAGGCGAGGGAAAAGGCAGCTCAGGTCATCCGCGCCAGGAGGCTGGATGAGAACCTGGTCGCGGGAATCGATCCTGAAACGTTCGTCCGTGAATTCAACAGGCGGCCGATGCGTAACGAATTCTACGACATCGAGATGTTCCTGGGCGCAAACGGCGATGCCCGGCTGCGATTAACACCCAAGGATGACGAAGGGGCCAGAATTCGCGACGTTGAACGTCGCAATTCGCGTTTCAACAAGGATCTCCGTGAGCTTGATCCTAATGAATACTATCTGCGGTTCTTCGTCTGCAGCGACAGCTACGACGTCTACCTGAGTGCCAGGGCGATGGCTGAGGAAAACGGGCTCTCAGTCGGATGGATTCCGGTTAATCCGGACTGGAAGTTTGCGGGAGCACTTGGTGGTGATATCGTCCTGGGGCCTCCGAAGCCGGCGACGCCACCACCTGCAAACCCGAATCCAAACCCTCCACCGCGGCCGGTCGAGGAAATCGACTAGGCGCAACTCGGGACTAATGACGTATGTCACTCAAGTGCCTTGTTATTGTTGACGTAGACAGTGTCTTTGGTGACGTAGACAGTCCTCAGGATACTTCGGAGCACGTTGAGGGAGTTGTTTCAGGAAATGTCGTCGCTGTGAACAGAGGCGACGGGAAGCTGGCGTAGTCAGCGAGTTCTCAACAGCGAGTTCCGCCTCTCCCTATTTCTTACCCAGATCCGATAGCACTTACTGTGCTTGCTCACCGCGAAAGTGTTGCAATTCGGTTGAAAGGACAAACAGTCCGGATTGTTGGAGTTGTTATTTCGGGTTCAAGCGTTGCTTCCACTGCGATTACGGAAAGAGTCTAAAGAAACAACCCCCGCATAAACGAAACTTAAATGCAGATGATCGTGTCATTCAGCCCCGACAACCGGCGCCGCCGGAAGTTGGAAGCCGCACACGGGATTCCAGGGGGGAATCACAAAAGCGGCTGATGGAGGTGTGCAAATACGTATGTCTTCACAGCAGCTTTCAACAATCGATACACGACCCAATGAGTGTCGATAGTCGATTTCTCCCGGCGATGTCATCGCCAGTTGACCGGTAAGTTAATCCGGTTATTCCGGTTGTAACGCGGAGGCTTGTGCCACGCGGAGCGATTCTCCGGAAATGACCGGTGATGTGCTGACGGATCAGCCGATGTCGTTCAGGTGTTTCATACGTGTTGTGACGTATGGGGCAGACAAAAGCGATTAAACGTTTATCCCGACCCAACAGTCTTTGCAACGTACTGACGGACCCGGTCGGACGAGGCAATTGCCGGGGATGAACATGTTATGCAGGCCAGGAAATCCCCTGACTGTGTAGCGAAAGACGATTCAAAGTGTTTATGGAGAGCCTGCGATGAAGGTGTTCACAACTGGACAGGTCGCGAAGATCTGTAAAGTGGCCCCGCGCACGGTCAGCAAGTGGTTTGATTCCGGTCGCCTCAAAGGTTACCGGATTCCCGGCTCGCAAGACCGTCGTATCCCGCGCGAATACCTGATCAAATTCCTCAAAGAGCATGGTATGCCCCTTGGGGATCTGGAAGACGAAGCGATGGCCAAGGTGCTGATCGTCGCCCAGGATCAGGTACTTATCGAGAATCTGAAACGGGAGCTACCTCCCGAGAAATCTTTCAAAGTAGCTGTGGCTGCCAGCGGTTTCGAAGCCGGCATCCAGGCTGAAAGTTTTCACCCGGACTGCATCATTACCGACTTCTCGATCGGTAAAGTAGAAGCGATGCAGATCTGCCAGAACCTGCGTAAGAATCCGGACTTTGCCGAAACGATTCTGATCGCACTGCTGCCGGATGATGGAAATCCGATTTCCTTCGACCGCTCAGCAATCAACGAAACGTTCAAGAAGCCATTCGATGCCAGCCTGCTGGCCGAACGACTTCGCACGCTGATCGGCTCACGCAAGGAACTAGTCTAGCCCGCATGCGACTCAGGTCGCAGTTCCTTGACTCGAGACGACTGCATTCGCCGTCTTTCGCTCATCCGCCGTGTAAGGACCCTTGCACGGCGGTTTTTTTATGCGCGGATCGCTGAATCTCATTCTGAAGCGATCCAAATCGATCTGCCGTTTGCCGGGCAGGTGGCAGCTTCGAGCGTGGAAGAGCCGGAATTTCAAGTGCTTGGGGTACGTTACCGCGCCAGCCTGATAAAAATCTGAATTTCGTGTCGAATCAGGCAACTTTGCGGGTTTAGACGCCTAGTGCATAAGGCATCAAAAAACTCACAAGGCAGTAAAAGCATGACACGTATATTTCTCGTTTTCGCCGCCTGTCTGTTAATGGCAGGCACATCCCATGGGCAGTCGGTTCTGGTGGACCGGCCGGCAAATCTTACTCCAAACAACGTTAATTCGATTCTTTCTTCGGAAGGAAATCGTTTCGGCAATTTTCAATCACTTAATCCCACTGACTATTTTTTTCTCGATGCGGATACCACTCTGCACAGCATCGATGTATTCGGAGTCGGGGACGATGGTCGCGACCGTTTCGGTTCAGGCACCGCCAGACCCGGATTTTCATTGCACATTTTTGCTGATAACAACGGGCAGCCTGACGGACTTCCGTTTGTATTCGGTGGCTCATTCGGATCCGGCGGAGTCGTCCATTTTCACGCTCTTCAGGAAGGACCCGGCGGATACGATTTTCTGCCCGGTCAGCCTACGTCAATCAGAATAGATTTCACCATGGCAAATGGCGGCAGTGAAATAGTTCTGCCCGCCGGTGGATACTGGTTGTCCGTGGTCAATCATGTCGAAGACGTCAGCGCGACGGAACCGGGGCACTGGCGCTGGCTGCAATCCAATACGCCACGCGACAAAGAACCTGAATGGTCTCGCTGGCTTTATAACTTCGGATCGAACAACGGGGAATGGTTCTCGATCTCGGAGGCAATCAACAACAGCCTTGTTTTTGAGACTCAGTATGCCGGTGGAACGATGGCGTGGACGTTGCTTGGAACCCAGGTTGTTACTCTGGAGCCCGAGTCCTTTTTCGTTACACGTGGTGACTACGTCTCCGGCGGAATCAGTGAACTTGCTGCAAGTGACGATGAAGATCTCACATTGAGCCGGAGCAACTTTGATATTCAGTCTCGAACCGAGTTCGTAGTTAAGACGACAAGTCCGGTTCTAAATCCGGAATCGATTGAATTCTCACTGGAGGGATCCGTATTCGCCCGCAGCGAAGTCAGGCAGACCATTGAGTTCTTCGATTACACTCTCAGCTCATGGGAAGAACTTGACGATTCGGTTTCCACTCGATTTTCGGACACCGTCGTCTCCGTGAATCCGACGGGTGATCTCTCCCGTTTCGTGAATCAAGGTGACGGTTGTCTGCAAGCGAGAATTCGCTACAAGTCCACCAGCCAGCGACAGGCTTTCTCCTCCAACACGGACCAGATCCTCTGGACAATCGAGTAGCAGTCGACACCTCAGAACGCCTCAATGAAGCATGCTTGTCAGTGCCATGTCCGGATGAAACGCCGGTCATGGCACTTTTCCAGGCGCAATTTCTACCGGCCTCCAGCCGGCAGTTCCGTGGGTCAGTATTGCGGAACACGAACTGAATCCCGGGTGACCGCTGACAGGCTGTTTCTCGTCCTGCCTCAGTTCAATCTATGACGGTAAAAACCGGCAAAACGCAACCGGCCGGTTGGTAATCCGCGCATTCGTCGTTATCCTGTTCTGTTTGGTTATTCACCGTGTTTTCGTACGGTTATGACGGTGTCAAACGAGCTGCCCCATTTTGATCCTGACGGCAACCCGAGAATGGTCGATGTTGGCGGGAAAGAGGTAACTCGCCGTCTAGCGCGGGCTAGTGGACTGGTCACGATGCAAGTCGAGACTGCCGAGCGGATTAAGCGTGGTGCTGTTGGCAAAGGCGACGTCCTGGAACTGGCAAGAGTTGCAGGGATCATGGCCGCCAAAAGAACCGGTGAGTTAATTCCCCTATGCCATCCTTTGCCACTGGACTCTGTCAATGTGGACGCTGAGTTCGTCAGTGAGGATGAGCTGAGGATTAGTTCGCAGGTAACCTGTACCGGGCGTACCGGTGTTGAGATGGAAGCTTTACAGGCTGTGTCGACGGCGGCATTGACGGTGTACGACATGTGCAAAAGTGTTGACCGTTCGATGACTATCGGGCAGATACAACTGGAAGAGAAGTCGGGTGGAAAAAGCGGGCACTATGTCCGTGGCCTTTGACCAGCGGTCACGGAAATTTGCTGCCGGCCCTTTCCCTGAATTCAGAAGGAATTGACGTGAGTCAGATTGTTGATCGCAACGGAAAACCGGGACTGGACGCTGAAGCATCGGTAGCTCCGGTTTCGCTGAACGCGATCTATCTTCCGGTTGCCGGAAGTCTCAAACAGGTTGAATCGATTCTGCTCGACGAACTATCCGGCGACACGCCTTGGGTGGACGAGTTACTTGCCCACAGCCGAATTGTCGGTGGCAAACGGATGCGCCCCGTCTTTCTCCTTTTGTGCGGAGCCTGCTGCGGTACACTGGGGGATCAACACCTGCAAATGGCAGCGGCCTTGGAGATGATTCATACCGCTTCACTCATCCATGACGACGTGCTTGACAATGCCCAGACCCGACGACATGGTCCAACGGCAAACTCCAAATGGGATAACCGGATCAGTGTATTACTGGGCGATTACCTGTTTACACACTCATTCCACGTCGCCAGTCGAACCGGTTCGCCGGAAGCATTGAGAATGCTTGCCGAATCAAGCAATCGAGTCTGTGCCGGTGAAATGCGTCAGAACGCACACGTCGGGAACTTCGAAATAACCGAAGAGCAGTATCTCGAAATTGTCTCCGACAAGACGGCAGAGCTTGTTGCCGGAGGGTGCGGGCTTGGAGCGTTGTTGTCAGATGCGGATCAGGAAACCGTCGATAGCTTTGAGTCATTCGGACGGGATCTGGGAATCGCATTTCAAATCATCGACGACGTACTGGATCTGGTCGGAACATCTGACAAGGTCGGCAAAACTCTGGGAACAGACATCGCCAACCACAAGCCAACGCTTCCAGTGATTCACGCCCTGGCTTCTATGGAAGGTGTCCAGCGCGACGGCCTTCTTTCTCTTTTGACTACTGACAATCCTCAAATCGAACAGATCGTATCAATTCTGAACGAAGCGGGTTCGATTGAGTACGCACGAGAGATTGCCAGAAAACATGCAGAGCGGGCAATTGCATTTGCCGATGGACTCGAAAGCAACGAGTACTCGCGTGCTCTGCGAACAGCCGCAAGATTTGTGCTTGGCCGCGGTCACTAATTCGGAATCATTTCCGCGAGACTTTTCGCTGTCTGTTGATTGACGATTTGTTCAATCACTGAAATGTGACAACTCAATTGACCCTGAGACGTGGCGGGCCGTAGGGACGCCCGATTCGAGGGATACAGGTTTCCTGGGGAATTGATGCTAAAGTATTCACGGTGTGTGCAGATCAATTCTGCACTATTTGACAGCCTGTTTTTCAGGCGACATTCTCCTGCCTGCCGGGGCTGATATGAGTCGTTTCTACTTGCTGCTCTCGTCGCTGTTTTTTGCCTTCGGCCCGAGTTGCGCGTTTGCAGACCAGCCCAATATCGTGCTGATCATGGCCGACGATATGGGGTATACCGACATCGGGTGTTACGGAAGTGAGATTCAGACTCCCGCACTCGACTCGCTGGCGGCTGATGGAGTAAGGCTGACGCAGTTTTATAACACTTCGCGTTGCTGTCCGACGCGTGCTTCGTTGCTGACCGGGCTGTATTCTCATCAGGCCGGTATCGGGTTGATGACCGGTGATCGAGGATACGACGCCTATCGTGGGGACCTGAACCGGAACTGCGTCACGATCGCAGAAGCGCTTCGGCCGGCAGGCTACGCGAGCTATTTGAGTGGAAAGTGGCACGTCACAAAACATACCAGGCCGGAGGGGCCGAAACACAACTGGCCACTTCAACGCGGATTCGACCGGTTCTATGGGACCATTATCGGAGCGGGTAGCTTCTACGATCCGGCAACACTTTGTCGCGGCAACAATTTCATTACGTCGGAAAATGATCCCGGGTATCAGCCGGAGTCGTTCTACTACACCGATGCCATCACCGACAACGCGATCACGTACATCCGTGATCACTTTGAAGATCCTGCACAAAGCGCAAAGCCATTTTTTCTCTACGTTTCCCACACTTCTGCGCACTGGCCGATGCATGCGCCTGAAAATGAAATTCAAAAATACGATGGTGTATACGATGCGGGATTCGATGCGATTCGATCTGCGCGTCATGACCGGGCAATTGAAGCCGGGGTTCTGAACTCCACGTGGCAGCTGACTTCTCCCGCAGCGTCATGGGAAAGAAACGAACAAAAGGAATGGAATATTCGCTGTATGGAAGTCTACGCGGCGATGGTCGACCGAATGGATCAGGGGATCGGCCGGATCGTCGAAGAGCTACGAGAGAGAGGGCAACTCGACAATACGCTCATCCTCTACCTGCAGGACAACGGGGGGTGTGCTGAAGGGTTCGGTCGCAACTCCAACGCCGAACAGATTAGCGACACCTCATACGAACCCCTTGGGCGTGACGGACTTCAGAATAAGATCTGGCCACCGATGCAGACACGGGACGGCCGGCCGGTCCGAACCGGTCCTGAAACGATGCCCGGCTCAGAAGACACATTCGTCGCCTACGGAACAGGCTGGGCGAACGCGAGCAATACTCCGTTTCGCGGATTCAAGCACGACGGTTATGAGGGAGGCATCAGCACGCCGTTGATCATTCACTGGCCCGAAGGGATCAAAGAAGAACATCGCAATTCGATTCGCAATCAACCCGCGCATTTGATCGATCTGATGCCGACATTGCTGCAAGCTGCGGAAGCGGAGTATCCACAGACGCATGATGACTCGGCCATTCAACCCCTCGAGGGTGTAAGCTTGTTACCGCTGTTATCGGGCGGGAACATAGCTCGCAACGCCCCGCTTTGTTTCGAGCACCATGGAAATCTGGCGCTTCGGGAAGGGCGCTGGAAAATTGTCTCGCAGTACCGGCGAGATCTGGAAAGGAAGTGGGAACTATTCGATATGGATGCCGACCGCACGGAGACGACTGATCTGGCGGCGGAGCATCCAGAACTTTTGAACGAGCTGGCTGGCAAATGGCAGGAGTGGGCGGACAGGGTCGGGGTCCAGACCTGGCCATTTGAAAACAAGTGATCCGCCCTTTACGAAGCTTCAAATCCGCGCGGCTACTTCTTCTTGATTACAGTCCTGGCTTGTTCGAAGAAGTCCTTGTTCTCGGCTTTGAAGTCAGCCCAGACGGCGCGACCGTTTGTGCGATCATCTTCTGTCAGCTTCTGGCTGGTCAGTGACTGATCATCATCGTAGCCGGTGTCATCGTCGCCGACTCTCAGATAGACGT
This sequence comes from Planctomycetota bacterium, assembly GCA_039029995.1. Lineage (GTDB taxonomy): Bacteria > Planctomycetota > Planctomycetia > Pirellulales > Pirellulaceae > Mariniblastus. The sequence goes on from JBCCFB010000110.1 coordinate 17,261, forward strand.
CCTCGTCGTCACCGCCGCAAAGTGTATCGGCGCCTTTCTGGCCGTGAAGTCTGTCATGGCCCGAATAGCCCATGAGTGTGTCTGCGCCGGAACCTCCCCACAGCCAGTCATTTCCAGCGTCTCCATGCAGCATGTCGTCGCCTTTGCGTCCGAACAACATGTCATGTCCATCGCCTCCACGCAGGCTGTCGTTGCCTGATCCACCATTGAGGACATCGTTACCGAGCCAGCCGTACATTTCGTCTTCGCCCGATCCACCGAACATCCGGTCGTCACCCTCGTGACCTTTGACCAGATCATTTCCTTTGTTTCCGGAGAGGAAATCGTTTCCGTGATAGCCGGAAAGATAGTCGTTTCCGTTGCCTCCGACGATGCGATCATCGCCTTTCCAGCCGTACAGCTCGTCGTCTCCGGCTCCGCCGTGCATGTTGTCATCACCTTCGTGGCCTTTGATGACATCGTTTCCTTTACCACCGATCAGCCAGTCGTTTCCCTTATAGCCGGAAACGTAATCGTCACCGCCCTGCCCTAGAAGTTCGTCGTTTCCATACCATCCATACAAGGAATCGTGTCCGCCTCCACCCTCGAGCCGGTCGTCACCGTGGTCACCGTGCAGGTCATCGTTTCCGCCGTTGCCGTCAAGAAAATCATTGCCGTTTCCGCCGAACAGCGAATCATCGGCACTGCCGCCGTGGAGTGAATCATCGCCTTCGTTTCCGTAGGCAGTTGCGCTGATGTTTGTTTTGTTCACGAAGACATCGTCGCCGTCATCACCGGAGAACGATATCTTCTCAACGTCCGCAGCGGAAAAGCGGATTTGTTCAACGGTTTCCGGATCACCGTCCAGCAGACTGTGACTGACAATGATTTCTCCCGAATTCTGAACGACATGCACGACATCGGACTGATCCGTGCCATCGATTGAAAGGTTGCCGGAGTCCAGCTGGATCAGAGGATTGGCAGACAGAACGAGGCGGTTTTCGAGATTCTCGAACGACAGGCTGCGTCGAAGATTTTCCGGAAGAGTCATCGGCTGTTGTTTCTTTCTAAGAAGAGGGCTCACAGGTGAACCATATGTCGATTTTCGACCGGAGGGTTTGCCCTACTCTTCAATTGGGGCAGAATTTCAGAAAAACAACAACTCATGAACGCGTGTTTGAGAATTGCAACGCCGTTGCAATTCGCAAACATTGTGAGCCAATCGTTACTGGAGTTGCCTCAATTTGCTGCACCTGTTTTGTTCGTTGCTGGGCTGTGTTGCTGCGACGCACGGGCGTTGTGTTCCAAGAGAATCGCTGCAACCAGAATAGCTCGGAGAGCGATCCGGCTCCCGTTCAGCTCAGAAGAAGCTGCTGCCCTAAATCGAGACAGAACTATTTCTTGCTTGATTCGACACGCAGTTGATTGCGGTCAAGAATCGGGCGTACTTCGGCAACGAAATCGTGAATGTCTTTAAACTGCCTGTAGACACTGGCGAATCGGATGTAAGCCACGTCATCGAGATCGACCAGTTTTTCCATGGCCATCTCGCCAATGGTCTGGCTATCAATTTCGGTCATACCGAGATCGTAGATTTCCTGAACGATTTCGGTGATTGCCTGTTCGACTTTGTCAGTTTCAATCGGGCGCTTCCAGCAGGCTCTCTGGATGCCCTGACGGATTTTCTCGGGTGAGAACAGTTCCCGCGCACCGTCTTTCTTGACGACGCGAAGG
>JBCCFB010000111.1:0-18960 GCA_039029995.1 Planctomycetota bacterium
ACTGGAACCCAGAAACCTGCTTGCAGCTGACTGCCTCGCACAGGTTCCCGTCGATTTTGCTGCAGATGGCGTTAAGGAAATAACCGTCGAGCAATCAGCCGGCTTTGACAACGCAAGACCGGGTCTCGAACAAGGTGTAAACGGCAAAGGCAAAGGTCAGCCGAAAATGCCGAACCTGCAGGCGATTTTGTTCAACAATACGTCGGACAATCGTCAAGTCGGGATGGAAGTAAACGGCAAAGGCAAAGGCCAGCCGCAAATGCCTGATCTGCAGGCCCTGCTATTCAACAACACAAATCCCAGACCGGGTCTCGAAAGCGAAGTCGTGACCGGCAAAGGCAAAGGCCAGCCGCAGATGCCTGACATGCAGGCAATTCTGTTCAACAATACTTCGTCCGGAAAGATCGGTCTCGCTGATGGAGTTGTAACCGGTAAGGGTAAAGGTCAGCCGCAAATGCCTGATCTGCAAACCATACTGTTTTCAAACACTCAACCTGATGATCGCTCGGACATGGTTGCAAACGGCAAAGGCAAAGGCCAGCCGCAAATGCCCGATCTGCAAACCATGCTGTTTTCAAACACTCAGTCTGATGACCGCTCGGACATGGTTGCAAACGGCAAAGGCAAAGGCCAGCCGCAAATGCCCGATCTGCAGGCATTGCTGTTCACACCCGATGGCAAATCTGCTGCAACAGCTTCAGATATTGTTATTGCTGAGGAAGCTGGTCCTGCGGTTCCGGATCCAGTCGTGGAAGTTGAATCGCAACTGGTAGACGATACAGAAACCTACGGTCCGGAAATCCCTGACCACCAGTCCGAAACGGAAAAGAAGAAAGCGATGGCAGAGGCTGAAGCCAAAGCAGCATTCGATATGGCGACCATCAAAGCAATGGATGAGCTCAGCATGCTCTTCTAATTCGCAGTTCGACTGGCAATACACTCAATTCGACGGAGCACCCATGTGCTCCGTTTTTTTGTTGGGTCTCTGCTGGTTCGTCGCCAGTTGAGAACGACGGTGACGGTCATCGACGAACAGAGTACATCAACGGATTGGATGCAGATCCAGGTGAATTCGAATCAGGATACTCCCAGCCGCTCCGCTGCCCAGGTTCGCAATTGCTCGCGGAAGATCTTGGAATTGTGGCGAATATCAACGGGCAGAGAGTCATTGAGCAGAAAGTCATTTAACGTCGACGTCACTTCATACCGACGGGCGAGATCGCGCAACTCTTCAATTAACCTCTGCTCTTCCGGCTCAGTTTGAGGACGTTTTTCCGGCCACGTTTCAACCACGACAACCGGGTGTTCGTGTTCATCGCCGGACTTTCTGACCCCCACAAGCGCGCTGCGATAAACAGCCGGGTGGCTGTTGATAATTCCCTCGCACCGGATCGTAAAAAGCACACCGCGGGACGTCTGAACTCGATGTGACTTTCGTCCGCAGAACCAGAATCTTCCCGATTCGTCAAAATATCCGACGTCTCCCATTCGGTGCCAGATTCGCTGGTCTTCAGATCCGTCGATCATCGGGCTACTCGTCGGTTCGGTCGAAAAATCAAGATCGCAATTCTCGCCGATTTTGTGTTCAGCGTTCGCGTCAGTCCGCGTCACATAGCGGTCGGTAACGACGACTCCGCTGACAATTAATTCTCCGATCTCACCGGCCGGCAGTTCTTTCGCCTGGCTTAGATTTGCAATCGGATCTTCAGATATCTCGATTACCTTCCAGTTCATATCCTCGAAACGATGACCGACGCAGGTACCGTGTCCCGTTGCCGTCAGCTCTCCGGTTTCTGTGAGTACCGACAAAGCACTGTTACAAGCGACTGGCAGCGACTCGGTTGCACCGTAGGGTGTGAAGGCTTCGCCCTCCGGAGAAATCACCGACTTGATTCGCTCCAGGACATGAGGTGGAACGGGCGCCCCTGCGCTGAGAATCCGCTTGATGGACTCAAGCTTCAATCCGTTGTCTTCCAGATATCTCGACACCGTGTTCCACAGCGCCGGCGAGCCGAAAGACTGATCCGCTTCGAACTGATAAACCGCATCGATCAAATTCGGAGGATGAATTTGTGCAGGTCGTGTCGCGTCCATCTCGGGAAAGACAGTCGTTGTTCCCATCGCTGTATTGAACAGTGCGAACAGCGGGAAGCCGGAAACGTCCACGGTTCCCGGACGGATGTCAAAGTAGTCTCTGATCTGACGCGCCTGTTCAATGAAGATTCGATGACGGTACAGCACGCCTTTGGGTGGCCCGGTACTTCCGGTGGTGAAAATGATGGCCGCCGCATCTTCGCGAACTGTCCCGATAGGTTTCAGGGTTGAACCTGCTCTCTTCTGCAACGAATCCAAACTCTTGCAGCCGGGCCACCACGACTTGCCGACGACGAAATTGTTTTTGCAATCGGGAAATCTACTGCGAAAAAGGAATCGCGCCACCTGCGCCAGTGCAATTCCCACGATGCCTTCGGGTTCTGCTGCCGAGAGACATTGCACCATGTTTTTACGCCCCATACCGGGGTCGATCAAAATTACGATCACGCCCGCCTTGAACATTCCGAATACATGCGCGACGAAATCGATCCCGGGCGGGATCATCAGCGCAAGTCGAGTGCCGGGCTTGATCCCGGCCTCCATCAGAGCATTGGCAATCCGGTTGCTGCGCGATTCCAGTTCAGCAAACGTAATCCGGTCATAAAACAGCGGCGATACCGGCGACGGACCATCCAGCGACTGCTCCGGCAACAGCAGAACAGCATTCTTCTGCCGGCCCTTTTTCGCGGGTGCCGCCACCGCTAGAGCGTCCGGCATTCTTGCGGCTGTTAAAGTAAGCGTGTGTCCGACATTTCCGACCTCATCAAGATCCCATTTCTTGTTAGTTGACCCTGCTGACTTCGTACGCTCGTTCATGCGTTTTTGCCCTGCGCAGCTGTGACTGTGGGTTTCGAAGCGAGTACCAATGCCGTAAACTTCTGAAGGTAGTCAGCGGTGTCTTTTTCGCCGTTCGTCAGCGCTGCGCGCGGACGTTTGACAGCGATTTGCCTGGCCGGTTCCCGCCTGATCGTCGATCGGCGAGGTTCAGCCATAACTCCTGAAGCGAAAGTCCATTATATGGAAATCGATATTTACCAGCAGTGCCCCTGCCAGAACGGTAAGAAAATCAAGTTCTGCTGCGGTAAGGACGTCGTAGATGATCTCAACCAGATTCTACAGAAGAATGCCGCCGGTCAGCACGACGCAGCGATCACAAAGCTCGAAAGCGCGATGGAAAAATCAGGACCTCGCGATTGCCTGCTGACACTGAAAACACACATCCTGATCACCACCGGAAAACTGGCCGAAGCACGTGAATCAAACGCACTCTATCTCCAAAACAACCCGGGCCATCCAACCGGCCTGCAACATCAGGCACTGATCGAGCTGGGCGAAGGCAATCTCGCTCCAGCCATCAGCCTGCTGCAGGACGCGATGGAAGCACTGACCGGCGACACGATTCCATCATCGGTGGCCAATGCGTTCCGAATCTTTGCGGTCGGACTTGCAACTCAAGGCAATGTTCTCAGCGCTCGCGCACACGTGAATTTCGCAGGTTCGCTAAAGCCCAACGACGAACAGCTCAAACAGATCCTGTTCGAGACCTACCGCATTCCCGAACTGCCGATGGTGCTCAAGCGTAGTTACGTGCTGCTACCAGCGGCTGATGATCAGAAGGATGAAGAGTGGGCGCAGAAATACCAGTCGATATTCCGCGTCATGGAACGCGGACAGTTCCGGAAAGCGCTGAAGGGGCTTCGCAAGATTGACCAGATGGCCCCCGGTCGTCCCGAAATCGAATGGGGGCTCGCACTGCTTCACAGTATCCTCCACAACCGCGACGAGATGGCCGCCGCCTGGCATCGATATGCTGCTAATGAGTTGGTTGATCACTGGGATCGTGTTGAGGCTGAGGCACTGGCACAGCTACTTGAAGTCGAATCCGCTGCTGGAACCGCGGAAATCGTCCGGCTGACTTTTGACGTGGATCGCATGGATGAGGCGGCTGAGGTTGCCGTGAACAGTGATCGACTAATCGAGTCGCCGCATATTGCTCAGGACGTTTTCGGCGAAGGCCCCGCTCCACGTGCTGCCTATTTCTTCCTCGACAAGCCTGAAGTCGCCGACGCCGAATCGCTGACACCTGAAAATGTGCCGTGCGTCGTTGGTGAGGTCATGTTCTACGGAAAACAGACTGACCGTGAAGCAAGAATCGAGTGTGTCGCACCGCGCAACGGCAGCATTGAAGCTGTTAAGTCAACCGTCACCGAGATGTTCGGCGAGTTCATCACCGCAGCGCCGACCGAATCTGTACTCGGCGCTGCTGATCTCGCAGGTCTTGCACTTACATGGAACTGGCATCTGCCCAAAGCAGTTAATCGAAAACAACACTCTGAAATGGTTGAGGCCTACCGCCGCAAGTCAGTTCTGGAGGAATGGTCGCATCTGAAGTTCGCGATGCTGGACGGTAAATCGCCTCGCGAAGCTGCCGGAGATGCCAGCCTCAAAGTTGCTCTGGACGCGTTGCTGCTGAACCTTGAGCAGTCTGCCGACTCACAGATCGCTGGAAAGCCGATCACACAGACGTTGCGAGAGGAACTCGATATTACGCGGCTGCCTGAAGTCCCGGGCGAGTCCGTTGAAGACAACGTGAATCCGATTTCTCCGATTCGTCAGCAGTACCTCAATTTCGAGACGCTGACTGATATGCAATTGTTGCGGGTTCATTCCGAGTCCATTGCGATTGCAAACATTGTTGCCTTGCGAAAAATTGTACCGCAACTCATCGAGCGCGAATCTCTGCACGCTCAGGTTCCGCTGGACGTGTCCTATTCGATGCTTGCTGAACTGACCGAAGACGATGATACGGCGATGGAGTTGCTTTCAAAGGCCAGATCCATTGCTAAGGAGCGTGGTCAACCGATCGGCGGCCTTCTCGTCCTCGAGTTTGAACAACGGCTAAGCCGTGGCATGACTGAAAAGCTGTCACCTCTGTTGCAGCGTATTCAGCGTTACCACATGTCGGAGCCTAACGTGGAAATGCATCTGGCCCGAGTCCTGCACAGGTTTGGTTTGATCGACGAGCAGGGGCGGCCGCGCGAGTTGCCGGCAAGCGAGGCGTCCGCAGGTGATGATGCCCCCGGACTCTGGACTCCAGACGGCGGATCACCTGAGGAAGAGAAGCAAGAAGGCTCCGGCCTCTGGCTGCCTGACTCATAAACGACGCTCAATGTTGACCGGCCTTTCCGGCTGGTCCTGATACCCAGGTTTGCTCACCCGAAACCCGACCGGCTTCACGAATTTGTCACGCTACATTGTCCGATATGGTTCGATGCGCAGTCTCGGCGTGATGACGTCGCGGGGAGAAGCTCCGTATCGACGTGGCAACGAAGTCATCGTTCGCACGCCGCGTGGTCTCGAAGTTGGACAAGTCCTTTGTGAGGCTGCTGAGGATGCGCTTTCACATCTGGACAATGCGCCGTCGGGACAGGTAATCCGACAGGTGACCACAGATGATGCGAACGAAGTCAACCGCATCGACGGCTCACGAATTTCCAAACTCGACGCTTGCCAGAAACACATCGACTCGCTTGGACTTGAGATGAAACTCGTCGATGTCGAACAGTTGTTCGGCGGTGAGCGTATGATCGTCTTCTATCTGGCTGAAGACAGGGTCGATTTCCGGGAACTCGTCAAACTGCTTGCAGCTGAGTTTCAAACCCGCATCGAGATGAAACAGATCGGCGTTCGGGACGAAGCCAAACTACTGGCGGATTACGGCGATTGCGGCAAACCTGTCTGTTGCAACAACCACCTTGTTTCGATGCCGCCGGTCTCCATGAAAATGGCCAAACTCCAGAAAGCAACTCTGGATCCCACCAAGATTTCCGGACGATGCGGGCGATTGAAATGCTGTTTGCGGTACGAGTTCGATCATTACGATCAGTCTTTCAAAGCGATGCCAAGGGTAGGCCAACACATCGTGACCAGAAAGGGACGGGCCAAAGTTATCGCGCAGAGAGTTCTGCTGGAACAACTTCTGGTTGAAACCGAAGATCACCGCAGAATCGTTATCGACACCAGCGAAGTCCTGACCGTTCTGCGCAAAGACGAACCGGTTCCGGACGACGTTGCGGCAATGATTGAGGTGGTTGAGGAACCTCTGCGCGAGGAACCGAAGACCGATGAAAAAAGGCGCAGCAAGGAACGTAAACGCCGCAAGCCTAAGGACCGCATGGAGAAACAGCGGAACGACGGCGAGGAAGCAAACGAGCAGAGTTCATCTGACGACGACAGGAAGCCAGCCAGGAAAAGAAGACGCCGCAACCGTTCCAGTAGCAGTAAACCGCGCAGCGAAAGACATAGCGATCGCCCGGAACAGAAAACGTCGGACAAACCGAAAGCAAATCGTGATTCGGCGGGTAAAAAAACTGACAGCCCGGGTAACCGCGGAGCTGATGACAAATCTGCCGCTGGAGAAAAACCGGAAGGGTCGACCGATGCCTCGACCGGAAGGAAAAAGCGGTCACGGCGAGGTGGACGGCGCAGTCGGAACCGTCGCGGCGGCGGTGGTAGTAGTGGTGGCGGAAAAGGCACCACGCCGCCGTCCAGCGAATCCTGATCTATGGGCTTGTGGTGGCCGATTCACTGCAAACTCTGCGTCACGGCGAACTCTGTAATAACCGTAGTCACAAATAACCGTGGTCGCCAACTGGCTGCCGCATTTCAAGGCTGTTGCAAGGAAAGCAGAACATGCCGATCAATATCGAAATCAAGGCCATGTGCAGCGATCCAGACACTGTTCGAGACAAGCTGATGGAACTCGGTGCCGATTACGTGGGCTGCGATCACCAGATCGACACCTACTTTTCTGTTCCTGACGGTCGCCTCAAACTCCGCGAAGGCAATATCGAGAACAACTTGATCTTCTATCGAAGACCCGACCAGAGTGCTGCTCGCCAATCGGATTTCTATCTTCATGCAGTTGAACAATCTGATTCTCTGAAACAACTGCTGGAACAGGCATTTGAGCCCCTGATAGTCGTTGATAAAAAACGACACATCTTTTTCCTCGGGAATGTCAAGTTCCACATCGATGAAGTATCGTCACTGGGCAGCTTCGTCGAAATTGAGGCGAGCAATCTCAATTATGAATCCACTGTCGAAGAATTAAGAAAACAGTGCGATCATTTCGTTGAACAACTCTGCATTCACGACAGCCAGATGATTGCATCCTCGTACAGTGACCTCATGCTGGCCGAAGAAAGCAACGTCTAGCTTCGTCACTTTCCGGGCTTTGCCACTTGCCGGCACATAAACCGGACGGCTGGAAAATTCCTGCGGCGTCGCAATGTTGACAGGGGACACTTTCGCGACAGCAAACCGGGACACGGATTTTCTACGTTCTGTGGTGAAGTTTTCTCGATGAAGGGCCCGATTTATGTCGCATTGCGGTAGTGATTTTTGTAAACCTGTTCCTAGAATAGAAATCTGAGAATAGAACTCTGAATCGAGCCAACCGCGTTACAACTCAGCTTTGCAAACTCCTGCCATAGCCGCCGGACGTTCACGACTGCCGGTATCAAAATATGTCTGAAGAATCCTATTCGCTTTACGAACTTGTCAGTCAGGATCCGAGGTATCCAGTCGAGGCGTACCTTTTCGTTCGTGAAGCACTCGCTTTCGCGGCGGACTCGGCTGAGCTGGATGGACCGGCCGGTTCCGGAGAAACAGACCCCGGAATACTGCACCGCGCCCGTCGCGAGCGCCACCTGACAGGACAACAACTCTGTGAAGCGATCAGGCAGTACTCTATTAATCAATTCGGCTATATGGCGAAGACGGTCCTCGGCAACTGGAACATAACCCGGACCAGCTGCTTTGGTGACATCGTCTACAACATGATCCGGATCGGTATCATGAAAAAGTCCAGCAGGGACCGTCGAACTCATTTCGATGATGTCTATGATTTCGACGAGGTGTTCGAGAAGGACTTTCAAATCTGCTGCAATTCAACGACACGCCATCGCTGATGCGCTGCCGGACAATGCGGAATGTCCAGCACTGAACGTATAAACTGTTGTGGCGTCGTTCCTCGCTTCTCCAGTCACGTTCCCTGGATTTGAAAAATGTTTCGTAGACGAATCCTGTTTTGTACCGCAGCGTTGCTGGGTTCACTTTCCGCCATCGTAGTAGCAGAACATCCGCAACAAAAAAGCACTGCGAGCCCGAACATTGTCGTCGTATTTATTGACGATCTCGGATGGGCGGATTTCTCATGCTTCGGAAACTCCGATGCACTAACTCCGAACATCGATCGGTTGGCGGCCGGCGGAATCAGATTCGAGCAATTCTACGTTAATTCGCCGATCTGCTCGCCTTCACGAGTTGCTTTATCGACCGGACAGTATCCGGCGCGGTGGGGGATCACATCCTACCTCGACAACAGGAAAACGAACGAGGCGCGAGGCGTCGAGAACTGGCTTTCAACCGATGCGCCGACGCTGGCACGGATCCTCCAGGCCAACGGATACAAAACAGGTCATTTCGGAAAATGGCACATGGGTGGCCAGCGTGATGTCGGCGATGCGCCCCTGATAACCGAGTACGGATTTGACACTTCATTGACAAACTTTGAGGGACTTGGACCTCGGATTCTTGGTCTAAAAGACGCTTACGATGGCTCGGAACCCCGACAACACGCGATGGGCTCTCAAAATCTTGGTCGTGGTGAGATCACGTGGCTCGACCGCTCACAAGTAACACGCGCGTTTACCGACGCCGCAATCGAGTTCATCAACGAAGCGCAGGCTGAAGAGAGACCCTTTTACCTGAACCTCTGGCCGGACGATGTTCATGCCCCGTTTTTTCCACCGGAAGAAATGCGAGGCGATGGAACCAGACGAGTTCTCTATCACGGGGTTCTGGAAACGATGGACGAACAACTCGGCTCCCTGTTTAACCTGATTCGGGAAGATGATCGCCTGCGAGACAATACGCTGGTGCTGATTTGCTCAGACAACGGACCTGCTCAAGGTGCCGGCTCGGCCGGCCCGTTTCGAGGCTTCAAAACACATTTGTTCGAGGGTGGAATCCGATCTCCCTTGATCGCGTGGGCACCCGGACTGATTCCAGAAGAAAAGTCCGGCGCACTGAACACGGATTCTGTTTTTTCCTCAATCGATCTGGTTCCGTCCCTGCTGGAAATTGCCCGCATCGGGATGCCGGACGGTATCGAGTTCGATGGTGAGGTACTGGCTGATGTCGTAACCGGCAGGTCCAATGCGTCCAGAATCCAACCGTTGTTCTTCAGACGTCCCCCGGATCGCGACTCGTTTTACGGGATTGAAGACTGCCCGGACCTGGCGGTTCGATCAGGAAAGTGGAAACTGCTTTGCGAATACGATGGTTCGGATGCAATGTTGTTCGACCTGTCTGTTGACGCAGGAGAGGCAACGGATATTTCCGGGGAAAACAGCGATATCGTTCAGAAACTGACCTCCGCAGTTGTCGAGTGGCATAACGCACTACCTCAGGACAACGGAGCTACGTATCGAATAGACCGGCAGCGTTAGCAGTTGCTGGTCCACCAACAACCGATCCGTCCAAAGCGTTATGTCTCCGATCAATTGACGGTCTCTTTTGCAGTTCCAAGCATTTTTGGCATCAGCTAAACTGTTTAAACGTTCAAGATCCCGGCCAGTTAGTCCCACAGCCGACGGCTTTCCCAATGGCAACCGAAACGAAACCTGAGTCTAATCCTCCTGAGCCCCCTAAGAAGGACAAGAACGACCCTGAATACGTCGTCCGGATGAGCGAACTGGATGACCAGGCTAAAGACATACACGTTGGGGACGGAAAGCGTGATAAGCGAATTCCCCGTCCGGAAATGGTTGATGAAAAGAGCCGCGTGATCTGGGAATACGTCATTCCCGTCGTAGCTTTTCACTTATTGATTCCACTCGCCTTCATCCCCTACTGCTTCAGCTGGTGGGGAGTCATTTTTCTGCCCATCGGCAACTATATCTTTACCTCGATGGGAATCGGTGCCGGCTATCACAGACTGTTAACGCATCGCGGATTCACATGCCCGAAGTGGTTTGAGTATTTTCTGGCGACTCTGGGTGTCTGCAGCTTCCAGGATTCACCTGCGAGATGGGTCCTCGTTCATCGAGTCCACCATCAGCATTCCGATCACCAGCCTGACCCGCACACTCCGCGCGTGAGTGCTTTCTGGGCGCATATGGGCTGGATGTTCATCGACAACCGCGCACTCAGTACCGCTTCAGCGTATGACAAGTACGTTCGCGACCTGATGCGTGATCCTTATTACATGTGGCTTACTCGCGGAGCCAACTCCACCATCGTCTACGTCGTCTCCTCGATTGCGATCACGCTGACAGGTGGAGCCATCGGCTGGTTTGCGACTGGTACGACTGCAGGCCTGCTTCAGTACATGGCGACCTGGTTCATGTGGGGAGTGATCATGCGAACGTTGTTCACCTGGCATGTCACTTGGGCGATCAACTCGGCATCACACATGTGGGGCTATCGCAACTATGAGACGCGCGAAGACAGTACCAACAACTGGCTGTTCGCTCTGCTTACCAACGGAGAGGGATGGCATAACAACCATCACGCGGATCCGCGTTCGGCTCAACACGGACATCGCTGGTGGGAAATCGACATCACCTACTGGACATTGTGTGCGCTGGAAAAGATCGGACTGATCAAAAACCTCGTCCGCCCGAATCAGTCCGCGCTTGACCGGAAATCGGTATAGCCATCGCTAACCCGCGATCATCGACTGAAACTCGTCTTCGCTGATGACTTTAACACCCAGTTTCTCGGCCTTCGCGAGCTTGGAACCTGCTTTTTCGCCGGCAATTAAATAGCCGGTCTTTTTCGAAACACTGGAAGAGGTTTTTCCACCGTGTTTTCGAATCAGATCGTGAATTTCGTCCCGTGTGAATTTAGCCAGTGTTCCCGTCACAACGAATGAAACGCCGTCCAGTGAGTCTCCTTCGGCCGCCGAATCATCAACATCTTCTTCTGTTTTGAGGCCGCATGCGATTAGATCGTCAAGAGTTTCCGAGCCGTATTCGCCGTTGACGAACTCGAACACTGATTCGGCAATGATATCTCCAATCTCTTCTACGCTTTCCATATCCTCCACGCTTGCAGATCGCAGTTTCTCCAGTGTGACGTAGTGTTGCGCCAGCTTTTGAGCAACCGTTGTGCCGACGTGGCGAATGGACAATGCGTTCAGTAGCCTGGCCAGTCCCTGCGACTTGCTGGCTGAAATTGCGTTAACAAGATTGGTGGCAGACCCTTCGCCCACTCTCTCCAGTTCGACAAGCTTTTCCACGGTCAGCCGATAGAGGTCGCCGTACCCCTTAACCAGCCCGGAATTGACGAGTTGCTCAACAAGCTTGGTTCCCAGTCCCTGAATATCCATGGCACTGCGCCCGGCATAATAGCGAACTCGCTCTTTGAGCTGAGCGGGACATGAGTGGTTTGTGCAGCGGATATAAACGCCTCCCTCATCTTTGACCAGTCGGGAATCGCATTCGGGACAATGAGTCGGGAACTGATATTCCGCAGTTCCTTTTTTGCGATGTTGAAGCTCGACGCGCACAACGTGCGGGATAATCTTCCCGGCTTTTTCAACGACCACCGTATCGCCGACCCTGATATCCTTTCTTTCGATCTCTTCGGCGTTATGCAGACTGGCACGACTGACTGTAGTCCCGGCAAGTTCGACAGGCTCAAGATTGGCAACCGGTGTTACCGCTCCGGTCTTACCTACCTGCACTGAAATTGAATTGACAGACGTAATCGCTTCGTACTTCTCCCACTTGTATGCGATCACCCAGCGAGGACTTTTGGATCTCGCACCAAGTTCTTCGCGCCTCGCAAAGTCATTCAGTTTGATGACAAGTCCGTCCACTTCAAAATCCAGCTCATGAAGTTGTTCAACCAGCTGGTCACAATGGTCTGCAACTTTCTCTATCGAATCAAACTTCCTGACAAGCGGAGTCGGCACCAGTCCGTAACTGCCGATCTCTGCGAGAAAGTCCATGTGGTTATCGCTTTGCAATCCTTCACAGAGACCTGTTCCGTGACTGAACAACCTTAGTTTTCTTTCTGCGGCAATTCTCGGATCGAGCAGTCGCAATGTTCCTGCTGCAAAATTGCGAGTGTTCTTGTACTCGTCCAGCCCCGCTTCTGCCTGCTTCAGGTTGATTTGCACGAAATCCGAATTGGTAACGTAGACCTCGCCCCTCACCTCGAGTACCTCAGGCGGATTGTCAGACGCCAGCCGCAAAGGTACGTCAGGCATCGTCCGGACATTGTGCGTCACATCATCACCGACCGTTCCGTTTCCACGCGTAACGGCGCGAACGAGGTGCCCGTTGTGATAAATGACCGTTGCCGCAGCGCCATCTATCTTGAGCTCGACAACCCATTCACACTTGCCTTCAAAATTGGCTTCAGTCTTCTTTCCGAAATCAATGAGCTCTTCTCGAGAATAGGAATTCTCAATCGAAAGCATCGGGACGGTGTGTTCTACATTTTCCAGATAACCGACCGGCTGCTCACCCACGCGCTGAGTCGGGCTGTCCGGCGTCACCAGTTCGGGGTTATCAGCTTCCAGTTTTTTCAACTGGTTCATGAGGCGGTCATATTCAAGATCTGAGATGACCGGCGAATGCTCGACGTAATACTTCCGGTCGTGCAACCGGATTTCGTCGCGGAGTTTTTCAATCTGCTGTTCGTCTTTCACTGCCATCTCAATCAACCGGAAGAAACATCGAACGCTGCTCAAACGGCAACTCGAACATGATCCTGAATTAGACAAACGCTCCTAGCTACCACATTCCGGCGCCTGGGTGACCGGCATATCCAGCGCGGCGTTCGGAATCAGGCATAGAAACTTCAGAGGAGTATCTCCCGTGTTTTTGAACTGGTGAATCTCGCCGGGAACGACATAGAGCGTGTCACCGGCTTTGATCCGGTGCTCGACATCGTCTTCCATGACGATCCCCTCCCCTGCAAGCACAAAGACTTCGTGCTCATACGGGTGGGAATGCCGTGGAGTGTATCCCCCGGCCTCAACTTCAAACTGTCGCATCGAAAAATTCGGCGCACCGTCCTCTTTGCCAACCAGCCAGCGGACTTTGCATCCGCTCGATCCGGGCATTTCGACAGGTTTCTGCTCTACGTCTTCGTAATGGTTGACTTTCATTTATTCGTTCCGTGGAAGGCCGGTCCATTGTTTCAATTCACACGAATTATACGTGTTTTGGAAAACGATCGTACCTGTTTGACATTTGTCGTTTAATGGCTTGCGGCAATAATTAAAAGGGAGACAAGTCAGGCCCTGCATCAATTGCACGAATGCAGGAAACATTTGAAAATGGATGCCTGATGTGCCGCATGTCTGTCCAGGACCTGACAGAAACGAAATGCCATGAACCGTCGGGCAAAGCGCCTACAACTCCTTTCCCGTCGCGGAACTCCGGGCTGGAATGCGCTTCTTTTGCGCGCATTGGTCGTTCTTGCTGCTACGGTTGCCGGCGCGCCTCGTGTTTCAGCGGCCTTACAGGATGATGAATTCGCGTTGATGGAAATGATCAACGACGAATCTTCTGTATTTGTTCGAGCTCCTCGGGAGATTCTCCGTCCGCTCATCCGGGCGAAACAAGCAATTGAGCAGGAGGATTATTCACGGGCGGTCGAACTACTTGGAGAGTTGCTCAGCGATGAGGAATACGAGGACTTTCTCGTCCGCATGCCCGATGAGGATGGAGCGTCCATTTCATTGCGCAGTCGTGCGACAACGATGCTGGGCTCGATTCCCGTCAGGCATCGCGAGCTGTACGAATTGCGTTACGGCGTGCGTGCACAGCAATTGTTGCAGGACGCGATCGTGAAGGGCGACTTCGAAGCAATGTCGCAGATCATGGACCGTTTTTTCTATACGCCGGCAGGCTTCAATGCGGCGATGTTGTCCGGCCATTATCATCTGCAACAGGGACGTCCCGTAGCTGCAGCATTCTGTTTCGAAAGAATCGTGACGACTCCCGAAGCAAGAACTTCGTACGATCCTGAAGCCTCCGTACTTCTAGCGACCTGCTGGATACTCAACGGTTCAACGACTGAGGCGAGAGAGGTTCTCTTTAATCTGAAGCAACGCCAGAGGACCGGCAACATCGTATTCCAGGGCCGCGAAGTTCCACTGTTCGACGCTGAAGATCCGGTCGAATGGCTTCGCACGCTGATCGGAGACTCGCCGCTGGCGACAAACGCGATCGTTCAGGACTGGGTGATGTTTCGAGGCAACCCGCAGCGAAATGCGAACAGCTCCAACGGAATGCCGCTGATGTCACCCCGCTGGACTCTGCCCACACTCAACGATCCTGATATCGAAAGGGAAGTACACAAGGAACGTGAAAAGCTGGTTTTGCAGAGCTCGTCCACCATTCCCGGGGTGCAGCCGCTTGCGATCGGGGACACCGTCATCATGCGCACCGCAGACCGGATGATTGGTGTCGACTTTCCCAGCGGCAAACGCATGTGGACATACCCTCCGTTTGACGATGAGACATTTTTCAAAACCGAAGACACCGACCGCTCTGCCGCCTCACTAAACAGCGAAGCCGTCAATCAAAGAATGTGGCAGGATGCAGTCTACGGTCAGGTCAGCAGTGATGGCCGAAGTATTTTTGTCGTTCCTCATCCGGGTTTTGCCGGCTCACTGCGAATTAGAACCGTTTTGCGCGGTGGAACCGTCATCGATGACCCGATGGGTGAACGCGCTGTGAACGAGCTGACAGCCGTCGATCTTGCCAGAGAGGGTGAGTTCCGCTGGCAGGTGGGTGGCGAAACAGGACTTGATGAACCACGGTTGGCAGGTGCCTTTTTTCTCGGGCCCCCGCTTCCGCTTGATCGTTCCCTTTTTGCAATCTGTCAGCAGGACAGCGAAATCAGGCTGGTCTGTCTCGACCCGGAATCCGGGCGATTGAGCTGGTCCCAGCAACTCGCTAGTGCCGAGGCCTCCGGACCAGTTTCTGGAAACGTCTATCGAAGACTCGCGGGAGCTACCCCTTCGTTTTCAGACGGGCTGATCGTCTGCCCCACAGGTGTCGGCGCGGTTGTCGCTGTCGATATTTCCACACGTTCATTGATCTGGGGATATCAGTACCTGCCGGCAAGTGCGCGGGACTCGGGCCGCATTAATCCGACAGGCAACTCACTGAGCGGAACCAGCCCTCATGACAGCTCATGGCAGGACTCCACAATCACAATTTCCGGCGGCACGGTACTGGTCACCCCCGTCGATAAACAACAGCTGATCGCGCTCGATCTTCTAACCGGTCAGCCCAAATGGGAATCCGATGCGGATCTGATCAATCAGGCGCGGGACGACAGCCTTTATGTCGGCAATGTAACGCCGGACAGGATCGTGCTCGTTGGAACAACGCGCGTACGCGCTTTGTCGCTACAAAACGCAGAAGAAATATGGAGCACCGAACTGGGTGACCGGGGCGCACCGGCAGGGCATGGTTACGGTGATGACCATTTCTACTATCTACCAACTACGGGCAAGCGACTGCTGAAGTTGGACATCGGGACAGGACAGATTGTTCAAGACGTACAAACTGCGACCATCCTCGGCAATCTGATCTGCCACCAGGGATATGTAATATCGCACGGCGTAGACCATTTGTCGGTATTCCCTCAGGACGAGCCAAGCCGCCAACTGATCTCGAATGTTGAGGCTAGAGGCGCGTTGCCGGCCCGCCTGAAATCACTCAAGGCCCAGTTATTGCTGCAGGAAAACCGTATTCGTGAAGCTGCTGAACTTGTTGCCGCTGCCTATGTAGAAAATCCCGGGCCTGCAAATGAAGCCCTTTTGCTGAATGTGATCGTTCTGCTTCTGGAAACGGATTTCGATTACGGCATGGAACTGGCAGCACGGTTTGACAGCCAGCTGGCAACGTCAACGCAAAGCGAATTCGTAGCCAGTCGGATCGATGGCTTGATACGCAAGGCACAATACAAGCCCGCGTTTGATCTGCTGGCTGTGCTTCTGGATCCGCGACAAACAGATCCCGTGCGTATGGGCGACATGATTGAGGCCGGCCCCGTTTCGTTTTCCCAAGGCGAGAGTCAAGTTATTCGAACGCGAATGAGAAGCTGGTTGCAAAGCCGGTTACAACTTGTCCTGAGCAGGCTGACGGAATTTGCGGATCCTGAAACATTGACGGAAGTTGACAGCCGACTTCATGACTTGCTGAATGACGAATCAAGCTCCCCGGTTTCACGGTTCACTCAGATGCGCACCGCTGGACTGGACAATGTCCGACCGGAAGACAAACGAACGCTGCTTTCAGAACTGTTAACAAGCGACTTGCTCCTACCGGCGTCAATACTGTCGCGCAATCTCGCTGGAGACCAATACGATATTGAATCAGCCGCGACCGGGGAAAGGGCGATAGCGCGACTCGAAGATGTAAAGTCCGCCGTTTACGCCGCGATCAATCCCGTTGAGGTACCCGACTGGCGTCGTGGCGAAGCCATTTCCCAGGTCGTTCCGAATTCCGGAGACGTACGGCAAGGCTACGAATTCCGGTACACACGGAATCAACTCCGGCTGCTGAGCACAACGGACCCGCGTGCAGAACAGTTCATGTTCCGATATTTCTCGACGACCGGTGAACTGGAAATCGTCGATCGCTTCGGCCACATCTACGCTCGATCAACGATCAGAAATCCGCGGCATACCTACTCCTCGGTCAATGCGTCGTACGAGGGTGACGTACGCCTGAACGATGGAGTACTTGCGGTCCGCCTCGGTGCAGAGTTGTTCCTGCTCGACTGGCACAAACTACTTTCTCGAGAACCCTCCGTTCTCTGGAGCGTCGATCTTCGAAAAGACAATCCTGAAATGTCCACCCCCAGTGTTTTGACGACAAACATCTGGGGTAGGCGCAACCGTGAAACCCAGAGCGTCCCCTACTGCTTCGCGGGTGAGCATCGGATCTGCTATATCGATGACACACGTTTGATTTGCATCGACTCAATTTCCGGTGAGGAACTCTGGCAGCAGGACCGGGTCCGTTACGACTGCATCCTTCTAGGTGGCACCGGAATGGTGATCGTATGGGATCCGCGCACCCGCGTCGTGCGTCAAATCAACATTACCGACGGATCTGAACTGAAGAGTTACTCAGTCGATCCTGAATTCGGAACGATGTGGATCAAACGTGGTACCACAATGCTGATGTCGTCAGTCGAGTATGTCGGCGGTCCGGGGAACACCACGGAACAGACCGATGTGGACACCGGAACCGGTTCAGGCGGTGATGAAGAGCCGGCCGAGGAACCGGAACTAGAGCAGAACAAAATAATGCAACTCCTGGATCTGGACACCGGGAAGGTCGTCTGGTCCCGCACCTACAATTCAGAAACCACGGCCGCATTATTCCGGGATGAGAAGCTGGTCGTGTTGAGCAGTGGAACAGTAGATGTGATTTCCATCGAATCGGGCGGCGTGGAATCAAGTTTCCCGATGGAGCTGCCCGGACTTCCGGGCTCAGGCGTCACGGCTCAAGTCAAGTTCATTGATCTTCATTCTTTTGAGCACGACTACATTCTGAAAATTCACGCCACCGAAAGCGCTTCGACGAGATACACAACCGTCAACAATACCGAGCTTCGATATTTGAACTACTACCGGCCGTTCTGGAATGGATACACGATCGCGATCGATCGCAACACCGGAGCGCCGAGATGGACTGCACCGGCGAGGACCCAGTATTTCCAGTACGCGTCCAACACGCCCTGGTCTTCACCGGTATTGTTTCTCCTGCGGAGGGTCAACCGGCGAGGCGTTCCTTCAACGGAACGATACTGGACACAAGTAATGGGCATCGACATGACCAATGGCCGGCTGGCTCAAAACCAGTTGACCCCTCTATCGCATTCTGCCGATTATCGAATCGAAATAGATCCACTGACCCAGGCAATCGAGTTTTTTCTACCGACCAAACGAATCATCCTGACCCTTACAACAACTCCCGGTCCGCCGGGACCCGTTGCTCATATCACCGGCGAGAATTCAGTGCTTTTCGATCGTCGACCGGTATTTACCCCGAATTTTGATCCGGTTCAGGCCGAAGCAGAGCGACAACAATTGCTTGAAAGAATTCGCGCTCAGGAGGGTGATATGCATCTGCGCAGAGAGGAAATGCGTCGCTTTATGGAACAACAAACGGACAGGGATTAGGCAGGCCCCCGGACATGATAGCCGCGGCTGCATTGACAGGACGTTCAGTGAATCGTTGAACCCATCGTGTAGCGCCACTGAATTGCACTCTGGATTTCGGGTAGAATCAGGCAGACAAATCTCCACTGACCCATGGAGCCAAGATGGCTGAAGGAAAACACAACGGAGAATCACCGGGACTTGCGGATGGCCGTGAAGCGATCGAGTTGCTTGATGGAGCGAGAACCAGAATCCTGGAACAACTGTCCCGCGTAATCGTCGGACAATCCGATGTTATCGAACAGATACTCATCGCGATGTTCAGCCGTGGCCATTGCCTGCTTGAAGGCGTTCCCGGACTGGCCAAAACTCTTATGATCAGCACCGTTGCCGAGTCGCTGAATCTTTCCTTCAACCGGATCCAGTTCACTCCGGATCTGATGCCTGCGGACATTACCGGAACCGAGATCATCGAGGAAAACAAGTCAACCGGAGCGCGTGAACGTCGCTTCCTGGAAGGGCCGGTCTTTTCAAACATCATCCTTGCCGATGAGATCAACCGGACGCCTCCCAAAACACAGGCGTCGCTTCTGGAAGCAATGCAGGAACGTCAGGTGACCGTCGGGAGAGTCAAGCATAAACTTTCGGATCCG
>JBCCFB010000112.1:0-18859 GCA_039029995.1 Planctomycetota bacterium
GTAGTTTGCATGATAACCATCGTATGGGATAATAACAAGAATCTAAGGTTGTTAAGTTGGAATTAAATTTGTGTGGTGCCAATATCAATGCAATTTGGATAATGCACATTCCTCATCCGTTAGATCATGACGCGACATCAGCTGCCTCCTTGTAGCCTAGTTGCTAGATAACAACAGGGAGGTAGCTGGTTTTTCTCTCTACTAAAACGCCAGTTGCGATTTAAGAAACGCTGCCTAGCGTAAAAACCATGTTGTCTGGCGATGAAGTGCCATTACGGCCGCCAACACCAAACGATCAATGCGCCGATTGCGAGAACGTGGGCGGCAAGTGCCCAGTAGTGAACGATCACCTGCGAAGAGTCCCATTTTGCGCGGATGCCACGATATTGGTCAGCGTCGCCGTCTGGATCATCGCATTCGGCACGCGGAATGATGAAATACGTACCTAGCGGCCAAACAGGTATGAATACAAGACAGAACCATAGAACGCTCTGGTAGACGATCGGTACGCAGCCAGCGGATTCCGCATCTGTAGCAAGCGCACCAGACAGCTTGCGTTTGTGTTTAGAGCCGTAGATTTGGCAATCAGATACGTCGTAAAAAGCGAGCGTCTCGGTGTCTGCGCCGTCGATCAACCGGCGAACGATGCCATCGGTGATCGGTGGAGCGGGCGGATCGGTTTCGGTCGTCGGGGATTCGTATGGGTTGGCCACACCAAGGATCTCGTCCGCACAACGCGGAAGGTTTTTACGACACCGCCGCTACCAACGCGAACAATGTCCTGAATTGGATTTGATTGTATAATGGGTGAGAGGTCGGCACCACATCGAAGGTGTGCCCGCAGGGCCTTTGCGTAAAAACCATGTTCTACGACCGGCAGCGCTACCTCGCCGGTCAATGTCGAGATAATCATGACAGCAGAAATCCCAAGTGATCTAGTTCCATTCGTGCAGAGAATGGTTTCGGAGAAGCGGTTCCTGAACGAATCTGACGTGCTTGCAGAAGGGCTGCGTTTGTTGCAGGCACGGGAAACGCTTCACGCTGAAGTGCGAAAGGGGTTCGAGCAACTGGATGCCGGAAAGGGTATTCCAGCCGAAGATGTATACCGCCGCGCTGAGGAACGGATTCAAGAAATTGAAAATGGCAAAGGTTAATGGCAAACGTCATTTACGCACCGGAAGCGGACGGCGACCTGTTCGGCATCATTGAGTTTATCGCAAGAGATAAGCCGGACGCTGCACGAAATTGGTTGCGCAAGATTCGGGAAACGTGCGAAACGATTGCGACCCAGCCCAACATGGGCGAGTTGCGGCCAGGATTTGGCGTGCCGGGAGCGCGGTCGTTCAGTGTTGGCAACTACGTGATTTTCTTCCGCAAGATCGAAGGCGGAATAGAAGTGTCCCGCGTAATTCACGGCAATCGTGACATGCGAAACATCTAGGTGCGGCCAACGGAAGGTTTTTACGGCACCGCCCTGAACGAAGCGAACGACGCCTGAACTACGGAAAGTGTACCGGGGCCAACCCACGTCGCCAAACAAAGAAGGTGTGCCGAAGGCCTAGCGTAAACACCATGTTATCCGCCAAACAGCGGACGTTATGCGTGACCTTCCAGTAATGGAGCGAATTTGCCGACGATTCGTTGCACAATTAGGTCCGATGCAAAAGTTGCTAGTGCCAGTAAGACGACGACATACCAATCTTGCCCGGCGACAAATGCCAATATGCCAAGGAACCCCAGTAGACATGCAGGCGGGATTGCGAATTGCCCGATCAGGAGCCGAACAAATAGAAGTGAACAGCAAAAACAGGCTGCGAAACAGGTAGTGACAACGATCGAGTTGCCAGTGTCCAGCACGAATGGGAACGCAGCACAAGCAATGCAGCCGAAGAAGGCGATTACAGCAAGAATCGGTCTCTTGGGGCTGTGAAATAACTGGTCGCATCGGCGTTGAACCGCTGGGTCGGACGTTGTTCTCATATTGGCTCCAGTCCTAAGAAACGTGATACGGTTTGGTGGATAACGGAAGGCTTTTATGACACCGCCTTGAACGAAGCGAGCGATGCTTGAACTGCCGACAATTGTACCAAGGCCATGGCCGGTTGCCAAAAAGCCTAAGTGTGCCGAAGGTCTAGCGCAAAAACCATGTTGGGGCGACTCTAGGTTGCGGGATAGGTCGCAATGCACCACAACGCAAGCAGCGCTGTGAAGCCGAGGCCGGCGAGAAACAATACGGTGGTGAGGGTGCCGTTCCAGAGCCGAAAGTGAATACCGTATGCCTCGATCGTTGGGGCAGTAAGGTAGCAAAGGTTAGCGATCAAGCCACCAAAGCAAACGGAAAACCAGTAGCCTATGTCACTGGCGTTGCGGGGAAAGACGACAAACGACAAGAAGAGCACAAGTACGATCAACGCTCCGTTGTAGTAGAGCCGAAGTCGTTCCCATCGGCGCATGATTGGCAAGAAGTCGATGGAAGCCGTTGACGCTGATTGAGGAGTTTCCGTCGCTCGTTCGCCGTATGCCGGAGCGGCGCAGGGATTGGATTCGGTATCCATGGCTAATCACTCTGAGTCGCCCAACGGAAGGTTTTTACGACACCGCCCTGAACGAAGCGAGCGATGTATGAATTACATAGAATTCTACCAGCAAATGGTCGCTTGAACAAACGACAGCGGTGTGCCGAAGTCCTAGCGTAAAAACCATGTTGGGCGGCGTGCGTTACCGTTTGGCCCAGTAGTCAGGAGAACGTGACCCATGCGCAACAGCGATTACAACAATGTCGGAGGCGACAATGCGATAGATGATCCTGAACGGAAAACGCCGGAGTAGAAAGTACCGGTGACGTGAATCACACATCGGAAACCGTTCAGGATCGCGAGCAATCTGCGATATTGCCAGATCGAATTCTGTATCGAAGTCGTTTGCCGCTTCGACACTTCGTTCGGCATACCATTTCAGGGATTCTGTGTAATCGACCTCGGCCGCTGAACAGATGATGACATTAGCCATCTAAGCCAGCCTCGCGACGAGCACGTTCGCGAACCTCCGCCCAAGGTGCACCGTTCATTTTGCCTGCGTCGTAATCATCGCTGCGGCGATTCGCCTCCGCGATCCACTGGGAGTCTGGTGGAACCCAGTCGACCGGCGGTACGCTATCCCAGAGTGTTGCGATAAGTTGGGCGCGTTCAGAGGCAGGCAAAGATTGGGCTGCGGTCAAGATTTCATTCATGTTGGTCATGACACTATTATACCACTTCGCCCGCACAACGGAAGGTTTTTACGACACCGCCCTGAACGAAGCGACTGGTGTCTGAGCTACGGGAAATTGTACCAAAGCCAGCCCGCGTTGCCAAAATGGGAAGGTGTGCCGAAGGCCCCAGCGTGAAAACCATGTTGGCCGCCGACCGGTAAATCGCCAAAAAAATCTCATGTCACACTTGACATATGTCGAATATGACATAAAGTTGTTTGGATGAACGGAGACGACAAACCGCTAGTCTGGTTGCATGGCGAGATCAAAACGCCACCATTTTCGCTCGAAGCACGGATTGAGGCCGGGACGCTTTTGCGCCTGCTGCAAGGCGGAGCGAGCATTGGTTTACCCCATAGTCGACCGATGCCGTCGATTGGAAAGCGATGTCATGAGCTTCGTATTCCTGATGAAGACGTCACATGGCGGATCATCTACCGTACAGATTCCGATGCAATTGTGATTGCCGAAGTGTTTGCGAAGAAGACGGGTAAGACGCCAAAGAAGATCATCGACACGTGCAAGCGACGATTTAAAAGATACGACGAGGTAACAGAATGAAAGCATCCAAAAAGAAAAAGCTTGAAGCTGCTGGCTGGAAAGTCGGCTCGGCCGCAGAGTTCCTCGAATTGAGTGATGCGGAAGAAATGCTCGTCAATATGAAGGTCGCGTTGGCCAAGAAGGTCAAAGCTATGCGGCAAGAGAAGAAAATTACGCAGCAGCGACTGGCGAAATTGATTGGGTCGAGTCAGTCTAGGGTAGCGAAGCTCGAAACAGCAGACCGTTCAGTGTCGATGGAGTTATTGATACGCTCCCTGTTGTCGATGGGCGCTACACGTGCGCAGGTAGGTTCGATTGTTGGTACTCGGAAGACGAAGAGAGTTGCAAAAGCCAAAAAGAAGAAGGCCCTCGTAAAAAGGTAGGTCGAGCGGCCAACGGAAGGTTTTTACGACACCGCCCTGAACGAAGCGGACGATGTTTGAACAACGGGAGATTGTACCAAGGCCAGCCCGCGTTGACAAAGTTGGAAGGTGTGCTGAAGGCCTAGCGTAAAAACCATGTTGTCGGCCCCGGCGCGCCACTAGTTAGTTTGCCATTGGTGTTGATCGTCAAGCTGGCCGGTTTTGACGAAGTGTTTGACGATTTCGTGGGTTAGTTTTAGGTCATTGCAGAGGTTACGTGGGAAACGTTCCGATCCCTGATCGCTCTCCCAGATACGAAGCAGTTCAGCATCTTTTTTGCGGGATGGGTCAAAGTATTCGGTCTCGTCACCATCGGAGTAATAGGTGAGTGCGTATTCGCCGCGTCCGCCCATCACGCAAAGCATGTTGTTGGGCATGTCATCGTCGGGCGGCGGTTCAGTATGAAGCCAGACGTATGGCCATTCATCGCGGTTGAGTCGTGTGACTGCGCATTTGATGTCACGCCATTTCGGGGACTCGGTTTTTAGGGAAATCCAATTGCGGCGCGGCGGATATTGGATTGCTTCAAGGAGAGTTACGACCACGGCAATACCAAAAGACTAGGGGCCGACAACGGAAGGTTTTTACGACACCGCCCTGAACGAAGCGAACGATGCCTGAACTACGAGAATTGTACCAATGCCAGCCCGCGTCGCCAAACAGGGAAGGTGTGCCGAAGGCCTAGCGTAAAAACCATGTTGTACGCCCGTGACACTACGGTTCGGTGTCCATTTCAGGAGTGCAAATCGCAAGAAATGCATCGAAATCGTCCGCAACATCAAAGCAGTCGCGAGAGGGCGGAGCAGCAACCAGAATGCGTCCGAATCCGTCATCCGTCACGCGCATGTAGAGCGATAAGCCAAGGACGTCGCCGCCGATGTGAAGCAGCCCCAAGTCGGGTATGCCGCTAAGTTGTTGCTTGTCATTGCCGATGAGGTCAGAGGCCGTCAGAAGTTCATCAAGCGTGCAAGGTGAGCCAAAAGGTGGATCATCGCGCACCGGAAAGATGAGCGACGGGTCGAGACACCTATCGGTATGCGAAGAAAGGAACGCCGCGTAGCCGCTCGGCAAGAAACAGCCCAATCGTCGTTCAAATTCGGCTACGAGTTCTTGAGACACTGAGGGCGTACAACGGAAGGTTTTTACGACACCGCCCTAAACGAAGCGAACGATGTTTGAACTACGAGTGATTCTACCAAGGCGAGCCCGCGTTGCCAAAGTGGGAAGGTGTGCCGAAGGCCTAGCGTAAAAACCATGTTAGGCGACCTAGTTGTCGAACCAAAAGACCAATCGCGAAGTGCAGGAAGGCAGGGTGGAATCAAGTGTATCCATTGCTGAAACGACCGCCCGAAAGTCTGGCGGCGTGGAATTAAGGGAAAGGTCGGCATGGGACAATGCACGCCGTATCTCGTCCGGAGTTAGCCAGCTGTGCGAATGCGAATCAGGCTCCCGAATGTAGCCAATCTCAAATTGGAATGGTGAACTCGGATGATTTGAAGGAACGATTTCTGCATCGCCAGCCTCGTCGGGCGTCACGAATGCGCCAAACGCGCGCGAATACATCATGTCGGGTGAGGTAAGCCGGCACACGGGAGAATGGGTCGCGATGAAACCCCATTGGCTCATACGCGAGGGAAGATCGCGGGGCGGGAAAAGCGGTGCGAAGTCGGAATCGCCACGAACACCGGCAAGGGCGGAAAACAGGTGATAGTCGCGTGAGAACCAAATGCGATCAGCGAAAATGTTGAACAGTCCAGCAGAGGTTGTGGAATACTCGACGAAGCCGTGAATGTCACAACCCATTCTGGTCGCCTAACGGAAGGTTTTTACGACACCGCCCTAAACGAAGCGAACAATGTCTGAACTACGAGTGATTCTACCAAGGCCAGCCCGCGTCGCCAAACAGGGAAGGTGTGCCGAAGGCCTAGCGTAAAAACCATGTTAGCGGACACGGTCCCACAGAACATCACCGTGATCGTCGTAGTAATCAGGTGGAGTATGCCCGAAAAAGTCGTCGTAATCCTTGCCACGTTCTGTGCGAACTGCGGGGTCTTGGAAGGCGGCAAGGCGGTCGTGAAATCGCGTCAGCCCAGTTTTTGCCGCCTCTGCATTTGCGGCATCAATGTACCGCACGAGAAGGACACGAACCTCGGCATCAATTCCGGGCACCAGAACGCCAAGATCAGTTGGGACGTGGTAACCGTTGATTGCTCGAACAAATCCCTCCATCACCGCGACGCCGATTTGCTCACGAACTTCGGAATCGTAGAGTTCCTCGTGTTGGTCACCAATGGATTCGAGCCCGACCAGCAGTTCGAGTAGTGGTGCTTGCATTTGTGATCGGTAGTGTCCGCTAACGGAAGGTTTTTACGACACCGCCTTGAACGAAGCGGACGATGCCCGAACTACGGGAGATTGTACCAAGGCCAGCCCGCGTTGCCAAAGATGGAAGGTGTGCCGAAGGCCTCAGCGTAAAAACCATGTTGTCCGCCCGTCAGCCCACGGAGACGACACTCGTGTTGCTGTTACGTTCAGGAAGCGATTGGGCAAGTAAGACCAAAGGGGCAAACATGAGCCAAGCGATCCACGTTGGGATCATCATTACTCGGTTCATGACATCGAAACGGATTTGCGCGTCGGTTAATTCGCGACGAAATCGTTGTTTCTGGAATCCTTCAACATCACGGTATGTGTCCCAGAGTTCTGCAAAAGTAGCAAACGGCGTTAACGCAACAAAATTATCGTCTGGTTGTTGTGTGCGCTGGCGAAAGTATGCGATCAGCATGGAAACAAAACCAAACGGAATGGAAACCACGAGTAGATGCTGGCCAAACCCAAGTTGGAAAACGAGGGCCACGAAGGCAAGCAATGCGACAAATGCTATTAGTTGCGACCAACGCCATGTTCGAGTGGTTCGGGATTCTATGTGCCGATCAGATTCCAATATCAAGAGCAGCCGTTGAAAGTAGTTCCACTCTGGCTTGGACAGGGTGACGGTGTGATCCTTGCAGTCATCGTAGTGATGCCAAAGGCGATAGACGATGTCGCGAACTGTTGGGTCGTCGGACTCAACATCGTAGATTGCATCATCGAACGCAAACGCAGTCGTTTCGCCATTGAGAAACCGTCGCACCTCAGCGGCGACGATATCACGTGCTTTACGGTCTACGATTGGCATAGCTAGGAGCGGACAACGGAAGGTTTTTACGACACCGCCCTGAACGAAGCGAACGATGCCCAAACTGCGATAGATTGTACCAAGGCCAGCCTGCGTGACCAACCAATGAAGGTGTGCCGTAGGCCTAGCGTAAAAACCATGTTGTACGAACGTGAAGCTGGTTAATGGTCAAACCACAGGACCAAGCGGACACAGTTTGCCCCAAGTTCGTCCTCCAGCATTTCGAGCGATTTTCGCAGGATTCGGTAGGACACTGGCAGGTCCAGCAATCGTATTGAGTGATGGGCCAGCGATTCATCGAATTCAGTCGCGGAGAGCCAAGTAGGGCATATAAGGCCACGCGGAGAAACAGCGTCCCAGACGTGTTCGCCGTTGAACCATTGCACGACCGTCGAATAAACGCAATCTGGATTGGTGCGCCATTCTTGCGCGTCGATTGGGTCAACACACCGATGGCGAGGCCAGAACCACTCGTTGGGAGGTCCAACTGTGCTGACCGGATCGTCAACAAGGTAGAAGAACGAACGTGACACGCTCAAACTGCGCGGTGACGGTATGCCGCGCGGAGGGATTAGCGGAATACGTTGTGAATCGCGGTCTGGTTCCGGCATCTGGTGTTCGCGAGCGCCGGCGAGGGCGTCGAACACGTCGTAGTCGCGATCAAGGATAAACGCATCCGCCGTAAGGCTAAAGATGCTGCCAGCGGTTGAGAAGTCGCCGGTGGTGTCAGTTTCGATGAAAGCGTGAATGTCGGTGCCCATCGAGTGACTCGTTCGTACAACATACTTATTTACGACATCATGTCTGAAAAAAGGAAATTTCCATCTGCCCAAATCTACAAGACCACCTAGCCTGGTGCAAATGCTTGTCAGGTCAAACACCCCAGGTTCTCAACTGTTTTTTTGTACACTAGAACAGTCGTTCAAAATACTCCCGCCATTACTCATCTTTTCAAGGCAAACGCAATCATGCCGAATCATACCTACAACAACGGGCAACCGTATTCAAAGGCGCAAGGTCGCGCCGCCAGTCGCCACTACGTCGAAGACCGGAAGTCAACGTGCCATCCGATCGTCCGCGGTACACCGACACGTGAAGAGTTCGTAACCGAAGTGGTCCGCGAAATGAAGATTCGTGCGTATAAACAAGGCACAATCAAAGTATACAAATCCAGATTGCGCAGCTTTCTTGACTGGTTTGGAGACCGGCCGCACCGCGTATCACGCCAGACAGTACGAGCTTATCTCGAATTACTCGTGGACGGCGGTGCTGAACCAGCGACTCTCGCAGGCAACATCAGTGCATTGCGAACTGCTTTTGACAAATTCTGCGGACGCGACGTGACACTTGGCCTCGCGACTCCACGTGAAACAAAAAAACTACCTGTCGTACCCAGCCGCAATGAAATCGTTCTCCTGCTCAATGCGGCCAGCTCACGCCGAAATAAACTGCTGATCGGTCTCGCCTACGCAGGAGGCTTTCGCGTCAGTGAACTTTGCCGCTTGCGCTGGGAGGATTTCGATTTCGACAGAAACACAATTCACATCAAACAAGGAAAAGGATCTGTTGACCGCGTCGTCTTTCTACCTGCCTCATTCCGTGACCAACTGGTAATGCTTGCAGAGCTTTCAGGACAAAATGGCTATGTATTCAGCAGTTCGTCGCCGGAACGACACCTGTCTCCGCGAACGGTCGGTCGTGTGATCACAGCCACTAGAATCGCGGCTGGCATTCAAAAGCCCATATCTCCGCACAGTCTCCGCCATGCATTCGCGACTCACCTGCTCGAAAATGGTGCCGACATCCGCTTCGTTCAGAAAATGCTCGGACACGCGAAACTGGAAACCACAACGATTTATACCCGCCTCGCCAGGCCGAATGAGAATGCCGGTAGAAGCCCACTCGATTGCGTCACCGCACAACGAGCGGAAGACACTCTACAAATAAGAACGTGCACGCCGGACGTGACCTCCCGGAGTTCGCGTAATCTGACGGCTGACGTCACGCTTCAAACCAATCATGGAACTATCATTCTGCGCAACGTCGAGGGTAGCCTCGGCGAATCGGGTTGGATTCGCGCATCACTGCCGACCATAGATCGGTGGCATGGAGAATTCGGTTTCAACCGCAAAAGCGGACACGAATTTGACCAGCTGGTTTTTGAACGAGTTCGACTCGAACTTCTGAAAGTTCTTACGCGGATTTTCGAAAGACGTGAACACCCGGTCGATTCTGAACCGCTCGATTCTGAACCGCTTAGTGAGTCAGCTCGCGTTTAAGCAGCTGACCACGGCCGATCGTTCCTACGAACTTGCCATCGCGGACCTGAACTTCTCCGCGGACCGTCACCGTTTCTGCACGGCCTTTGATCTCCCAGCCTTCGAACGCACTGTAGTCAACATCCATCATCTGATGGTCAGCTGAGATGCTGCCCGTGTAGTCCGGATCAAAAATGACGAGGTCCGCGTCGCTGCCGATTTGAATGGCTCCCTTGCGCGGATACAAACCGAACAGTTTTGCCGCCTGAGTACTCGCTGCATCGACAAAGGTATTCAAATCAATTCGGCCGGTCGCGACACCATGTGTGTAAAACAACTTCACGCGATCTTCGACCGAAGGAATACCGTTTGGAATTTTGGTGAAATCATCGCGCCCCATCGTCTTCTGTTCTGCGAAGTCGAACGGAGCATGATCCGTGGCGACGGTGCTGATCAGTCGATTTCGAATTGCCTCCCAGAGCACGGGTTGGTTGCGTTTATGGCGAATGGGAGGAGACATTACATATTTTGCACCTTCGAAGTCCGGTAGTTCCGCGTACGTCTTGTCCAATACGAGGTACGGGATCACCGTCTCAATCCACGCATTGACTCCGCGGAATCGTGCAGCTTCCGCCGCACGCACCGCACCCTCGCACGATGTGTGAACAACGTAGACATGCGCTCCGGTCAGCTCCGCAAAAGTCATCAGATGATTCACACCGGAAGTCTCAACCGATTCCGGACGTGATGGCTCGTGAAACTCCGGTCCTGTTTTACCTGCCGCAAGCAGTTCATTCTGCAACTGCGAAACAGCGATCGCATTTTCGCAATGAGCCGTCACGATGACGCGCAGTTCTTTCGCCAGTTTCAGCGTCTTGAACAGTTCTGCATCATCAATTCCAAACGCCCCTTCGTACGCAAGGAAGACTTTGAACGACGCAATTCCATCGGCGACGATTTCACGCAGTTCCTTTTCCGTCTGTTCATCGAACTTTGTGACGCCCATATGAAAACTGTAATCGACGGCGGATAGGCCTTCGGCTTTCGACTTCCACAACTCGTACGCTTCAAGCGGGGAATCGTCGCGGGCTGGACAACACATTTCAATCAGAGTCGTCGTGCCGCCGACCAGAGCGGCTTTGCTGGCCGACTCATAGGTGTCCTTCGCATACGTCCCCATAAAGGGAAGGTAGATGTGAACATGCGGGTCGATAAACCCGGGAAAGACAAGTCGGCCCGATGCATCGATCACTTCGTCAGCTTCAGCTTCGATTTGTGTGCCGATTTCGGAGATCTTTTCGCCTTCGACAAGAATGTCAGCGACATAGTCGTCGATGGCAGTGACGATCCGACCGTTTTTGATCAGTAAAGACATTAGTGGATTTCCGTATTCTTCCTAAGCCGTCTCCCCGATGTCCTCATTCCAGAGTTCGGGATGCTCTTTGATGAAATTCGCCATGATGGCTTCCATTTCTTCGTCCGCTGTGACAATCACGTGAACGCCGTTTTCTTTGAGCAGCTCTTCTGCTCCCATGAAATTTACGTTTTCGGCGATCACGACGCGCGGAATTCCAAACAACAGAATCGTTCCGCTGCACATCGGGCAGGGCGATAGTGTCGTATAAATCGTCGAACTACGGTACTGCTCCGCCGTCAATCGCCCGGCGTTTCGAATGCAATCGGTTTCGCCGTGAAGAATCGGATCGTTCTGCTGCACCCGTCGATTGTGGCCAAGCCCGACAATGGTATTGTCAATTGCTAGAGAAGCACCAATCGGGATTCCGCCTTCGCGCAGACTCTTCTTCGCCTGCGCAATTGCGGCCTGCATGTAGATCTCGTCAAAGTTCATCACTCTTCGACCTGCCTTTCCCGCACTCCGTCGGAACTCTCAATTTTTCGCCCAACTAAAACTACTCGCAATATTCGTCAGCAATTGAAATCGCACTGGAGATAATCTGCAGCCCCTCATCAACCTGCTCGCGGGAAATATTCAAAGGTGGCGCAACAAATATCCAGTTCCAGCGAACGAAGGTGAACATGCCTGCCTCGCGTATCTTCGCTGCAATTCGGTGAGTCGGCTCCATTTCATCTGCCGGAGCATTCCAACGGGTCAGCGGGACTTTCGATTCACGATTCCTCACCAGTTCAATGCAACCCAGCAAACCCGTGTTCCGGAAGTCGCCAATGGAAGGATGCTGCTGTCTCATCTTTTCTATACAAGATTCGATGTAGGCCCCGGTTTCCGCAGCCCGTTCGACCAGAGCGTCCTCTTCGTACACTTCCAGCGTCGCAAGAGCCGCAGCACAGCAGACGGGATGCGCTGAATAGGTGAGCCCCAATGGCAACGGTACGTCGGCAAAACGCGCGGCTATCTCATCTGAAACGATCAAGCCGCCCAGAGGCAGGTAACCAGCGGTCAACCCTTTTGCGATGCACATCATGTCCGGCTGGACACCGTGATGCTCTACCGCGAACATTTTTCCCGTCCGCCCGAACCCGCTCATCACCTCGTCATCGATTAACAGAATCCCGTGCCGGTCACAGATTTCGCGCACAAGCCGCCAGTAGTTCGGCGGATACTTGATGCAACCCGATGATCCGCTTTCACCTTCCAGCAACACTGCAGCAACGTTCCCCGGGTTTTCAAATTCAACAACTCGCTCCAGCGCGGCTGCGGCGTTCTCTCCACATTCCTCAATCGTCCGGCTGTTCCAGGGACATCTATAGAAATACGGATTCTCGACATGAACATGGTTCGGCACCGGGTGGCTATCCATGCCGAAGCGGCGCGGATCACCACCAGCGGACATTGCGCCATAGGTTGATCCATGATAGGAGCGGTAAAGCGATACGATCTTGCTTCGACCGGTTACTGCTCGCGCCAGCTTGATCGCATTCTCAACGGCTTCAGCACCACCAAGCGTAAAAAATGTCTTTGTCAGACGCGACGGAGTGATCTCTGACAGCTTACGCCCCAGAGTTCCTCTCGCTTCGGTTGCCATGCCCGGATAGACGTAGCTCAGCTGATCCATCTGATCAGTGACCGCCTCTTTGATGCGCCGATGGCCATGACCGATGTTCACGTTCATCAATTGCGATGAAAAGTCGATGTATCGCTTGCCGTCACGATCATAGATATAGACACCGTCGGCGCGGTGCGCATCAATCGGATCCAGGCCCGCCTGTTTCATCCAGGAAAACAGGGTGTAGTCAAGACAGTCCTGCACTATGTCCCCCATCACTATGTCCCCCATGATTCTTCTCCCATGATTCGGGTGTTTCCCATGCTTCAGGTGTCTCCCACCGTTTCTGCCGGCGTATTGTCATTTGCCGGATTGCTTATTGGCCTGGCCATTCTGAGTGATTCGCTTTCTGTTTGTGACAGGCGCGGCTTGATCGAAACCGGTGTGTATCGTCGGGAGCAGTGTCGCAGCAAAGGATGAAGTGTTAATCTACCAGAACTCATATTTTCACGGCAGTCGCCGGCCCCGGGCTGAACCTGTCGATACTTTTTGCAGGACCTACTGATGCCCTCGACGATCCAGTTTAAAAAACTCGATCATGTAACTCTGATCGTTGCCGACCTCGCCAGATCACGCGAGTTCTTTAAAGAGGTACTCGGCCTTTTCGAACTGCCTAGACCGGAATTCGATTTCGAAGGACTCTGGTTCGGGACCGAACAGCCTTCCCCCGGGAAGACTGTTCGAGCCGAAATACATTTGACGCTGCAAGGTGAACTTGCCGGAGAAGCCGGATGGGGTAACCGTAAAGTAAAACGACTTTCCCGAGGTCACCATATTGCATTGCAGGTGGAAGACGCACACGCAGCGGCCCAATGGCTTAACAGTAAAGGGGTGCAACTCGACGACGGACCAAAAAAGCGTCCCGACGGGCCGGTACAGATTTTCCTGCGCGACCCTGACAATCATGTCATCGAACTGTTTTCCATCGCCTAGACATGTTCCGCCGCGACTTGCAAACGGTCGGGCGAACGACAAAAATCTCTTTCCATAAACAACTTGTCACCATCAGTCCGCAATGGAAAAAACTCCTCAACAAATCGCAGCTGACGAACACGACCGCGCCCGCTATCAGACTTTGAACGAGGTCGTCAAGCGTTATGGTGGTCGTCACCTGATCTTCCGCACCGAAGCAGCCGGATTCCGGCTTTGGCCTACTCCGTGCGCGCTGATCTCTTCATTCCGGGGACTCGTCTGGGCGTTTTACGGAGTCGGACAGGTCTGGCTGACCCACACGAAGACGAAAAAGATCGGTGGCTGGATGGCGCGAATGCCACGATTCGGACGAGCGCCCATCGAATCCATCGTGAACAACGTTGAGTCCGAACTGACCGGCTTTATTGACTACTGCAATGAAACCGGAATTGAAGGAACCCTCGTTGTTGAACAGAAAGTAATCGAATTCCACTGGACGTTCGGTTTCGAACTTCAGGACGAAGCGACCAAAGCCGAACACTGCGAGGAACTTGACCGCCGATTCAAGCAGCTTGTCGATGCTTATCTCGAAGCTCGAGGCGATTTAAAATAACGCCCGGAAAAACACGACCGTCTGAACTGTCGATAAAAAAGCAGGCGAAGCCTACCCCGCCTGCTTATCCCTCATTCTGCCTGACACCAGGCTAACGACGACGACGCAGGACCAGCATTCCAATCGAACCTGCGCAAATCAGAAAGGAACCGGGCTCAGGAATCACCTGGCTGACTGCACTGGCGAACACGAACCGTGAAGACGTGTTTCCGATGAACGTCGCGCCACCGGTAGTCAGATCGATTTCATAAAACATAAAGTCGTCACCGTGGCCGTAGAGCGTCCCGTCCGGACCGAACGCAAGGGTTTCATCGGCGCCGGACGTACTTCCGATGCTGGTTGACATCAGTGTCCCCGGATCGATTTCATACAAGGTACCGGAATCGACCCCGATGATCCGGTCGCTGATCGGATCGTACGAAAGTCCATCGATGTTGGTGGAAAGTGATCCCAGTGACGTTGCAGACCCATCCAGGATCGACAACTGGATCAGCGCGAAGCCCTCCATCGTGTAGAGATTACCCGCCCCGTCGAAAGTCAATGACTCCGCCGAATTGAGGCCGCTGAAACCTACCAGCGAAGCCGCACCACTACTTGTGTCGACGGTATAAAGCCCGCCGTCGTCCCGATTAAATGCATACAGGGTATCACCAAGAAATGAGAAGCCCATCGATCCGGCGGAGATACCCATGTTGCCTACGAAAGTCTCGGTACCGGAGTCGGTATCGAAACGCCACACTTCATCCGTAAATCCCGGCTGGAAGAAAATAGTATCAGCATTGGCGCTGGTGTTACACACACATGCACCTATCATCAGCAACGCGCAAAAGAGAATTCTCTGCATTGTGATTCCCCGAAATAAGACCGGTTTGAAAAGTCACTTACAAATCTAGCCACGTTCGAGGCGTCACGCCAACTTTTGTCGGGCAAAGAACCTCATTAACTAATGGCCGCCGATTTGCGCCCCTCATGAGAAATCGAAGTAGAACCGGCGATCCTGAGTCTTTGTCGTCATTCCGCCGCAGCTACCGGGGAAGCCAGGCCCCTGTGCCGGGGAAGGCTAAAAAATGAACGGGTGATCAAAACCGGAAATGGTTAGCCCGCAAGTTGCAAGCTCAATCAAAGGCGGCCTTGATCGCGCCCGTGATTCCAAGGAATAACGAAATGCCGCCTCCCAGATTTGCGGCGAACATTGTTTGCCAGACAAAGTAGCAGGCTGCCGATACGATCGCGGACGATACCACAGCCGTAATCAAAGAAAATGCGAAGACCTGAATCGGGTTGGCAATCGCGCCGCAACTGTCACTCTCCGTACCCTGGTTGATCCGTCTGCCGAAAACGGCTTGAAATATCCGGGCGATGATCCCGATGGGCCTGCCGATCAACGACAGCAGAAGCCACAGCAGTTCACCTAGTGCATTGAATAGCTCGGACAACGGGTTTCACTTTCAGTCTAACTATGTTGAACGTCTACCCGCGCAATTTTCCAAAGACATTGCCGGCTCACCTTTCAACAGATTAGTCGTTCAATAATGCATGAACAATCAGAACACTAATGTTCTCATCGCGACCGGTCGCGGCGCAACCGCACCTTCTCAAACAACTAGAATTCAGCCTCCAACGCACAGCGCCCCGCCCGGTCGGTTGTGGGCATCTGCATTGCTATGGATATCTCCCGCCAGTTCCGCAACACGAAGCAGGCCGCCTGCTTGTTATCGTCACCTTTATGAATACGTCGAAAGGCATCGGCAAAGCCAAAGCTACTGCATTCTGCTTTTTTATGTTGTGCGGAGACTGCGTCCTGGAACTCACTCTTCTTTTCGCAAGCAAAAGCCCATTGATAGTGAAGCCCATACAGAAGACTATCCAGCGCGTTTGCGGAATACGATGCCTCGACAGAACCGACATGCATCGACGGTCGCAGATAGACGCTGGCGATGTGCTGTGCGATTGATTCGGCAATTTCAACAGGAGTTTTCATCGAGTGTTTACCGTTTCGGCGTGGAGTTCCAAACGTTGAAGTACTCAGGAATCGATTCAGGCTTCTACAGCGGCCATTCGAAGCGCGCTGAACGCGATGTATCCGTCCGAAAAGGATGGCCCCGAAGCTTCCGAACCCGCCAGCCATCGTCTGCCACTCCGTATTGTTCCGCGAGTGGAATCAGGTGACGAAACTCAGCCGGAACGTCAACAGGTTCGATTCGAGGAGTATGGCGTTCAGAATTCAATTAAAACTTCATCCTCTGCGCGAATTTATAACGCCGACCGCAGAACATCAGCTTCCGATGTACTGCGCGTACAACTTTTTTGCGACTGCTACATCGTCTGTACCGCCAATTATAGCGCGGCCGTCTTCGAAGACGGTCAACGTATAGTCATCGACCGAAAACCTCAAAAGGAACTCATTGACGTTTATGCTCCCAAGTTGACTGAGTCTCGCACCAAGTGATGCAAGGTCAACTTCAGGACGATCGGGAAATTTCAACTGTACCGCATTGCGGCCGCACAACACGGCAATGCTGGAACCGCGCCGGCCTTCCAGCCAGGCGAAGTCATGCTGCTGACAGGTGGGGCAATTCCCGCCTTCGCGCAACGACGAAACTTCGAGTTGCCGCATGTGGTTCTCCCACAGACTGAAAACCATCATCTTCCGGTTCACCCGATCGATATTCCCTGAAAGAATCTTGATCGCTTCTGCGCACTCGATCGCAGCAACCAGATTGATAACCGGCGACAATATCCCGAAAGAATCACATGTTGGTGTCGTCCCCGGTGGCGGAGGCCCATCCTGCATCAGACAACTCAAACAGGGAGTTTCGCCGGGGACAATCGTGAGCGTTTGCCCGTCCATGCCCAGGCAACCTCCAAAAGTCCAGGGCAAACCGTTCTTGACGCAGAAATCGTTGATCAGGAAACGAGTCTCAAAATTGTCAGTTCCGTCGAGCACCATTTGAACATCGCCAGCGAAATCATTGATGTTCGTCGAATTGACGTCACTGACGATCGCTTCAATTTCGACCGCCGAATTGATCCGTCTCAGCTTGTTTGCTGCTGCAATGGCTTTGGGCAGTCCGGATTTCACATCTTCTTCGTCAAACAAGACCTGACGTTGCAAGTTGTTCATTTCCAGAAAGTCACGATCAACGATGCGAATAAACCCCACTCCCTCACGCACCAGAGTATTAGCAATCACCGACCCCAGAGCTCCGCAACCGACAAGCAACACGCGCGCATCAAGCAACTTGCGCTGCCCGTCGATACCCATTCCCGGAAAACGGATCTGACGCGCGTAACGCTCAAGTTCGGGTTCGAGTTTTTCGTTCTCCTGACTCATTTCTATCGCCTATTAACTCTGTCGCAGCCGCCCGTAAATGACGGCTCCTGCGATGTGTTTCGATCAAGCCCGGCCTGATCAGGCTTGCTCGCTAGATATCGAGAGCCTTCTTCAAAAACTTTCCGGTAATCGAATCCGGGTTGACCGCAACTTCTTCCGGCGTACCCTGAGCGACGACCATGCCGCCGTCATCTGCCGGCCCGGGCCCCATATCAATGATCCAGTCTGCATGTTTGATGAGACTCAAATCGTGTTCCACGACAATCAGGGAATGCCCCACCGCAATCAGCGACTCAAAACACTCGACAAGCTTGGCCACGTCATTCATGTGCAACCCGCAAGTCGGTTCGTCAAGGACGAACAGTGATCGCCCGCGAGTGGTCACATTCAAATGCAAAGCCAGTTTCAATCGCTGAGCTTCGCCGGAGGACATCGTCGCGGAAGACTGTCCAAGCCGGATGTATTCCAGCCCGACATCAATCAACGCCTTCAGTCGCGATTGTAATTTTACCTGTCCGCGGAAAAACGAGAATGCTTCACGGACTGTCATATTCAGAACATCGGCGATATTTTTCTTGCGGTACTTAACGGCCAACACCTCATCGCGATAGCGCGCGCCGTTGCACTGCTCACATTTCATCAGGATGTCCGCCATAAACTGCATGTCGACTCTGAGAAAGCCATCACCCTCACAACGGTCGCAGCGGCCGCCCTTTACGTTGAAGCTGAAATGTTTTGCGGTCAGCCCGCGCGATTTTGCATCCTGGGTTTCTGCAAACGCTTTTCTGATCTCATCAAAAGCCTTTACGTAGGTAACGGGATTACTACGCGAGGATTTGCCGGGAGGGGATTGGTCAAACAGAACCACATCCTTGACCGGCCCCAGGCCCGTTACATCCCGGAAGGGCAGGGGAGCATCCGAATTTTTCTGCAGCTTCCGACAGATTGCAGGATAAAGCGTTTCTTGAACGAGTGTGCTTTTGCCGGCTCCGCTAACACCCGTTACAACACATAAACATCCCAACGGGAACTCGACATCGATGTTTTTCAAGTTGTGGCCCGAAGCTTCGTGCAACTTGATTCTGCCTCGCGGCTTGCGGCGTTCGGACATCAGATAGCCGCGTTCACCGGAAAGGTACTGACCGGTGATGCTACTCTTGTCTTTGACGATTTTCTCCGGTGTCCCATCGAAAACGACTTCACCACCGGCGACACCAGCGGCCGGTCCGATCTCAATTACACGTTGCGCAGCCGTTATGACATCTGGATCGTGATCGACAACGACAACGTTGTTGCCGCGCCGATTCAAATCCCCGATCGCCTCGCGGA